>JBOFBS010000299.1:0-3583 GCA_051645725.1 Aeromonadaceae bacterium | reverse complement strand
GCGGCTTTAGGCATATCTGGATGACGGACTATGTTGTGATCCACGCCCTCCAGCTCTTCGTCCGAGTAGCCGGCTATTTCACAAAAGTGTGGATTGGCATAGAGAATTCGGCCGCTCTCGTCCGTGGTAGAAATCAGGTTGTGCTGATCGGAGAATTGACGCTCCCTGCCTGTAGTCTGACTCTGCTTCGCCATTTTCTGAAATACTCCAATTATTCCATGCCAACATTCCCTTGCCTGCCAGAATCGACAGGAGCATCAACGCATCATACGGAATAGTGCTCAGGCGAATAAATGGGTCTACTCAAATCTTTATTGAAAAAACGAAGTGAAATTGATCCGGTAGGGCGGTTTTCCGAAGCAGTCCACGTTAGAGCCCAGCACAAGCTGCTGATAGATATGTCGGTTAGCTTCTCCACCTATTACATCTGACATGGCTAGCGCCATCTTGCTATCTACACTCTGGAACTTCAGCAATAGATTCAGTAGGAGTGACATGGTGGGGCATCAAGATTCGGGGTTTACCCTGTTGGAGTTGATGGTCACGTTGGCTGTCTTGCTTATCCTGTTGGGGGTAGCTACGCCGAGTTATCAACACAGGCAGCAGGCGCAGCAACTGCGTGCTGCGGCCGATGCTCTGTATGGCCACATTCAGCTGGCTCGTAGCGAGGCGCTGGCGCGGCAGGACCCCGCCATAAATATTTATTTCTTTGCCGGGCAACGCTGGTGCTATCGCATTACAGATAGGCCGGATAGCGAATGTAACTCCTGCTCTGCGACCTGTGATATCGGCCGGGATGGCGTGATCCGTGGCGCAGCCTGGTCTGATTACCCTGAGGTGGTGCTGCAGGAGATAGCCTACGCAGGCGATGAACTGGGGATTGGCATTCGGCGGGGCACACTCGGGGCTGGTCATGTCACCTTCTCCTCGGGGGCCATGCAGGTCAGCGTTAGAACCTCGGGCGTAGGGCGGATCCGTCTTTGCTCCATGGATGCCTCTTTGGTGGGGGTCTGGCCATGCGCATAATGCGCTGGAGTTTTGGCTCCAGCCTGGTGGAGCTGATGCTGGCCATGCTGTTAGGAAGCGCTCTGCTATTGGCACTGTCGCTCTTCTATCTGGGGTGTGTGCGTCACTATGCCGAGCGACAGGCGGAGCAGGAGTTGCGCCTGAGCCTGGTGGCACTATTGGATCGCCTGGAAGGGGAGGTTCGCCGCTCTGGTTATAACGCCGGGGCATTACAGCAACGGCTGGCCCAGTTGCCTCTGGATCGCCCCTATCCCTGGCACCCGGCCCAGAACCGGGTCAGGGGGCTGTCGCTACCGACTGAAACTTGCCTCCTGCTGCGTAGCGATCTGGACGGCGACGGGGAGTGGGCGGATGAGGAGCTTTCCGGTTACCGTTTCAATGGTGAGCAACAAGCCGTTGAGCAGAAGCTATGGCCAGATTTGGCCAGCCAGCAGGCTCAAGCGTGCGGAGGCCGCGGATGGCAGGATCTCACCTCGGATGGGAGTATTCAGATCAGTCGGTTGAGTTTCACCGTCCCCCAGCCAGAGGTGCCCTTGCTGCATGTTGTCATCGAGGGGGTGACCAGGCAGGTGCCAGGGCGTCCGTTGCGGTTGAGTCGTGACGTGTGGGTGCGCAATGGCTGGTAAGTCGCGACTGCATGGGGGGGTAACCCTGGGTATGACACTCCTGTTGTTGCTGTTGATGGGGGGGCTGCTTGCTTACTCTGCACAGCAGCAGGTGAACGAGCTGCGTCTCCAGGCCAGCGAGTTTCGTCAGCGTGAGGCTTTCAGCCAGGCTGAGGCTAATCTGGCGCAAGCCATTGCTCTGCTGACACGCTACCACGAGCGCGCCCCGGCACAGGCGCTGTGGCCCACACCCGTCAGGGTGCAGAGCCAGGCGCTGCAGACATACGGTAGTCAGGGATGGTTGTGGCAACTCTCCTCCCCGATCCAGGTTGCCGAGAGTCGAGTCCTGGTGCAGCGTCAGGTGCTGGCGACACCGCTGTTGGTCCGGCGTCCCCCCCGAGCGCTGCTGCTGGCAGGAGTCGATCCGGGGGGAGAGCGTAGCGAGCTTCTGGATTACCTGTTTGCGATGCCGCGCGTGTCGCAGGCGCTGGGTGAGCTCAGACGCTTGGCGGTGCAAGCTGCCGGGGATTGTCAAACACTCAATAGCCAGACGAGTGGTTTGATCCTGGTGCATGGAGCCTGTGTGTTGCGTGGACAAATTGGCACTCAGGCGGAACCTGCTCTGTTGGTTTTGACTTCAGGCGAGCTGCAGCTCACCTCTGATACCTCCTTTCATGGGCTTTTGCTGCTACTGGGCGATGACGGTTCCTCATCGGTGCAGTGGTCTCCCGGAGCCCGGCTCTATGGTGCCGTGGCGAGTCACACCCCTCTACCTCCGCTTGCTCCTGGGGCGATCGAGTACAGAGCCGATATAGTGGTGCGGTTGCAAGCATCGCCAGCTCTTTGGCGCTATGAACCGGTAGCGGGGAGCTGGCGTGACTGGTAGCAGAAGGCGAGGGGCGCCCTTACCCTCAGCAGGCTTTGCCCTGCTGGAGATACTGATCGCCCTGCTCATCATCTTATTGGGGACTTTGCTCATCACCCGTGGTGAGATGCAGCTGCATCAGGTCGTACAACGGGCGGTAGCGCGGGAGCAGTCACAGACCTCGGCTCAAAGCCGGCTGGAGGTGCGCCAAGCCTGTGCCATGAGTCATGATTGGCAGCTAGCGCAGAGCGAGCGTGCCGTTAGCGTGTCTGCGAGCCCGCCTTCCCTTTGCGAGCCTTAGGCTGACGTCACAGGCCATCATGCGTGGAGGCCAACGCAACCGGGGGCGTCACAGCTCGCCTGGTGGCTGGCGATATGACGGGCTTTTCATTATCATCCCCTGACGGCTTTCATTCCGTTCGACTCAGGATGGAAATTATGCGTTCTGTGCGTTGGTCGTTACCATCTGCCCTGCGTATCATGTTGTATTAGCAATGAATAGTCGGTCAGAATAGCCCAATTGGCCAGATCCTCTGCCAAGGGCGGCGCGGTGGGATACTCATGGCGCCAATTACACAGCAAGGAGTTCACATGAAGAAGATTGAAGCCATCATCAAACCATTCAAGCTGGATGACGTTCGCGAGGCGCTCGGCGATCTCGGTATCAGCGGCATGACAGTGTCTGAAGTGAAGGGTTTTGGCCGTCAGAAAGGGCATACCGAACTCTACCGTGGTGCCGAGTATGTGGTGGACTTTCTGCCCAAGGTGAAACTGGATCTGGTGGTTCAGGATGATGATGTAGAGCGCTGCATCGAGGCCATAGTCAAGAGTGCTCACACCGGCAAGATAGGTGATGGCAAGATTTTTGTGACTCCGGTGGAGCGGGTGATCCGCATCCGTACCGGCGAAGAGAATGAAGAGGCCATTTGATGCCAGCTCGCAGAGGGCCGGCGCTGCCGGCCTTTTTTATTTCAGCCTTTTCCATCCGGTCGGCCTCAGGCTGGCTGGGTTTGGCTCTGCCACTGTGGTTGTTCTTGCTCTCTGGGTGTAGCACCAGTACCTCGCGCCCCAGCAATCCGGAGGATCT
>JBOFBS010000298.1:0-10170 GCA_051645725.1 Aeromonadaceae bacterium | reverse complement strand
CGCAAGGCGCCATGACGCCCATCCCAGGGCAGGATTATGAGGTGACGGCGACACTCTCCCTGGCCGAGGCCTATAGCGGCACCTTGATTGATCTGAGTTTTTCGGCGCCCGAGCTGGGGGAGGATGGCCGCATGCACAGTGTGCAGCAAACCTTCAAGGCGCGGGTGCCCCAAGGGGCAACGGATGGTCAGAAGTTGCGTCTGGCGGGCAAAGGGGGGCGGGGGATCCACGGTGGTCGCAACGGCGATCTCTACTTGCATATTGTGCTCCGCCCCCACCCCATCTTTCGCGTCAAGGAGCATGATCTCTACCTGGATCTACCGCTCTGCCCCTGGGAGGCTGCGCTGGGAGCCACCATAGCTGTGCCAACCCTGGCGGGGATGGTTCGTCTGAAGGTGCCAGCAGGTACCTCCTCCGGGCAGCAGTTGCGCATCGCCAAACATGGTTTGCCAAAACGGGTCGGCGAGCCGGGCGATCTCTTTGCTCTGGTGCAGATAGTGATCCCGCCCGTGCTCAGCGCCCAAGAGCAAGCCCTGTTCCGGCAATTGGCACAGGGCTCAAGTTTCAACCCGCGTAGTCACCTTACTCAGGAGTCGGCACAATGAGACTGCAGCTGTCAGAAGATTTTTTGTTGGACGAGCAGGTCGAGCTCTCGTTTGAGGAGTTGGTGGCGCTTTCGGGCCTCTCGGCGGCAGAGCTGGAGGAGCTAGTGGAGAGCGGTGCGCTGCTTCCCATCCATCCGCAGGTCACTCCCTGGACGTTTGCCGGCCATCATGTGGTGACAGTGCGCAGCGTCTGCCGGTTACGGGATGATTTTGACCTGGATGCCAATGCGCTTCCCCTGGCCCATCTGCTGCTGGTGCGGATCCGCGAGCTGGAAAGCCAATTGCGTGAGTTACAGGCCAGGGTGCCGACGATTTACCTTACCGATCAGTGAAACCAGCTCTTTGCTCAGACCCTTATATTCGACAGGGGGGTGATAGACACGCCATCCCCCTCTGTTTGTTCAGGAGGAGGACTGCTTCTCTTTGGGTCAAGTTGAGCGTTACTGATTCATGTGAGTACAGGCGTATTCCAGTGGATCCAGCGAGATGCGGATCAGGCCAGTGAAGGGCTCATCCATCTCAAGCAGCAGGAATACGGCGCAGCCAACCGACATGGCACAAAGAAAGTGGACTATGGTCACTGTCTTGTTGGATGGCGAGAGCAGGCCATAACTGGTGAAGATCACCGTCAACCAGAAGATCAGAATATCGACAAATGGAGCCGGTACTGAGCTCTTGGAGCTAGCAAAGACCAGCCAGCGTACCTGCAGTAATTTTTCAGCCAGGGCCGAGGCATCAGATTGCAGGCTGGCTTGCACCTTATCCTTTGGCTCCAGTTCCCGAATATCATCGGCAATCCGCTCCGTGCCAGAGCGGATCCTGGCCTTGGAGGGGTCGAGCTTGTTGGTGGTTTCATTTTTGATCACCACCAGGCGTTGCTCCAGGGTTTGCAACATATACTGGCGAATGGGGCGGGTCTCTTCACCATATCGGGCCAGCATGCGATCCAGCGCCAGCACTTCGATGGCTGTCTGTTTGACTGTCTTATCCACTGTGTCGAAAGAGTTTTTCGCGGTAGCGGTAACAAAGCTGAGGATCAGCGCCGTCATGGTGGCGATGAGGCCAATGGCCAGCTTGATGGTGTCTTTGGATTCCGCTTCCAGGTGATGATCTGGCAAGCGTTTGCGGATCGCCATGCCGCTGAGTGAACCTATGAAGGTTGCCGTGACGACAATAAAACCTATGAGTGAGGGGTTCAATACCATATCTCCCTGACGTGGCAAAGTGTGTAGATGCGTCCTTGCATGCTTGGTTGAGAGGATCACCGCTCTGCTAGCCTTGAGTACAAGCTTGGGATGTGATCTCTGTCAAAAAAGTGCTCGGCAGGGTATCACAGCTGTACTATGAATGAGTGACCAAGAATCTATGAATAATCAAGTAGGTGCATTTCCTTGCTTTGCTTGAAGTTAGGCGTAAGTTGAGCAACTATTAATTCTTCTTAAGTGCACCAAGGAGTAGGCATAGCATGTTTAAAGAATTTAAAGAGTTTGCCATGCGTGGCAACGTGGTCGATATGGCGGTGGGGATAGTAATTGGTGGTGCATTCGGCACTATCGTCAAGAGTCTGGTGGATGATGTCTTGATGCCGCCTATAGGTCTGTTGCTGGGTGGGGTCGATTTTTCAGACTTTTTTGTTGTGCTCAAAGAGGGTGCCAAAGCGGTTGCCCCCTATCACACGCTGGCCGATGCTAAAGCTGCAGGCGCCGTGACCTTGAACATTGGTCTCTTCGTCAATTCGGTGATCAGCTTCACCATAGTGGCCTTCGCCCTGTTCATGGTGGTCAAAGCCATGAACAAGTTGCGAATGGATAAGGCTGCGGCACCTGCCGAGGTGACGACCAAGGCCTGTCCTCACTGTTGCAGTGAGATCCCTTTGAATGCCAAGCGTTGCCCTCATTGCACATCTGAGCTGGTTTGAGTCGGTTAACAGAACAGGTGCTCAAAAGGGCGGTCAAATGACCGCCCTTTTGTTTAGTTACCCAGACCAGGCTTAACGCCCGTAATAGGCGGTGAAGCGGGTGCTGGCCAGCTCGTTGGCATGGATCATAAAGCCGACCAGGGCGGGCATGCTGCTGGCAGGCAGATCCAGTGTGGGGACCTTGAGCGCATGCAGGGTGAACTGGTAGCGGTGGGGTTTATCGCCCACAGGTGGGCAGGCACCACCAAAACCAGGCAACCCAAAGTCAGTCAGACTCTGTATGGCACCGTGAGGCAAGCCCTTACCATCGGCCTGAATATGGGCCGGTAGCCCCTTGCTCTGGGCTGGAATATTGAATACCACCCAGTGCCACCAGCCGCTGCCGGTTGGAGCGTCCGGGTCATAGAGGGTCAAGGCATAGCTTTGGGTGCCTTCGGGGGCTCCGTGCCAGCTCAGGGCGGGAGAGATGTTATCTCCGCTGCAGCCAAAGCCGTTGAATAGTTGTTTATTGGTCAGCTGGCTACCGGCCTTAATATCCGGGCTGGTGAGGGTGAAGCCTGCGCCAGGTTGGGCCGCCTGGCTGCTGCTTGCCAGCAGGCAGCTCAGCAGCACGGCGCATGGGGTGGTCAGGCTAGCGTATCTTGACATCTTGATGCTCCTACTCTTCCCTGATGGGTGAGGGCCCAGTATGGGCCAAGTCACCTGAGCCTGCTGTCCGCAAACGGTCATGCACTGTGCGCAATCGGTCAGCGGCGCGCTCTGAAGGGGGAGAGGCCTGCAGGGGTCATGGTGCCTCGTTTAACACATCACGATCCTGGCGCAGGGCACTGGGGCTCATGCCGTAGCGTTGACGGAAGTTCTGGCTAAAGCGCGAGGGGGATTGAAACCCGCACTCCAGGGCTATTTGCAACAGGGGTTGTTCGCTGGTCATCACCCGGCTAAATGCCTCATTCATGCGCACGTCACTGAGCAGCTCGCTAAAACGGCGATCCTCCTGGCGTAGGCCGCGGCGCAGGGTCGATTCGCTCATGCCTAACCGTTGGGCCAGCTCTTTTGCTTGCCAGGGGCGAGCCAGATCCAGAGCAAGCAGGGTCTGCACTTTTTGCGCCAGGGTCAGGGGTTGCAGGTTAAACAGGGGGCCCGCCACGCCTTGGGCCGCCAGTGTCAGCAATACCCCCTGCCAGGCGTGTTCGGTTTGGGCCTGGGCCAGGGGGGAGCCGGCCGCTTGGTGGCTGATGACGTTGTGTAGCGCCAGGCTCAGATCGGCTGTACAGGGAAAAGAGGGCTCAGCTTGCCACTGGTCGGGCAGTGCCGCGCCATAGAGCTGCAAGAAACGCTCACCCCAGCGGCGGGGCGGTACAAAAATATCCGCCAGATAGGGAGCCGTTACGCCGGGCAGATTCTCCATCTGGAAGGCCTCACAAGCCGGAAGGCACAAACAGGCTCCGGCTTCACAACGCAGCGGTGTGCCATGAGTCTGCATCTGCTTGGTACCCTGGCGTACCCAGATCAGGGTAGGGGCCATGAAGGTGACCCGGTGCAGGCGCTGGTACTGCCGGGTCTCAAAGCGAAAGTGGATGGTGGACTCTGCGGCTGGCTGCGACGTAAGTTGTGACATAAATAGGGACGTTCCTGATGCGATACGCTGGGACGGTAACAAGGAATGGGGTGTGATGCCAAGTTACTCTGGCCTTAAGCCGCAATGCCTCACTTGCGCGTCGGGTTTGCTGCACTACTGTTTTGCAGCACTAGGCCAACCATGCTAGTCTGCCAGAGAATTCAACTCATAGAGTCTGCTTTGACGATATCCTGTGCGGCTAAATGGTTTCTGGCATCCTGTCTCATGGTGCTGCTCCTGTTTCTATCAGATAGCCATTCTGATACCTCCGCGCGCCCGCTGCCTTCTAGCCTTTCGCCCAGCCATCTCCTGCTGCATGCCGAACCCGGCGAGAGTATAAAAGACGGCTCTTCTCCACTCTCTTCCTCGCAGCAGGGGGTGACCGGGCGTGTCGGTTATAACGCTCATCTGGCTAACGGGCTACGCGCCTGGCGTGGTGAGCCAGTGATGCGCAGTCGAAGCGGCGAGCTGCCCGCGCCCTATCTCTTGCTGCACGAATGGTCCATGACCCTGGTGCACCTCTTGCTGTGTGGTCTGGCGCTATGTCTGCCTCTGCTTTACCACAAACAGGCCTTCCTCAATTGCTTTAGCCGCTTCAGCGCCAGGCGCTGGAATCCTAGAGATCTGCAATACCGCTTCTGTCACGCAAGTCACTGATCCTGCTCCTGGCAGGAGAGGGCGTTGCGGCGCATCAAGTCACGTAATGGCTCGGCACCCCCTGGGGTAATGAGAGCAAGAGGCTGACTGCGTTCGCTCTGCCTGCTCGGGATCTGCCCTTCCTTCTGTTTTCTACTCTGGCGCCCGGCTCTTTGCCTGGGACGTCCTGCCTTCTGTTTTTACATGGACAAGACCATGACATTCAAAAAACCAACGCATAGCCGATTAAACCGTATGAGTCGGTGGCAATACGCCCTGTTGCTGCTGATGTTTTTTACCTTCAGTTTTTACTCCCTGCCCACCTTCTTCGGTGAACAGCCGGCGCTGGGGCTGCATGGCACAGAGGAGCAAGAGGGCACACTCTGGCGCACCAGTGAGGCCGAGCGTCTGGCCGAGCAGGGCATAGTGCCGCAAAAAGTGATCACGAGCCCAGGTAAGGCGCAACTGGTATTCGCCACCCAGGATGAGCAGCAGCGGGCCAAGTCCATATTGGAGCAAGCCCTGCCGCGCGGCAGCAGTGTTACCCTGGAGTATCATGCCAATGCACCAGGTTGGCTTCAGAGTCTGGGGGCGGCCCCCGTCAAACTGGGACTGGATCTACGAGGCGGCTCTCAGCTGCTCATAGTGGTCGACAGCGACTTCATCGTAGAGGCACAGACGCGCAATTTGATGGATAGTCTGCGCAGCCAATTCCGGGAGGCCAAGCTGCGGGGGGCGACCATCACACGCCTGCAAAGTGGCCAAGTTCAACTCACCTTGCCCGAGTCTGATGAGTTGGCACCCTGGCTGGATCAGGTGCGCAAGCACACCGGAGGACAAACCGAAGCCTGGTCGCTACAGCGCAGTGGCAGCAAGCTGACGCTGAGCCTGACGCAAGCGGAGCGTAACCAGCTGATCAACAACGGTGTAACCCAGAATCTGACCATATTGAAGAAGCGGATCAACGAGCTTGGTATCACCGAAGCCTCGGTGCAGCGCCAGGGACAGGAGGGGATCCGCATCGAATTGCCAGGCGTGCACAACCCCAAGCAGGCCAAAGAGGTGATTGGTGCCACGGCTTCGCTGGCCTTTCATCAGGCGCGTGAGGCCGGTGCAAGCAATGTCATGACCCTGGCCGACAGGCAGGGACGGCCGGTTGCCATGCTCCGTCAGGCGGTGCTCAGCGGCGAACACATAGTCGATGCCAGGGCAAGCATGGGGGAGATGGGACAACCCCAGGTCAGCATCACCCTTGATAGGCTGGGTGGGGCGAAGATGAGCCACTTTAGCCGCAGCAATGTGGGGCAGTCCATGGCTACCGTCTTTACCGAATATTTGAGTGAGGCGGGGGGGCCCTTGCGGGCCCAGAGCGAGGTGATCAATGTGGCGACCATACAGAGTGCGTTGGGTGATCAGTTTCGCATCACAGGGCTCAATACCCTGGGGGAGGCTCAGGAGCTGGCTTTACTGTTGCGCGCGGGGGCATTGACCGCCCCGCTAAAGATTGTGGAGGAGCGATCAATCGGGCCGACGCTTGGCATGCAGAACATAGAGGCGGGTTTTAGTGCCCTGCTGCTTGGCATGGCGGGCATGATGCTTTTCATGCTGCTTTGGTATCGCAAGTTCGGTTGGGTGGCGATCAGCTCTTTGCTTGCCAATCTGTTGATGCAAGTCGGTTTGCTGGCGCTGCTGCCAGGCGCCGTGCTGACGCTGCCCGGTATAGCGGGCCTGGTGCTGACAGTGGGGATGGCGGTCGATACCAATGTGCTGATCTTCGAGCGCATTCATGATCGATTGCGAGAGGGAGGGAGTCTGGCCAACGCCATCGACTTTGGCTATCGCTCGGCCTTTAGCACCATACTCGATGCCAACATCACCACCCTGATCTGTGCTGTTGTGCTCTACGCCATTGGCTCTGGCCCTCTGCAGGGCTTCTCCATCACGCTGATCCTGGGGTTGCTCTCTAGCATGATCACCGGTATCTGGGGAACGCGCGCCATCATTAATCCAATCTGGGGTCAGAGCACCCTTAAGCTGTTGAGAGTTTGATCATGATTAATAGAGTTGTTCAGATCAGTTTGACGCGGTGGCGTTATCTGGGCTTGCTGGTTTCGGTTGTGTTGACCCTGGCTTGCATAGCGATCCTGGCGACCCGGGGATTGCATCTGGGATTGGATTTCACCGGTGGCATCCTGCTGGAGTTGAAGATCCAGACACTAAGCTCGGCGGCTGAACTTAACAGTTTGCTCTCTAGCGATATGCGGCGCCTGGTGCAGTTGCAACCAGCGGGTCTGCCAGGTGAGTGGCTGATCAAGCTGCCACCCCAGGAGCTGATCTATAACGCAGGTGAGCTGGTTCAGCAACTGAGTCAGGAGCTGGCGTTGCCAGTGGAGCTGACGCGCACCACCATGGTGGGGCCTCAGGTCGGGGCTGAACTATTCGAGCAGGGCATGCTGGCGCTGCTGGTGGCCTCCTTGGCGATATCCGGTTACCTGGCGCTGCGTTTTGAGTGGCGTCAGGCCGTTGGGGTCTTGCTCTCGGTGATCCATGATGCTCTGGTTGCGTTGGGCTTGCTGTCGCTATTGCAAGTGGAGTTTGATCTCAATGTGATAGCTGGGCTGATGGCTGTGATAGGGTATTCGCTCAACGACAGCATAGTGATCTCAGATCGCCTGCGTGATCTGCTCAGCTCCAAGGTAAGTGGCGATATCTATGCCTGTTCGGATCGGGCCATCAAGGCAACCTTCAGTCGTACCCTGATCACCTCGGGGACCACGCTCTTTACCGTTGGGACTCTGCTGCTATTGGGAGGCGAAGCACTCTTTGGCTTTGCCTTCACGCTGTTTGTAGGTGTGCTGGTGGGAACACTCTCTTCCATCACTATCGCCTCTACGGTGCAGGAGATGTTGGGCTTATCGACCCGCGCCTATGAAAAAGAGCCTATTCCAAGCTCAGAGCTAGAGGTGATGTAAACCGGGGAGATGGTGTGACAAAGGGGCTCATAATGAGCCCCTTTTTGATCCGCAGAGTGATCAGATCACCAGACGGGTTGGGTCAGAAAAGGGTTGCTCAGCCGCTCGCGACCGAAGGTAGAGTTGGCACCGTGACCGGGAATGAAGGTGATCTCATCGCCCAACGGGAGCAGCTTTTCATTGATGGAGCTCAGCAGTTGGCCGTGATTGCCCTGGGGAAAGTCAGTACGACCGATTGAGCCCTGGAACAGGACATCCCCCACCAGCGCAAGCTTGTTGGCCTGGCTGTAAAAGACCACATGACCAGGGGTGTGTCCAGGGCAGTGCAGCACGGAGAGTGTCTGGTTGCCGATCTGCACCTCTTCGCCCTCGCTTAACCAGCGATCGGGGCTGAAGGCCTCGGTCAAAGGGAAGCCAAACATCTCGGATTGGGCGGGTAGAGCCTGTAACCAGAAGGCATCGGCCTGCTGGGGGCCGACAATTGCCGCGCCACTCTTCAGACGCAGCTCATCGGCTGCACCGACATGATCCAGATGGCCATGCGTGAGCAGCAGCTGCGTCAGGGTAAGACCCCGCTTGGCGACTTCGGCCAGCAAACGAGCACTTTCTCCACCTGGATCCACCAGGGCGGCTTCGTTGGTTTCGTCACACCAAAGCAGGGTGCAGTTTTGCATGAACTGGGTCACGGGAAGTATCTGATACTTGAGCATGGCGGTTCCTGAGCAGTAAGAGTTGGGAGGTCATGACGGATTCTACCCTGCCATGACCGGGGACTGTAGTTGTGAGGCAAAGATCAAGGCTCAAAGGCCTGAGCCAGCGCATTGGCTACCTGGGCATGACTCTGGGCGCACCAGTGCACACCATCGGGCAGGCTTAGCAACAGGGGGCTAGGGTCCACCGCCTTAATATGCCACTGTTTGGCCGTTGCCAGCCACAGGGCAGGCAGTTGGGTGGAGGCGGATTGGGTGCCAGCAAAGAGTCGTTTCCAGCCAGCTTGCAACGCCCCTAAAGGCGAGGGGGTTAGCAACACGAGACGGCTGCTCGGACTTACTCTTTGCCAGAGCTGAAGATAGTGCTCCAGCGCCGACACGGCCTGGTTGGCCGTGCTTCCGGCCGCCAGCTCATTGATCCCCAGGGCGAGCACAATGAGATCAGGATGGTGCGTCAGCGCCTGTTGCCACGCCCCGAGTCCGCTGCAGAGTCCATGCTCTGGCCGCTCGGCTTGCAGGGTTCGACCCGGTTGTCCCTCTTCTCGCAAAGGGAGGCCAAGGTGTGCCGCCAAGCGGGTTGGCCAGCGTATATCAGCCGCATAACGGCCACCTGCGGGGTTGAAGCCCCAGGTATTGGAGTCACCAAAACAGAGCAGCATGAGTATCATCAGGTTAAATTTGCAGGTGCTTACTCTAGGACAGACGGGGGGCCGAGTCTTTAATGTGGATCAGAGATAGTGCGACTCCTGCACAGTTGCGCTAATCCCTAGCCTGGTCATAGCAGGGGCGTTCATCCTCCCGTGCCTGCAAGCATTCGTGTCCACCCATGGCAAAATCCCGGCAGATCTGGGGTCTAAGTTCATAAATGGTACAGAGCATGGTGTTGCGGTCCAGGGCAACACACCAACCATCCTCACCTTGGGCCATGAAGGAGAGGCCACTGGCTTCGTCATCAACGATATAGTGTTCTGGCACGAGAGGGTCGGCTATGACCAGCACGGGCATACGGCAGCAGCAGGCTGAGCAATTTGCGCAGGTTATGTCTGTGGAGCTGACGGGAATAGAGTCATCGATCGGTGGCATGAGGTCTCGATAGCGGTAATGAAACGTGAGCAGGACAAAATAAATAGTAAAGGCCGCTACAGCGGCCTGTTCTCTTTAGGGTCAAGCGCTCAATGTATATTTGCGACAGCGGATTGGGGTTCATCCCTATGACGCTTTGCCGCGCGCTTTTCTTTAAATGAGCGGGTTGGTTTTTTCTTGGTCTCGCGCGTTGCGTGGTGTGACTTACTCATCATGCTGCTCCAGTTATGAGCAAAGGTCGGTCGGTCATCACATGGCCACGACTGATCGGCTGAGCCTGCTCAGTGGCTAATGGGTTCAATTATGCCTGAACCCGCTCCCAGTTACGGCACTCCATGCTGAAGTAGCCGGAGTATGGGGCTGAACTGGTCTATAACAGACCCATACTAACAGCATACGCCAATATCGCACTTATCCCCACCAGCCTACCCATCAAATAATCTCTCGCTCTGTGACGATTGACACCCCTCACCATTGCAATCTGTGTATTAAAGCCCAGTTGTACCAAGAGGTGGCTGCTAGCCTACAGAGTGTAGGGTCATTCAGGGTGGCTTCTGCTGTGGTCTGTATTTCTACCTGGTAAGGGATGAATCATGAGTGATGTTGCATTATCAACCAGCCTGTTGGC
>JBOFBS010000297.1:0-6699 GCA_051645725.1 Aeromonadaceae bacterium | reverse complement strand
TGGCTCTGCCGATCGGGCATCGGTTGAAATGGGCTTGCCACCTCTGGCGCCACCGACAGAGCCAACGACTCCACCAGCCCCCATGCCAATGAGACCGCCCTCAAGAGCACTGGAGAGCACTCCTTGCATTGGCTCAATGTTCGCCCCGGCAATCTCGTTCAAAGCCTCGTTCACGGCATACTGCTGCACACCCTCCTCAATGGTTTCGCTGATCCCCTCGCCTGCAGCCCCCTTCGCCGCTCCTTTAAGCACGCCACCAGCCGCCATCTTTCCGGCCAGCATCTTGAACAGCATGGCATCACCCATCATGGAGCCTACAGCCGCCGCACCCCATGTCTTTGCATCACTCATGGTGGCACGGCTGGCAACGTTGGCAGTCTCTTGCCTTGCCAGCGCCAGCTTGTCCTCGTCCGAGAGGAGCTGGGTCTGCTGATCTTCGTCAATCCGAGCAAACGCCTCCCGGAATGTGGTACTGGCCGCCAGCTCATCAAAGCTCATGTTTAGCACGGTCTCCCGGGTATTAACCCCAGCACTACCAACCGAGCCTGTTGCCCCGGTCGTTACCGCGGCCCCAGTCGCCAACCGGGATACAGTCTTAGCGGCGACAGCCTCAGCAACCTGCTGGGTGGCCCCTCGTTTGAGCATGGATGTAGTGACAGCACGCCCGATACTGGCCTTAGCCGCTACCCCGGTCACACCGCCAGCCAGAAGGGTCGGTACCAAAGAGCCAATGCCCTGTGCCATCTTCATGGCCCATACATCGATGTCCCCAGCACCATCGCCGAGGGTCAAGCGCCCCTCAGGCGTCTCATCGACCAGCCTACGGTTTAACGCCTCCTTTGCATCACTGCTCATTCCCTCGGTCAGGGACTCAGCACCTGACTGCGCCAACTCTCCTGCACCGGCTATCACATCCAGTACCGGGCTCAGCTTGCTGGCCATATTGGCCCGGGCTTGCTCTAGGTAATCGCCACCCTGCTTGCCGGCGTTCTCCTCGCCGAAGTCACTTGCCTGGCGTGCTAACTCTCCAATGCCGCCAATCAGATCCAGTGCCCCAGCCCCCACACCGCGAGCCACATCACCTAACCCAACATCGAGATTTCGGGCAGGTCTGGTGGCAGATGATGCTGAAGAGGCGGCTTCGGATAGGTTGCTATCGAGGTTGTTCCAAAAGGGGTCGGTGCGGATATCGGATATTTGCGGCTGTGGCAAAGCCTCACGCAGTCCAAGCTTATGCATGTCGTCCTCGGGGTTTTGTAAAAAAGAAAAGCCCCGAACAGCGAACTGCTCAGGGCTTTCAGATGCGGGCGACCAAAAAACAAACTGGCCGATTATGGGGAGATGCTAACGAACCACTACTTTAATTGCAACTTTTAAATATTAATTAATTCTCAAAGTACTAAAAATTGGGTTACTTTAACTCACCTCAATTGAATTAAATTCATTTATAGCATCATTTAATAAGTTTATTGCTTCTTGAAACCCTTCTATTGATGGTGCTTGTGAAAATGTACCACCATCCTTTATATCTTGAACAACCGCATCGATATACTGATAAAACTTAACTATTTTAATAGCATCCTCACCATCAAGAACACCTAAATTCTTACAATGTTCTTGATATACCCTGCAGTAATGTTCTGGAATGCATGAACTAATCTCACCGATACAATTCTCAGCAATCATTTCCTGTAGGTGCTCAATAAACCTTCTTCTCCGAACAATATCAATCAACGCACCCATTTCAGATAATAATGCTTTTTTGACTATTATAGAAAACTGACGCGCTCTCCTTCGTTCAAGCCCTAAAGTCGAATAGTAGGAAACTGCAGCACCGATAAAAGCACCACCCAGTGTCGATATCAGAGGGATCCATTCATTCGATTGTGACCGAGAGCCGAGCTGAGATATAACCATTAACAATGTAGAAAACTCTATATCTGTCAATTTACACTCCTCGCATTAAAATACTACTATCAGTAGCGCTCAGTCTAAAAAATGAGCTTTCAGAACAATAGTTAACCACTCATATCGAAGTACAAGCGTATCAATTACTTATTTACATTTCATCACTATTTTTGTATTCTGCAGTGCCTTAGTGAGCATAGGAGTGCAGGAGAGCGAATCATATTGTGGGCCAGTGTCATCGACATGGTTACTTTTATCTACAATCATAATTTGTTCTGCAGTTCAATTCTGCCTCTAGTGGGAGGGCTTATGAAAAAAATTGATAAGGCGATGAAGTTCATCTCTCGTTTGTACTCTAATTTTCTTTTTAAAAGTACTCTCCTGTTACTGGGTTTCTGGTGTTACCCCCTGCAGCCCTATGCTCATTAGGATTGATTTCTTCGCTATTTAACGGCTCATAGCCTTATAGGCTTCCAGCCTGGCATCACGTAGACGAGTCGCTGTCGTATTAGCCTGAGCAGCCTCCTGCTGCTTGGCCCTATTCTGGCGCCACAACTCAAATGCCGTGTTCATCCTTGCCGGACTCTCAAGTAAACCGTTGAGCTTGCCGTGATGGTGAGCCTCCTTGATGAACTGTAACCGTTCAGGATCCTCCCCAGCCCATTCTTTGAGCGGGTGGTTATTCCTTGCGTCTTGCGGCGGGGTGGCAACACCATATGTCTCAGCCAACACACCTTTGCTCTGCTCAAGTTGAGCATCAAGCGCATCGAGCTGAGCATCTTTATCGTCGGTATTACTGGCAGAGACCCGCGCCCGGTTCTGGCCATGCTGTTTTTCAAGATCGGTTATCGCTTTCTTGTAGCCAGCCTGGTCAGGGCCTGCAGTCAATCCAAGAGAGGTTCGTAGCTGGTCTGCATTGCTGATCATGTGCTTGGACAATGCGGCCCGTTGATATGCCGGTTTCAAGAAGTCGTTTAGCGGGATAACTTTGGGCTGGTCATCCGGTGCAGAAGTGCGATTATTGGTGACCGGTCGAATGTCGGTACTGCCGTCGTCATAGGTAACTTCTACACCCAGCACCACACCACGAGCATCGGGGGTCACCATGATGTTACTGAGCTTCTTGGCCTTGATTGTCTTACCGCTCTCGGGGTCAATGTCCCCGACCCCCTTGCTGATCTCATCCTGGTAAAGGGTACCTGCAGCTTGAATGAACGCGGGGTCGTTGACCGCGGCATGGCCTTCCGGCGTTGAGGGATCCAGCATTCCCTCCTGAGCTTGCCGCATCAGGTTACCCGCATGGGTAACAAAGATTTTCCCTGCCTCGGCATAATCCTGCTGCAGATAGCGTTCAGGATTGAACGAGCCGGCCCGCGGATCACGGACAACACGCCAAAATTGATCACCCGGATCCCTGCCTTCGGCCACTGCCTGCCAACCCGACTGGATGATCGGCATGTTTTCCTGCTGAAAGAGCTGCTTGTTACGAAGCTCTCGCTGCCATTCATACTCCTGCTGCTGGCGAGCCTCACTGGCCGCGGCTCTGCGCTCTGATGCGTTGGCGCGGGCCTCGGCAGATTTTACCTGGCGCTCGGTGAGCGCGAACTGGCGATCTGCCCGCTCATCGGCAACCTTGTCGCGGCCACGGTTGTAACCCAGCTCCTCCTGATAGCGAGTATCCGCCACCTTTTGCCGTTCCTGCTCATTCTGCCACATGGCATTACGCAGGCTCATCGCCTTATCTAACCGCTCTTCTTCCTGCTGGCCACGCTGGTAGCGATCCATTGTGTTGAAGCCGGCCAGAAATCCTTCAGCCAATCCTGATACGCCCTTCACCTTCGCCCCCCTTAAAACAGGCTGTCAGCCAAAAAGCCAATGCCCGCCCCAATGACAGTGCCAATACCAGGCATGACCATCGTGCCTATGCCTGCGCCCATTCCGACTGCACTCATCGTCTGGCCTTTACGCGCAGATTTGAGGCTCTTGTTGGTCGCCTCCAGCTCTTGTTCTCTATTGGCCGCATCGCGCAGGCTTGCCATGCTTTGCTGGCGAGTCTGAGCACCAAGGTCCAGCAACCCATATCCCATTACATCCCCCCACCCGTCTTCATGGCCTCACGTAGCCCGGCATCAGCCCCCGTGAGGATCCCCAGTTGGCGAGCTTGCTCCTGCTCCCGCAAGCCGTTTTCAGTACCTGCCGTCATCAATGCCATGCGCAAGCCCTGGCTGTTGTCGCTGGCATGGCCGCTCACCCCCATGCGGGCGTTGCGGTTTGCCGTAGCCTGCTGGGCTGACCGCAGCGCATTGGCATTATTCACATCCACTCGCCCAAGCTGGTCACGCATCAGTTGCCCGTTGGTTGCCAGCTCCATCAGCTGCTTCTGCTTGGGGTAGAAACGACTCTTCCAATCCTGGTACTGCTCACGAGTGATGCGAGCGAATGTATCTGCGGCAAACCCCATAGCTCCCCCTAATACCCTTTACCTTGCAGCACAGATGCGGTCGGGCTGATCTTCTTACTTGCAGGTGCAGAACCGGCCCTGAACTCCTTGAGCCCATACGCAGTGCCTGCTCCGGCCACGGTTCCAACAAGCCCGGCCGTGGCCATCTTGTTTTGAAACGAGGTCTGCGCATCATTGGCTGCCTTGCGAAGGCTGGTGTTCGCCAAATCCCCCATCCCCGCCAACGCTTCAGCCTTTTGGCCTGCGCCTATGCTCACCACATCCTTGAGGCCCGCCACATACCGGTCCTGCTGGCTGGACTGCGCTCGGTTACTTGTATCGGTCTGGCTCAGGGCCTGCTCCGTCTCCAGCTCATCCATCTGCGCCTGATACTTGCCACTCGTTGGGTCTGCCCCTTGAGCAGCTAAAACATTAGAAAGCTCATCACGAGCCTCCCCGAACCCTTGGGCGGTCCCCAATGCTGATGTGCCGGCAATGTTGTCGTACTCAGTCTCTCGGTTTAGGTCTTCTACCTTATCCATGAACAAGTTTTCGTACTGCTGCAGATCGTTCTTGTAGATTTCCCACTGCTCCAAAGCCACCGCGGCAGCGGCCTTTTGTGCCTCGGTTTCCTTGATTTCATTCGAACCGCTCTTGCCCATCTCTGCACCTCACAGGTCAATTTGAAACACATAGAACCCATCAGAATCGTCGGGCCGCCGTTGCCATCCCTGGCGCTGCGCCACTTTCAGCCACCCTTTTCTCACTGAGTGGAAGCGAAGCCACCGAGCCCCGATCATCCGAGCAAGGCGCTTCACTTCTGGCAAATGGCGTTCGGTTGCCCCCCGAATACCCCAGCCGACCCACACCACGATCCCCGTGATCCCGTCCTCGGAGACTGGCTTCAACACAAAACCATCGCTGCCACGCACAAACAAAAACGCCACCCTGGTTTGGATGGCGTTATGAAGATCGCGGATCAGGTTTGGGTTACCAGCATCACGCGCGATGCGAGCAAGATTAGTCATGATAAAGAGCCGCCTTGTTTGAATAACACCACTCGCCCATTTTGAGAGGGGTCACTTCGAACCCATCCGTCGCCACGAACTCTTTGGATTCGGATTGTGATCACGGGCTCCCGATTAGCTGGAATGGTGATATCGCCTACGTAGGCCCCGACCTCATTGACATTGGTAACTGGCCCCTGCGATGGGTTAGAGGTTGCGTAGGCTGCTGCTACCGCAGTGAGTGTTTTGACTACTTCACCGTCCATCAAAACCGAAACCTGCATCGTAGTGGAATTGAAGCTCGATATTGGTGCTGAGCCTCCACCTGACGCAGTCGTTGAGCACCCAACCAAACCCGCAAGCCAAGGGATTGTCAGCGTGCGTGGGAACCCCACGGCCTGATTTATTTTGATGCTACAGACATCAATAGGGCCGGCTTGTTTGGCATGTGTTACACAGGCGTAATCTCGTGCCACATACACATCCCCGACGATTCGTTCCGCATAGACGGTGCCTTTCACTATGCAATCTTGTTCAATCGTGCAGTTACCGATGACCATGTTCTTCACATAGCCGCCTTCTGCTCGTAACCGGTTGGTATACAGACTGCCATCACTGTAGATGATGGTGTGCCATCCCCACCCCCAGCCACCATATGGTCCACCTTTGCCAAATCCAGCGGCGCCGCCGGCCATGAAGGCGTTACCCATGTCTATCTGGCCACCGGTGATCAGCGGCGCACTGATACTCACCCCTGCCTTGATATAGTCGGCGGTGATCTTCTCTGAGTGAATAATCTGGATGGTTGCTGCCTTGATGACAGCCTCTCGAATGGCAACTTTGCCCCCATCGGTCACTCCGAAGATGATCTCTTTTTCGGTGGGCTTTGCCGGGTTGTAAATGGCGAAATGGGTCGCAGAGGCTATGAGTTCTTCAACGCGGGTGCTGGTAACGGCACACAGGCCTGAAGTGCTATGGAGTGGGCCCACCATGCCATTCTTGTTGACGAAGCGGACCCAGTAGAAGGCTGCAAACCCCTTTCCTACAGCGTCTGAGTAGACGTTCGCCAACGTCGTGCCAATGGCAACTGCACTGGCAGGGTTATCCACTTCAGACCGCAGTATCTCGGCGTAGGAATGCCCTTTGTAGGCTGGCGCATCCCACGTCAGCGTGATGGTGTGAAATGCTCCATCAGCTGTTACCCCGGTTGGTACTCCGGGTTGCTGCACCCCAGACCATTCAGGGTCGGTCGGCTTATCAGGAGGAAGCTCAGGAAAAATCTGGCCAGACCCATTGCGCCGCAAGTTAACCATCCCAAGCGCAGCGGCTTCACGCAATGTCAGG
>JBOFBS010000296.1:0-9580 GCA_051645725.1 Aeromonadaceae bacterium | reverse complement strand
GGATTTCATCGCCGTGGTCGAGGTGTTTTGGGCCGTAGTGACCTCATTTTGCAACACGCTGTTCTGGTTAAGCGAGGTGAGCTTGGTGTTATTGATGTGGCCACCTGTCAAGGTGCCCGCCACATAGGTGACATTATCTTTGTTACCGTTGAAGTTGCTGTAGCTGCTGCTGCCGAGTACGGCTGTGCTGCCATTGTTGATGATGCTGTTGCTCAACGAGCCCGCAATGACGGCACCCTGGTTTTGGACATGGATATTAGAAGCGGAGCCTTGCACCGTCAGGCCAGCAAAATTGGATGAACTCGATGGCAGTTTGGTCGCGTAATTTCCACCGTTCAAGGCGCCGCCAATATAGGTACGACCCTCTACGTTGGAGCTAGAGGTACTGTTTCCCAGCACCACCAGATTAAACTGTTGCAGAATATCGAGACTGCTGAGACCTGTGCTGCTTGATGCCGCATGGGCTGCACTGGCTGCGGTTGTCAGCAACAAACCACAGAGGGCTTGGCTCAATAGTCGCTTGGTATTAAATCGACTTACTATGTACTCCATTGGCACTTCCTTCTTACCTTTTTGCGCAAGCTACAGTTCTTATGGCTGATTTCAGCCTATATTGTGTGCACAAATCTAATGCGTAAGAATGAGTAAAGCCAGCTTTACAAAAAAATACCTTTCTATTATTACTTTAGTCAGCAGCATCGAACTCACATGGCGCCGATTGTGAGCTCGATCACCTCATCATCAGGGCCAGCGCGGCACTGAATCTCTCCTTGCCATACTGCATCATGGCGTAGAAATCGTCCCGACGTACCGGTACCTGCATGGCCGACGCCAGTCGCTCGCGGCTGCTGTCTACGTCCGGGTCGTGGAAGAAGACAAACTGCTCATCCATCCCCACCAGGACGACCCAATGGGGGGCCTTATCACCGGTCAGGCGCCAGGTGCTGATGAGAACCAGGACGGGATGGCCTGACGCCAACTCAGTTTCCAGCTCCTCGAGTAGCGGGCGGCGGATAGCGGGTTCAATGCCGCAGGCGGCAGCTTGATTGACAAAGTCAGCCTGCACCAGCTCCATCACCTGGCGCTTACTCTCACTGCGTACCCCACGCAGAAAGGGGGTTTGGGTCTGGCTGACCCAGAGACGTGGTTGCAGGCCGCGTCGATGCGCCGCTAGCGCCAGCCCCAAAGCCGAACAACCACCATGCCCAGTGGTCATGAAGACGGTGGTCGCCTCGCGCCAGATCTGCACCTCATCGCGGCGTTTGAGGCTGAAGTCTGGTTGCAGCGCACCCAGTGCCATGAGCAGGCAGGCTGGGCCACAGGTGAAGGGGAGGGTCTGGGCATAATAGGGGATGGGCAGCAGAGTGGTGGGGTGACCCGGTTGCAGCCGTTTTTCCAGGCGTATGCCATCGGCCGCATCATCGTAGTAGTGGGCCAGGATGCGGATGGGGCGGTACCCCTGCTTGATGTAGAGTTGTTTGGCACCAATGTTGTCCTGGCGTACTTCCAGACGTAGGGTGAGGTAGCCCCGGGCCAGAGCCTCGCTCTCGCTTGCCAGCAGCAGAGCCTTGCCCAGCCCCGCTCCTCGGCTGGTCTCGGCTATGGCCAATGAGTAGAGGCGCGCCAGGTGAGTCCTGTGATGAAACAGCACCAGAGCGTAGCCCACAAGCTGACCGTCGCGCTCCAGGATCAGGGTGCTGCTATTTTCGCTTTTGATAAAGCGCCGGAATTGACGTGCGGAGAGCCGGTCTCCGGGAAAGCTGGCCTGCTCCAGAGCCAATAGGGCATCCAGATCATTGAGGTGGGCGTGGCGGATCATAGGGCTTCTCCTGACAAGCAAAAACAGGCTCCAACGAGGCAACCATAGTTGCCGAGGGTGTCTGCCCAGACGAGTCAGGATGACAGGGGGTAGGCGATGAAAAAAGGAGCCCGGATGAGGCTAGATCATAGGCTTAATGGCTTGACGGGTAAAGTGTGACAGGCATAGCATTCTGCTGGGCTGAGAGTCTTAGTTCAATTTCGAACACCAGTACCCCTGGCTGACTCTGCAGCCGGGTCGTATCCGACCTCCCAACCGTGCCGTGCCGGATACCGTTGCTGTTCAACTTGGAGTCTGTATGGCCAAGTTTTTGATAGTCACGGAAAAAAAATCTGATTGGGCTGCCTACTTCCCCTCGGAAAGCGTCGTTAGCGTTGGCGATTATCTCGACCATCGCAGCGACCAGGCCGCCCGCAACACCCAAGTCATCAACCTTTGTCGCAACTACGATTACCAGAGCATAGGGTATTACTGCACCCTGCTGGCCGAGGCTCGTGGCCACCGCATACTGCCTACCCTGCGTACCATCAATGAAGTCTCTAATCGAGAGCAGCAGTTGATGGTGTTACATGGTATGAGCGAGGCGCTGGATCAGGCCTTCGCAGGAGAAGAGCAGGGGCAAGTCACCCTGCTCTTTTATTTTGGCCAGAGTGATAGCCTGCCGTTACAACGGCTGGCTCGTCAGTTGTTTGATCAATACCCGCTGCCCGTCATGGAGGTGACTTTTCGTCACAACAAACATGGTTGGCATCTGCTCTCGATTGCTCCTTACCCTTTTCACAAGTTGGAAAACGGCCAGCAGGATAGCTTTGCTACGGCGTTGGAACGCTTCTCGCGCAAGATTTGGCGTCAGCCGACCCAAAGCAAACGCTATCGTTATGATCTGGCTATGTTGATCGATCGGGAAGAGCGCATGCCGCCTTCCAATTTGATGGCCATCAAACGCTTCATTCGGGCGGGGAAACGGCTGGGGATCAATGTCGAGCTTATCGATCGTGAACAGTTGGGGCGACTTGGGGAGTATGACGCGCTCTTCATCCGGGCGACCACTAACATTGATGACTTCACCTATCAGTTCGCCCGGCGCGCAGAGAAGCTGGGGCTGGTTGTGATAGACGATCCCGCCTCTATCATGTATTGCACCAACAAGGTCTATTTGGCTGAGCTGCTGGAGAAGCATAAGGTTCCGACTCCCAAGACTCGGGTGCTCAGGGCCGGAGAGCGCAATTGGGTGGATAAGTGCATTCATGCCTTAGGCTTGCCCTGCATTCTTAAGCTGCCAGATGGCTCCTTCTCGCGTGGGGTGCATAAGGTTTGCACAGCCGAAGAGCTGGAGCACAAGGCGCTGGAGCTGATGGCCTCCTCCTCTCTTATCTTGGCTCAGGAGTATATGTATACCGATTTTGACTGGCGTATCGGCGTCCTCAACCGCCAGCCTCTGTTTGCCTGCAAGTACTATATGAGTCAGGGGCATTGGCAGATCTACCAACACAAAGAGGGGGGGAGTTTCAACGCCGGGGGCTGGGAGACGCTGGATGTGATGTCAGTGCCGCGTTGTGTGCGCGAAACGGCTTTGCGTGCGGCGAATCTGATCGGTGATGGTCTCTATGGGGTCGATATCAAGCAGCGCGGCAACAAGGCCTACGTCATAGAGATCAATGACAACCCGAATATCGATAGGGGCATAGAGGATCACTTCATGGGTGAGCTCATCTATGAGCGGGTGATGCTGGAGTTTTTGCGTCGCTTGCAACTTCGGGGCTTATAGACACCCAGAGCCGGTCGGCGGTGCAAGGGCCTCCATGACTCTCATGCTGCCCCCCCGCCTTTAGTGCCTGAGCTCCTGCTGGCCGCTGCGCATACTCTTGCGTTCAGCGGCCATAGCGTTCAGACAGCTGCTACCACTTTGCAGCGATGGGTTATCACCGCATCTGCGCAACTGCTGCTTGCGCTCATCCCTGTGTTCCAGATACCAGGCCTCGCTTTGGTCGGCGCTCCCGGCCTGGGGTTGGCATCCCGGCAGAAAGCTGGCCAGCACGACTGCAAACAGCAAGCTTTTTAATGACATGTGGCAATTCTCCTTACTGCCTTACTGGTCGTGACATTCGACGCCCGTGAACAGGCTTCTACTATCTGAATTTATGCTTTGAGGTGCAAGAGGTGACCGGCGCTGGTTTATCGAGATGAGGGGGCTTGGCTGATTGAAGTCCAGAGCGCGTTTGCGTGGTTTGCTGGCGCGTTCGGGCGCTGGAGGCCCCTTCCCTTGCCCGGAAGGGGCAAGAGAAGGGGAGATGGCTCAGGGTAAACGGTAGAGCTGGATGGCGGAACCTTGAATGGCGAGTTTGCAATGGGTCTTGGTGCTGCAGGTTAGCGGCTTCCCCTGGCCCTCGATGGCCTGGGCATGGGGCTTACCCTTGAGAGGTAACGCTATCTCCTGTGGCTCCGGGCTGTAATTGATAACAACTAGCAGGCGCTCATTCTGGGTGCTGCGGGTAAAGGCGAGTACCTTGTCACTGCTTAACAGCTGCAAATCACCTTGGCGTAGTGCCGGATGTGCTTTGCGCAGGGCAATCCAGTGCTGGTAGAAGTGCCAAAGTGAGTCGGGGCTAGCTTGCTGGGAGGCCGCATTGTATTGAGCCTGGTTGCTGGCCGGAGCGCGGAAGGGGGGGGCCGAGCTGAAGCCGCCTTGGCTATCCCAGCTCATGGGGGCTCGCAACCCCCAGTCGCCAAGATTCCCCTCACTGTGTCCCATGCCAATCTCTTCACCGTAGTAGATAAAAGGTTGCCCTGGCAGCGTGAGTTGGGTGGCCGCAGCTAGCTTGTAGCGGGAGAGGTCGCCTTTGAAATCCTCGATCAACCGCTCACCGACATAGGAGTCGTGAGTGCCCAATACCAGCCCCATCTGGTCGAGTGGGTAGGTCGTCAACTGTTGCTGTAGTTCAGGCGTGACAGCACCACCTTTCACCGAGTCGCGCAGGGCTTCGTTAAAGCCGAAGGCAAAGGCGGAACCACAGGCCTCTTTACTGGCGGCGGTGATCGGATCGCTGGGTTCTTCACAAATCATGAAGCGGTCGGAATAGCTCTGGGTGACCAGCTGTTGCAGTTCATGAAGTATGGCTTTGTTTTCTGGTTGGGATTCGTAAGCATTCTTTCCATTTTCAATGAGTTGCCCCACTGCATCGAAGCGGAATCCATCAACCCCCATATTGAGCCAGTAACGCAAATTGTCATGGTGATAGGCCAGAACCTCAGGGTTTTTCAGGTTGAAATCAGGCATCTGTTCCCAAAACACACCATAATAGAAGTCACGGCTGGGGCGGATCCGGTGCCAGGTTGAGCTCTGATCCCAGTTGACCCAACCTGGGTCATGATCACGCCAGATATACCACTCTCGTTTGCCGTTAAGCTTGTTTTTTGAGTCGAGGAAAAGCGGATTCTGGTAGGCGCTATGGTTGATCACGTAGTCCATGATGACGCCAATTCCTCGAGCATGAGCCGCATCCAGAAAGGCTTTGAAATCAGCTTCGTTACCATAATCTGGCTCGAGTTTGCGGTAGTCGGTCACAGCATAGCCGTGATCATGATCCTGACTGGCGTTGATGGGCATCAACCAAATGCCTTGTATGCCCAATTTCGCCAGATAGTCGAGCCGGCTGGTCAGTCCATTAAAGTCACCAATGCCATCACCGTTAGAATCCTGATAACCACGAACATAGATCTCCATAAAGACAGCCCCTTTAGCCCAATCTGCGGGCAGGCCAGCAGGACGGGGAGCGGGTTGGACAGGACTCATATCCAGGCTACTCGAGCTGGCGTCTGGTTGATGTCGTGCGGCATGTGGGGACTCTGCCTCTTGGCTGGAGCAGGCGGTCAAGCCTGCGAGCAATAGGCAGAGCATAGAGACACGGAAGAGCATGGTTGATTCCCAGTTGCGATAACATGTTGGTCTATGTAACAGCAGATGGCAGGGGAGGGCGCAGAGCCGTGTCACAGATGCATCGACATTATCGCGGTAAGGTGAAGTACTCGGTGATATTTCTCCTGTGGAGTGATTGGGCTCAAAAAATCGAGCTTGCGTTATGGCTAGTCATGCGTTGGCGTGAGTTGACACGCTGATTGCCTGTCAATGATGCTGGCATGATGTCACCATTACTGGCCTGTTATCTATTGCGATAGCTGATTTAGCTAGCTCTCATGGTTGTCGCATCTGCAGGAGCTGCTTTGCCCAAGGGAGTCGCCCTGGTGTGAGTCTGACATTAACAGGATATTGAGTATGTTTTCTGCGTTGGGATTAGAGACTGATGAGCTCTGGTTGATCACGCTGGGGTTGCTGGTCGCGGCTCTGCTGCTGCTGCTCTGGTGTTGGCGGAAAATGTCGCACCTGGAGCAGAGTGGGCGCCATATGCGAGCCCTGCTAGATAGTATTCCTGATCTGACTTGGGTGAAGGATACCCAATCACGCTTCCTCTTCGTCAATGCCCAGTTTGGTAAGGTATTTCATCAAGATCCCGCTTCGCTTATCGGTCTGACCGATTATGACCTCTCCACCGAGGAGCAGGCGCAAGGTTATATTGCCGATGACAAACAGGTGATGTCGAGCCAGGCCATGCTGCGTCGGGAGGAGATCATCACCAGCGCTAACGGTAACGATGCCTGGGCTGAGACTATCAAGGTGCCTGTGTTTGATGGGCGCGGTAAGGTGGTCGGTAGTGTGGGCATGGCTCGCGATATCACGGAACGTAAGCGTGCCGAGGGGATAATGCGTCACCTGGCGCATCACGACTATTTGACCAATCTGCCCAATCGCCCTGCCTTTGAGACAAGCTTTGCGGACATATTGCAACGAGCCAAGGCGCTGCGCCAGGGTGTGGCGCTGTTCTTTATCGATCTGGATAACTTCAAAAACATCAATGACACCCTGGGTCACAACATAGGGGATGGCTTGCTTAAGCTGGTGGCTGAGCGGCTGCAGAGCTTCGTCGGTCCTTTCGATGCGTTGGGGCGAGTAGGGGGCGATGAGTTCGTGGTGGTGCTCGGGCAGCAGGCCAATCGCTTGTCAGCCATTCGGGCCGGTCAGCAATTGCGTCGTCTCTTTGAGCAGCCGCTGACGCTGTTTGATGTGGAGTACAACATAGGGTGCAGCATCGGCATGAGCACCTATCCAGAAGATGGCGATGAGTTTGATACATTGATCCGTAATGCCGATATGGCCATGTATCATGCCAAGAGCCACGGCAAGAGTCAGCTGATTGAATTCAATGCGCGCATGGGGCAGGAAACCCTCAGGCGCATGTCGATTGAGCAGAGGCTTAAAGATGCACTCAAGCGTGACGAGTTTAGCCTCGAGTATCAACCCAAGATGGCCTGTGATACCCATGAGGTAGTGGGGATGGAGGCATTGCTACGCTGGAATAACTCGGAATTAGGTTCAGTCTCTCCGGTCAGCTTTATTCCCGTGGCGGAGCAGTCTCGTCTTATCTTGGATATTGGGGACTGGGTGCTGGAACAAGCCATGCTCCAGAATCAGCGCTGGCAGCGGGAGGGTTTTCGCATGTTGCCTGTGGCCGTGAATCTCTCCGCCATTCAAGTTCATCAGCATGACTTCGTGAGTCACCTCATCAGCAAGATGGCGCGCCTGGGCTATCCAGGTGCTCGCCTCGAGCTGGAGCTAACCGAGAGCCTCATCATGGAGGGGGCCATCCCTGTGCGCCACTATTTTGAGGAGCTGCGTGATCTGGGGGTAAAGATATCTATTGACGATTTTGGCACCGGTTACTCCAACTTGGGCTACTTGAGTCGTTTTCCGCTTGATACCTTGAAGATAGATCGCAGCTTCATTACCAACATCCATCAGCAGGAGGGAAATCAGCAGATAGTCAAGGCCATAGTGCAACTGGCTCGCTCGCTGAATCTCTCTTTGGTCGCCGAAGGGGTGGAGTGTGCCGAGGAGTTGGCCTACGTTGAGTCGTTGGGGGTAGAGGCGGTACAGGGATACTTTTTTGCCAAGCCCATGTCGCCAGAGCAATTGACGCATTTCCTCGGGGTTTCCCGTGGCGTAGCTTGATGGAGGCTGGCGTTGTCTGCGAATAACTCAGAAGCCGCTTCCTGGCACTGGGGTTTCTTTGCCGCGGCCTTTGCCGCTCGGCCTCTGGCTTGGCTGCTGGCGTTTGCCCAACGTCATGATCTGCGTGAGTTGGAGTTGGGCTGCGGCGGCTATCCCGGCTCCCATCACTGTCCTAGCCGCACCTTGTTGGCTCGACCGAGTGCCTTGGCGCGTTGGCGACAGCAATTTAGGTCGGCAGGGATCACACCCCGGGTGCTCTCTTGCCATGGTAATCCTATCCATCCCAATCCCGATGTGGCGCGAGCCCATGATGCGGCGCTGCGGCGCGCCATCTTGCTGGCAGCCGAACTGCAGATCGAGACAGTAGTGACCTTCTCCGGTGTGGCTGGCAGTCGCGAGGCGAGTGGGGGCTGTCAGCTTAACTGGCCTGTGCTCTCCTGGCCCTATGAGCAGAGTGACTACTGGCACAGGGTATGGAAGCAGCAGCTCATTCCCTACTGGCAACAGATGACGATGTTTGCTGAACGCCAGGGTGTGCGTATTGCGCTCGAACTGCACGGAGGCTTTCTGGTTCACTCCCCCGGAACCTTGCTGGCATTGCGTCAAGCCTGTGGTCCGGCGTTGGGGGCGAATCTGGACCCCAGCCATCTGTGGTGGCAGGGGATGGATCCGCTGCGTGCCATCGAATTACTTGGGCCGGCGCTGTTTCATGTACACCTGAAGGATTGGCAAGCCGATGCCCGGCAGCAGGCTATGTGGGGTTGGCTGGATCCGCGTGACGAGCGGTTGGGGGAGCGCAGCTGGCGCTACTGCTTGCCTGGTCGGGGACATGACGCCGACTTCTGGCGGGCCTTTTTGTCAGGACTGCATGCGATTGGATACAGGGGGATGTTGAGCCTGGAGCATGAGGATGTTGAATGCTCAGCCGAGTCATCCATCCCTTCAACATTGGGTTGGCTGCATTCACTGCGGTAACTTGCAGTCGCGAAGACTCCTCTCCGACGCCTGCGGTCAGCACCTCCATGAACCTCTGGCCACTCATGATGGCTAACAGGGGGAGAGGGCGTGGTTATTTCAAGTTGAATTATATCGCATCCATATGATTTATTTATTTTTTTCCAAATGACGCGCCTCGATCTGATTGAATTTAGAGTAGGCTGGGATGTGCTGGCTCTAATTTTTTATCAACTCATTCTTATCTCATTCTGTAACGTTTTCAGACTTTGTGCATTGGTGAAAAAAGTAGCTATTTCGCTAAAAAATCACTTAAAAATGTGAAGCTGACAAATAAAACAGTAGCCATAACTCCATACGCTGATTTTGAGTTTTCTCTCTGCTGATAGTGATTATTCAGTCTGAGAGGAGATCATTCTTTTGTCTTAATGCTATTGCTGATGACCCCGTTTGTATTCCAGAACAGTTCGTGATGTTGCGATTTGGCGGCTGGAATATGGTTGTTAAGCGAAGGGTGTTGAGAAGAGGTGAGAGCCAATAGTGGCTTCTCTATGGGTCGTGATGGGATACGGCGTTGGCAGGTCTGGATTGCGGATGGCTGTTTTTCCCCGTGCAATGATAAGGATATGCGATGAATAAATGGCTTTTAACCATGGGCTTGGTTGGTGCCGCAGGACAGGCGCTGGCTGCAACCCCTACCGTAGTTCCGACCCCGGCTGAGGGGAGTTACTCTGTCGCCCAGA
>JBOFBS010000295.1:0-5812 GCA_051645725.1 Aeromonadaceae bacterium | reverse complement strand
ACGAGTGATGGAGTCCAGCAGGATCACCACATCTTTCTTGTGCTCGACCAGACGCTTGGCCTTTTCGATGACCATTTCGGCCACCTGGACGTGACGGGTTGCCGGTTCGTCGAAGGTAGAGGCCACGACCTCGCCCTTGACCATGCGTTGCATTTCGGTCACTTCTTCAGGACGTTCGTCGATGAGCAGCACAATCAGTTCGCACTCGGGGTGGTTGCTGGTGATGCTCTGAGCAATGTTCTGCAGCAGGATAGTCTTACCGGCCTTGGGCGGTGCGACGATCAGGCCCCGTTGACCCTTACCTATGGGCGAGGCCAGATCCAGCACACGGGCCGTAATATCTTCGGTCGAACCGTTGCCCCGTTCCAGACGCAGACGCTTGGTCGGGTGCAATGGGGTCAGGTTTTCAAACAGGATCTTGTTCCGGGCATTTTCCGGACGATCGTAGTTGACGGTGTCGACCTTCAGCAGGGCAAAGTAACGCTCGCCTTCCTTCGGCGGACGTATCTTGCCGGAGATGGTGTCACCTGTGCGCAGGTTGAAGCGGCGCACCTGGCTGGGGGAGACATAGATGTCATCCGGGCCGGCCAGATAGGAGCTGTCGGCGCTGCGCAGAAAGCCGAAACCATCCTGCAGTATCTCCAGCACACCATCACCGAAAATATCTTCACCACTCTTGGCATGTGCCTTGAGGATGGCAAAGATGATGTCTTTTTTGTGCAGACGAGCCAGGTTTTCCAGGCCCATGGATTCACCAAGCTGTACCAGCTCGGAGACGGGGGTGTTTTTAAGTTCAGTCAGATTCATGGTGATGAATGTGTTTCAAAGGAAATGAAGCGGTTAGACGGTCGCTGGATTGAGGCTGCTTTCGATAGGAGAGAGCGCAGGTCAGCGCGAATGGGTTTTAACTAAGGTCGCTGTATAAGTTAGCACCAAATAAACGATGCGTCTATTCCGGTTGCTATAAAAAGCAGGGGCGCCGTGAAGCGCCCCTGTCGTGTGATTAGAGATTGGCGTCCAGGAAGTCTTTGAGCTGAGACTTGGAGAGTGCGCCGACCTTGGTAGCGGCCACGCTACCGTTCTTGAACAGCAGCAGAGTCGGAATGCCACGAATGCCGTACTTAGGGGCAGTTTCAGCATTCTGGTCAATGTTCAGCTTGGCTACGGTCAGCTTGCCAGCATACTCATCGGCCACGTCATTCAGAATAGGGGCAATCATTTTGCATGGGCCACACCATTCAGCCCAGAAGTCGACCAGTACCGGGCCTTGGGCCTTGATCACGTCTGCTTCGAAGCTGGCATCGGTCAGTTGAACAATCTTGTCACTCATCTACCACTCCAGTCTGTTGTTGAACATCTGTTGGCAAATATAGCCAATAGATGTAAATAAAAGGCAAATAGTTGCCCTATTTGAAATGATCCTGTTTATTATTGCAAGTCTAACCTGATAACCTGTCCGCCATGAGCAAAACACACTTAACCGAAGAGAAATTCGCCCAGATGGGGCTAGAGCCGCAGGTTCTGGCTGGTCTGGAAGCCAAAGGATTTCATTACTGTACGCCGATCCAGGCGCTCTCCCTTCCCATTCTATTGGCCGGTAAAGATATTGCCGGTCAAGCGCAGACCGGGACAGGCAAGACTATCGCTTTCCTGGCCGGCATCTTTAACCACCTTCTGACTCACCCAGCTGCCGAAGGGCGCCAACTCAATCAGCCGCGTGTGCTGATCATGGCGCCTACCCGCGAGCTCGCGGTGCAGATCTATAACGATGCCGAATCCATGGCCAAGAGCACAGGCTTCAAGCTCGGTCTGGCCTATGGTGGCGATGGCTACGACAAGCAGCTCGCTGTTCTGGAGAAGGGCGTCGACGTATTGATCGGCACCACAGGTCGTATCATCGACTATATGAAGCAGGGCATTATCGATCTGTCGCGAATTCAGGCCGTGGTGCTGGATGAAGCGGATCGCATGTTCGATCTCGGCTTCATCAAGGATATCCGCATGCTGTTCCGTCGCATGCCGCCGCCGGCTCAACGCCTCAATATGCTCTTCTCTGCCACCCTGTCGTTGCGCGTACAGGAGTTGGCCTATGAGCATATGAACCAGCCGCAGCATGTGCAGGTCGAGCCGGAGCAGATGACTGGGCAACGCATTCAGGAGGAGCTCTTTTACCCCTCCAACGAAGACAAGATGCTGCTGCTCCTGACGCTGATCGAAGAGGAGTGGCCGGACAAAGCCATCGTCTTTGCCAATACCAAGCATGCTTGCGAAGAGGTGCATGGCTGGTTGGAGCATGATGGTCACCGGGTTGGCCTGCTGACGGGAGATGTCCCGCAGAAGAAACGGCTCAAGATACTCGATGACTTCACCAAGGGGACGCTCGACATTCTGGTGGCGACCGATGTGGCCGCCCGGGGTCTGCATATCCCTGACGTGACCCATGTCTTTAACTATGACCTGCCGGATGACTGCGAAGACTATGTGCATCGCATCGGTCGGACGGGTCGAGCCGGTAAGAGTGGGCACTCCATCAGCTTTGCCTGTGAAGATTATGCCTTCAACCTGCCAGCCATCGAAGAGTACATTCGTCATCCGATCCCGATGAGCAAATATGATCGCCAGGCCCTGCTGCAGGATGTCACAGCGCCAAAGCGGATCCATCGCCATCGTGCGGGTGTGAATCGCAACATGCGGGACAGACAGCCGAGTGCTGGTCGTCGTCGTGGGCCCCGAAAACCCTGACAGGATGTCACAGTGAACCAGTCACCTCTCTATGCAGCCATAGATTTAGGCTCCAACAGTTTTCATATGTTGGTGGTACGGGAGGTGGCCGGTGCCATCCGTACCGTCGCCAAAGTAAAACGCAAGGTTCGGCTAGCTGCCGGGCTGGACTCCCACAACTGCCTGAGCCATGAGGCGATGGAGCGGGGGTGGGATTGTCTGCGCCTCTTCGCTGAACAGTTGCAGGACGTGCCCAAGGAGAACACTCGCATCGTTGGGACAGCCACCTTGCGTCTGGCAGAGAATGTGGGCGACTTCCTCAGCGAAGCTGAACGCATTCTGGGTCATCATATAGAGGTGATCAGCGGTGAGGATGAGGCGCGCACCATCTACCAGGGGGTCTCCTGGACCTCAAGTGGCGAAGGTAAACGTCTGGTCATTGACATAGGCGGCGCCAGTACAGAGCTGGTGATTGGTGAGCAGAACGATGCCAAGCTGCTCAACAGCCTGCATATGGGATGTGTTACCTGGCTCAAGCGCTACTTCAGTGATGGCTTGCTCAACGCCCACAACTTTGATGCCGCCATTGCCGGAGCCAAAGCGGTTCTGGCCGAGGTGCAGCAAAGCTATGTCGATATGGGGTGGGTCACCTGCGTTGGCGCATCGGGTACGGTACAGGCCCTGCAAGAGATCATGATTGCCCAGGGGCGTAGCGAGCGGGTGACGCTCTCAAAGCTGCTAGAGTTAAGAGCTCAAGCCGAGCTGTGTGGTCGAACCGATCAGCTGGCTCTGCAGGGGTTAGCGCCCGAACGGTTGACCGTCTTTCCCACCGGGCTGGCCATTCTTATTGCCATCTTTGAAACCCTCAAAATAGAGAATATGACCCTGGCTGGAGGCGCCCTGCGCGAAGGCCTGGTGTATGGCATGGTTGGGCGCAAACGTGACTGTGATGCCCGCGAGCGGACAGCAGAAAGCCTGATCACTCGCTATCAGCTCGATCGTGAACAGGCCGAGCGGGTGCGTAATGTGGTCTTGACGGCATTTGCCCAGCTCAAGTCGGCCTGGCATCTGAGCGAGCAGTATGGCCGCCCCATGTTGCGTTGGGCTGCCATGCTCTATGAGCTGGGCTTGTGTATCGAGTACAAGAAGGCTCCTCAGCACGCGGCTTACATCATAGACAACATAGATATGCCAGGGTTTACTCCGGCCCAAAAGCAACTGCTCTCGGCTCTGCTATTGAATCAGCGTGATGATTTCAAACTGGATGCCCTGGAGCGGCAAAATGCGGTCTCCATGAACCAGGCATGTCATCTCGCTCGTCTTTTGCGCCTGGCTATCATCCTCTGTATGCGCCGGACCGAAGGTACAGTACCCGAATTCCGCTTCGAGGCAGAAGAGGATGCCCTCACCATCTGGTTGCCGCAGGGCTGGCAACAGGTTCACTACCTGCGCGCATCGGAGTTACAGGAAGAGGCTAAACGCCAAACCTTGATGGGCTGGCCCACCCGAGTAGTGGAAGAGTAGTCTCATCGATAATCTGACTAACCATAAAAAGAGCCGAAAGGCTCTTTTTTATTGCCGCGTCTAGGTGGGTGTCCTTTTCGGTCCTTTCTGTTTTCTGAGCGCTCTTTTTCTGAGCGGAGGGGATTGCAGCATTGAGGTGGGTATCCTTTATGTGGGTGTCCTTTACGCAGATCATTCACATAGATCAGGGTGGATCATAGTAGTGCCGATGTGCACTTTTGGTGCGCCATGGCTGTTCATGTTGAGCAATAAGTAATTAATCATAAATTGAACTGTCACAAATGAGGTGTAATGTGATCACTCGATGGGGTCCCACACATCAACAGCTTCTAGTTGCGCATGTCTCAACAAACTGATTATTAAGGCGTTTTGTATTCCAGAAGAGTAATCAGTCGAAAAACCGAAGTTCATGAGCAAAAAGTTTAGGAAAATTTGACAGAAGTCAGTAAAATTGGCACTGACCATGAATGAGGTCGTAGGCCGAGTGGTTCTAAAGACTGAGCGAAAGCCGCTCCTTTAGACAAGAAATGGTTTAGTAAAGCCAATAGATTTCGTCGTAAATCGGTTGGTTATGCAAGATGATGAAGACTTGGATAAGTCTGATAAGCAGCCTCGGTACAAAGGATTGTGTGGCCAGGTGCCAACAGGGAGTAGAAGATGAACAAAGGATGGAGTAGCTGGTTGTCGGCCATCGCAATGCTGAGCATCTTGTTTGCTGGTGTGGCAAGCGCCCAAACATACACTCTGGCCGAGAGCCAAGGTAAGCAATTCGCCGTTAACGCCAAGAGCGCAGTGACTATCCAGATTGCCAATGCCAACCTGGCAGACCTGGTGATAGGTTTTGATGCCACTATGAGCAGTACTCCTGGCCGCCTGACTTACACTCTCTTCTCCGATCCGGATGGCTCTAAAGTATTCTCCAATGATTTGACCAGCTCTGGTGCTTTCACCCAGAGTGGCAAGAACACAGCTAATCTGCTGCGTCTGCAAATCACTTCAGACGATAGTTACGCCCTCAACGGTATTCGTATCAGCGGCGTCAACATGAATGATGTCACCGTCAGCGGTAACGTCATTACCTCTAATAACGTCACAGTGAATGGTAATGTGAAGCCGGTTCCCGAGCCTGAAACCTATGCTCTCATGGGGGTTGGTCTGCTGGGGCTGTTGCTGTCACGTGCTAGAAACGGCAAGCGCGAATTCATGGTTCGCGCTCTGGCTGCTTAATAATAAGAATAAAATATAAAACTATTTTGTGTGGATATTTGCTCAGGATGAGTAAGAGTATTCGCACCCAGAATGGATGGAGCAGGCAAATATTATATGCCTGCTCATGGTGGCTTAAGGGTATTTGTAGCTGTTGCCTGATAGCAAATAGACATGGAGATAACTGTAATGAAGAAAGTGAATAAATGGATGGCGTCTGCTGTGGTTGCAGCTGCTCTGCTGGGTGGTAATGCTCAAGCTGCGGTTTATACTGCAGATGGTGACTCAGGACAGAGCTTGGTCTTTACTCTGTTGGGTGGGGCAAGCAAGTCCGTCTTGAATTTTGTTGCCTTGGTTACAG
>JBOFBS010000294.1:0-17192 GCA_051645725.1 Aeromonadaceae bacterium | reverse complement strand
AAAACAGAGTGTAGGGGACGGATTAACGCTCGTAGCGGAAGAGCTCCTCGCGGGTTGCGGGGCGTCTTAAGCGGGTTGAGTCTGATAGTCCGTTACCCAGGCAATGAAGTCGGCTTCTGGTAGAGGGCGGGCTATGAGGTAGCCCTGCAGGGTATTACAGCCATGATCCTGTAGCAGTGCCTTCTGCTCTAGGGTTTCCACCCCTTCGGCTACGGTGCGTAATCCCAAGGCACCCGCCAGGGCTATGATGGATTCTATGATGGCCAGAGCCGCATCATTTTCGAGCAGTTCGCTGACAAAGGATTGATCGATCTTCAGTTCGTCCAGCGGGAAGTGACGCAAGTAGTTGAGGCTCGAGAAGCCGGTGCCGAAATCATCGATGGAGATGCGAAAGCCCATATGCTTGAGTTGTTTGAGCTTGGCCGTCGTGAGCTGGATGTCTTTCATCAACATGCTCTCGGTCAGCTCCAGCTCGAGCAGGTGGGGGGGGAGGTTATATTCGCGCAGGGTCGCACCCAGGCTCTCGACGAAGTTGGGTTGCCTGAACTGGCGGGCCGACAGGTTGATGGCAATCGGTATCTCAGGTAGGCCCAGGCTCTTCCAGTGCAGGAGATGGCGGCAACTTTGGCGCAGAACCCAATCACCTATGGCCTGGATCTGCCCTGTCTCTTCCGCCAGGGGGATGAAGCGTCCTGGTGGGATTAAACCATGCTCAGGATCCAGCCAGCGTATCAGGGCTTCTGCCCCGACTATGGCTCCGGTTTGGCTGTCGATCTGGGGTTGGAAATAGAGCTGGAATTCGTTTTCCTCTAGAGCATGGCGCAGGCGTAACTCCATGCGCAGCCGTTCCAGATTCCTGGCGTTGAGTTCCGGGGAGTAGAACTGGTAGTTGTTGCGGTCATTCTCTTTAGCCAGGTACATGGCCACATCCGCATTGCCGATCAGTGTGCTGGCATCCTGGCCATTATCCGGGTAGAGGGCTATGCCTATGCTGGCCGTGATAATGAGCTCGGTATCGGCTAAGTGGTAGGGGAGCGAGATCGCTTTGAGCAGTTTCTCGCCCAGGGTCGAGGCATCTGCCGGAGTGGCGCAGTTGGGGCAAAGAACGATGAATTCATCACCGCCTACCCGGCTCACGGTATCGCCTGTTCGTACCCAGGCCTTGAGCCGTTTTCCGACCTCTTTGAGCAGCTGATCACCCACCTGGTGTCCTAGCGAGTCATTGATATTCTTGAAGCGATCCAGGTCGACAAAGAGGATGGCAAGTTTGACGCCATCCCGTTCAGCTTGGGCTATGGCGACCTGGATGCGGTCAATCAGCAGGCGGCGGTTAGGCAGGCCAGTGAGCAGGTCATGGAAGGCCAGGTGTTCAATCTGTGCCTCTTGTCGCTTTCGTTCCGTGATATCGGCAAAGCTGGCAATGTGGTACTCCACCTGGTCCTGGTGGTTGCGAACCAGGCTGATAGAGAGCGAAGCCGGGTAGATGTCTCCGTTCTTGCGCTGCTCCATCACCTCGCCTTGCCAGGCTCCGCTTTCGTTGAGTATGGCCCAGAGGTTGCGATAGACGCTGGGACTCTCCATGCCGGAGGTGAGAATGGTGGCCTCTGTGCCTGTTACCTCATCGGCGCGGTAGCCGGTGATCCGCTCAAACATGGGGTTGACCGAGATGATGCGATTATTCTGATCCGTGATCAGTATGGCTTCGTTGCTGGATTCGAATACCTGGGCTGAGAGGCGCAGCTGGTTCTCCATCTGTTTGCGCAGGGAGATGTCGCGCACAACCAAGAGGGCCTCCTCCTTGCCGCGGGGCAAAATGCGCGCTTCCCAGCAGTGGTTATTCTGGCTCAGCTCCAGGGTGCAGGCCTGTTGCTGTGCCAGACTCTCTTGCAGTGCGCGTTGCAATGGTCGCCCCAGTTCGGGATCGAGGTGGGTGAGCAGCGGTGTACCGGGTGGCAGGTCCCACTCTCCCCAATCGGGAGCTTGGCTGCCGGCCTGGCGATCGAGGATCAGACCGTTGCTCTGCAGGTGGAACAGCAGGTCGGGAAGGGCCGAGAGCAGAGCCCGAGTCTTGCTTTCACTTAACGCCAACTCCCCAAAGGCGTGGTGAGCGCGCAGCAGGTAACGAACCCGGTAGCCCAGCGTTCCCCAGCTGATAGGCTTGGTGATGAAATCGGTTGCCCCTGATTGATAGGCCAGTTGAATCGATTGCACATCATCCAGTCCCGTGGCCATGGCGATGGGTAGATTGCGGCCGCGGGGCAGTTGGCGCAGGGCGGAGCAGAATTGGATACCGTTACCGTCAGGCAGGATCACATCCAGTATGATGAGATCCAGGTCATGACGGGCAAATTGTTCGGCTGCTTCAGCGATGCAGGAGGCTTCTAGTACCTCGAAGCCTGACTCCTCCAGTGTGGCGCGCATGATCAGGCGTGCGCTGTGCTCATCATCCACGACCAGAACCCGAGGCTGGGTTCGTGATCCTTGCTGTTCTGGCATCAACTCTCTTCCTTTCTTAGTCGGATGATGGCCTGTTTGGCGCTCATAAACTCAGCCTCGATCTCGGCAAGCAGGGCCGGAGCTTCGCCCGTCTCTCTGGCTCTGGCCTTCTCTTCCATGGCAAAGCAACGTCTGGAGAGCAGGGTCGCACCCACATTGGCGGCGCTGTTCTTCAGTGAGTGAGCGGCCCGCAGCAGGCGGTTGTTATCCCCCTGATGCACACCCTGCTGCATATCGGCCAGTAAGACTGGGGACTCCTGCAGCCAGATATCCAGCACTTTCTTGAGCAGACCGGGTCGCAGGTTCCGCAATGCCTCTATGGCTCTGGGATCCATTTCGGTCGCTTCGCGACTCACCGCCCGGCGCTCGATATCGATGCCACTCTGGGTCTCGAGTTTACTTTCTTTGGTTGGCAGCAACCAGCGGCTGAGCAGACCAAAGAGTTGTTCCTGGGTGAAGGGCTTGGAGAGGTAGTCATCCATGCCACTGGCCAAGCAGCGCTCTCTGTCTCCCGCCACGGCATTGGCCGTCAGGGCTATGATGGGCTGGTGGCGATCTGAGCCCACTTCGCTGGCGCGGATGGCTCGGGTAGCCTGGAAACCATCCATCTCCGGCATCTGGCAGTCCATCAGCACGACATCAAATTTCTGCTTCTTCAATATCTCCAGCGCATCCAGGCCGTTACCTACTGTTTCAAAGCCCACGCCGAGGTTCTCCAGCATGGCCAGCGCCACCTCCTGATTGACCAGATTATCTTCAGCCAGCAGCACTCTGCCTTGTAGGGGCTGACAGGCTTGGCGATTGATAGGCTGGTCCGGCACGGCAGGCAAAGATTGGTGCAAAACGCGCACTATGGCGTTGTAGAGGTCGGATTGGCGTACCGGCTTGGTCAGCAACTGGCTATTGCTCACCTTGGCCGCGAGACTGGGCACTATTTCATTGCCTGCAGAGCTGAGGATGATGACGGGGGTCTGTGCCAGCAGCGGGATATTGTGCATCTGATTCAGCAGGCTGAAACCATCCTCATTGGGCATCATCATGTCCGAGATGACCAGGTGGAAAGGCTCTTTGCTCTGTGCGGCATCTTGCAGCAGCACCATGGCCTGCTGCACGTTCTGGGTCATCTGGATCTGGCAGTGCCAGGAGGTGAGCTGGTGGGCCAGGATCTCCAGATTAGTGGTGTTGTCATCAAGCAGCAGTACCTTGATGTGACTCAAGTGCGCCGAGGGTTTGTTGGGGCGCAATTGCTTCTCTATGGGGAACTGCAGGGTGAAGAAGAAGTCGCTGCCGTGGCCGGCGACGCTGTTGAATTCGATGTGCCCCCCCATCATCTCCACCAATCTTTGCGAGATGGCCAGACCCAACCCCGTACCGCCGAAGCGGCGAGTGGTGGAGCTATCAGCCTGGGTGAAGGCACGGAATAGATGCCCCTGCTGCTCCAGTGGGATGCCAATGCCGGAGTCTTGGACGCTGAAACGGCACTGTGCCTGATAATCCGGCTGTTCGATGAAGTCTACACGCAGTACTACCTGACCCTGTTCGGTAAATTTGATGGCGTTACCCAATAGGTTGGTGAGAACCTGATTCAAACGTTTGCTATCACCCGTCAATAATAAGTTGCGAGTCGGAGCGGCACAGAGAATTTCCAATCCTTTGCCATGAGCTATGGGGGCGAAGCGCTCAACCAGATCTTCGAGTAACAGGGTGAGATTGAAGGAGCCATAATCCAGCTCCAGTTTGCCCGCCTCAATTTTGGAGAAGTCGAGGATATCGTTGATGATGGTCAGCAGATCTTCACCAGAACGGCGGATGATGCGCACATAGCGTCGCTGCTTCTCATCCAGATCGGTAGCATTGATGAGGTCTGTCATACCTATGACCCCATTGAGTGGGGTGCGGATCTCATGGCTCATCATGGCCAGGAATTCGCTCTTGGCGCGGTTTGCTGATTCGGCGGCATCTCTGGCTTGTACCAGATCGGCGGTGCGCAGGCTCACCTCCTGTTCCAGGTGGTCTCTATGCTGTTGCAGGGCCTGATCACGCTGGGATATCTGGCACAACATGTCATTAAAACTCTGGGCCAGCAGTCGAATTTCACTCTGTTCGCCCCCTTCATCGGCGCGCAGGGCGTAGTTTTTGTCTCGCGCGATAAGATCGGCTACTTCAGATAGCCGAATGAGCGGGCGGGTGACTATCTGCGAGAGCAGACGAGCCAGCAGAGCGGCCAGCAGCAGGGCGGCCACGCCCATGGTGGAGCAGAGTAAGAGGGATTGACGCATCAGCTCATAGATAGAGGCTTGGGAGGCGTGAACCTCAAGCGTACCAAGCGCTTCCCCCTGGAAGCTGATTTTTGCCTTGGCTACGAGGTTATTGCCGGATGAGTGGGCATTTGGATGGTCGTAACTGGCAAACAGAGTGCCATCGGTGCGATAAATCTTTGCAAAGAGTACCTGTGGTGCGGCCTGTAGTGAGGCGAGAGTCTGCGTTGCCGAGGTGTTGTCATTGAACGTCACGGCCGAAATGGTGTTATAGGCCACGCTGTTAGCCAGAATATTGAGTCCGTTTTGGCTCTGCTGTTTGAGCATGCTGTACTGCAAAGAGAGAAAGGCTATGCTGAAAATGATGAGGGTCAGCATACAGACTAAGACCACCAGACCCGCTGTCTGCTTGGAGAGTGATTGTTTGCGCCAGACTGATGACTTCATGGTAATGTCCGTGTATTGCGAGCTAGTTTTAGTAACTGCGAACTAATCTTGTATTGGGCTACCTGTATCAGTTCAAGATTGATCTCAAATTGCAAATGCCCCTGCTTTTCTATCAAGCCAATAATGCCACCCATGGCTACAAAATTTGTCGCATCACCCACTGTTAGCAGGTGGGGGTGATGCTTTGCCAGATTACGCAGAGCTACGGGTGCCCCGCCTTCCCTAAGATAATAGACATGGCAACCATCTACGTCTGTTGTGCTACTCAATTGTTTAATAAAAATTGGTCTGCCATTGGCTTTTTGCTGATTTAGGTTTTCGAAGGCACTCACCAGTGGCTGATTGGCATTGACCAGGCAAACAACGAGAGCACTTTTTACATCTTTTTCGGCGGGCCATTCGGTAAATTTCAGAAAATTATACACATAGGCCGCCTTCAGTCGCTCTGGGCTCAATCGATTCTCTATGGCCGTCAGGTGCAAGCTCACCGCCATCGCCAGCAATATGAGGCAACAGAGGTGTAAACCTGGCTTCAGATGACCACACTGTCGCATGGTTATGTACTCATATGCAAAATAAAGCCGAGCCCCAGTGAGTTAACGAGACATTGCAGTGGCAATTGCTCTTGCGGGGAAGATACATCCATGTGACAACTATTCCATTGCTGTGGTTTGGCTGAGGTGTGGCCAGCCACTTATTTTGATATTGCTAGTTATAGAGGAAAGTGCTTCGGTTATCCCGCACTGACGAGTGAGAGCGCGAGCAGTGTCAAAATAAGCTAAGACAAATAGCTAACATTGGGTGCATTTTGTGTAAACCGGATACTGTCAGCTATAACAGAAGGTAGGAGTGTTTGTCATCTTCTGGAGGTCGCGATGCGGGGCGCCTGTTGTAAGTGGAGCTTGTTCCTTGCGCTCATGCCTGGTGGGGCTATGGCAGATCCCGGCGCAGGCAATAATGATGAGCTGCTTAATCTGGAGCTCAACCAATTGATGCAGGTGACTCTGGATAGCGTCGCAACGCTCACTCCCACCGCCACCCGGCAGATGCCCGCCTCTATCACCACCATAGACAGTGCCATGATTGAACAATCTGGTGCCCGCTCTTTGTTTGATCTGCTGGAGATCTACGTACCTGATTTTCACTATTTGCCTCATCACTGGGAGGCCCCGCATATGGGGATGCGCAGCATCATAGGCGACAGGGATGACAAGTATCTGCTGGTAGTCAATGGCCGGGTGATGAACGAGAAGACTCACTTTGGCGCCTTGAGTGAGCGCGACATGCCCATGCTAGCGGATATTCGTAAGATTGATGTGGTTCGTGGTCCGGGTTCTGTCGTCTATGGTCCTGGTGCTGTCTCCATGGTCATCAACATACAGACCGATAGCTTTGAAAATAATTCGGGTGATGCCATGACCCTCAAAGGGGGCATAGGCGAGGAGTTTGGCTCACTGGAGCTGGAAAAGGTGATCCGCTTCGATGAGGGGGGGCGCCATGGTTTGTGGCTATATGGGGGGATCAGCAACTATGAGGGGGCGGATCAGAGCCATGCTCCCCTGGTCTATGGCTTGAGTGATAAAACCACCTGGGGGCAGCAGATCATCGGTGGTCAGCCTACCGCCTATGACCCGGGGAATAATCACGCTGCCTTCCATGACAGACCCAAGCTTAAGTTGCATGCTCACTACCAGAAAGAGGATTTCAATGCCTGGTTACGTTTCACCCAGGGGGGGGAGCAACTGACCTGGGAGCACAAGACCATCTATAGCAAGCCCAATGGTTCCGGGGTGAAGGGGACACCGGAGGAGGCCTATAGCCCCAATGGCATAGGCTATCGTCAGCTCACACTGGATCTCTCCCAGCTGTGGGTGCTCTCGCCTGCCATGTGGTTTGAGCTCAAGGGGGGCTATGACACTACCCTTTACGAGCGTGAGTTATGGGATTCCTATCTTCCTGGCAAGATACCGGAGAATCACAGGGAGGAGCAGTACCTCACTCGGGGTACGCTTAACTGGAACCATAACGACAAGCATGCCTCGGCTCTGGGCAGTGAGGTGATCTATTCGCGCTGGGGCTTGGATAGCTCTGATTATGACTACGCTTACTCTTCCACTCTGGGCAAGATGGAGCAGTGGGATACTTATACGCTCGGGGTCTTTGGTGAGCATCAGTGGCAGATGACGCCTTGGCTCACCAATTTTATCGGCTTGCGGGCAGATAAAGACCAGTACACAGATTGGATGTGGTCCCCTCGACTGGCGTTTGTCGCCGCGTTGAGCCCCAAGGATACGTTCAAGAGCATATTCAGCCGCTCCTTGCGCAAGAATAATGCTGAGGAGCTGCGAGCTCAGCATGAGGCGGGAGAGGATCCACAATCCGAAAAGCTCAGCAGTGCCGAACTCATCTATAACCGACAGCTGACCCAGGCGACGAATGCGACCCTGACCGGTTTCTACAACAAGGCCGAGGTACTGGGGATTAACTTCACCACCTTGAAGACCCAGCCGGTGGGAAGTTTCAAATATGGGGGGATTGAGCTGGAGTTGGGTTATAAGGTCGAGGATCTCAGTTTTGGTTTTTCTCACTCCTGGAGCAAGTTGGATGACTTCGATCTCGCTCCGGGCGGCTCGACTCGCATCACGGGCTCCCATATTGGCTATGGTAATGACCTGAACAATTGGAGCAACCATATCACCAAGCTCTACTCGGCCTGGCAGATGACGCCAGCCTGGCAACTGACGGGAGATCTGCGCGTGTTCTGGGATTATCCGGGGGCCAAGGATCAGATCGAGAGCTCTAATGACGCCCGGGAACGCAATCCCAACTCTTCGGCGACCAACCTGACCGATCCGGGGAACTTTGACTCTGTGGGAACGGCTGCCTTCTTCGATCTGGGGTTGCATTACCAGACTCAGGGCTATGGCAAATTCTCGCTGCATGGCTACAACCTCTTGGGTCTCATAGAGGAGACCTATAACAAGCGGCTTTATCTGCTGAATGTGGGGGACTACCGGGAGGAGGCCACGGCTGCCGCCCTGACCTATGAGTACAAGTTTAAGTAAGCGTGAGCATAGGGTGTTGGGCTTGGCACCAAGCCCAACATGACAGGCTAAGCCGCGGATCTAATCTTCTACTCGCTGCCGTATGGCTTGCACCATGGCGCGCAGCCCATTGCCTCGGGAGGGGCTCAGGTGTTTGGCCAGTTGCAGTCGTTCAAAATAGGCCTCCATGTCGACTCCGGCCATCTCCTGCCGGGTCTGGTGGTTGAGGGCCGCCAGTACCACAGCCAGTAGACCACGCACTATGCGCGCCTCGCTGTCGGCGGCAACGTGCCAACGCCCCGCCTCATCTTGATGAGTGATCAGCCACACCTTGCTCTCGCAGCCGGGTAGCTCCTGTTCGCTGCCGCGCCACGCCGTGGGCAGGGGCGGAAGCTGCTTGCCCAGCTGGATAAGCTGCCGGTAACGCTCCTCCCAGGCAACTGCGGCGCTGAAGCGGGCTTCTACCTCGGCCGCGTCGAGAGCCCCAGCCCCCAGGGGATGGTGGCTCAGAAAATCGATCAGGTTGGACAATTCGGACATCAGAAAAACTCCGGCAGTTGGCGTAGCGCCTGGATCACGGCATCGATCTCGCTACGGCTGTTATAGAGGGCCAGGGAGAGACGCAGTGTGCCATCGAGCCCCAGGGCGTTCATCAACGGCATGGCACAGTGATGTCCGACTCGTACCGCAATCGCCATCTGATCCAGCAATTCGCCGGCATCCTGGGGGTGTATCTCTCCCAGGCGCAGGGAGAGGGCACCCAGGCGTCGGGCGGGCTGGCCTATGACCTCCACAAAGGGCAGGGTGGCGAGCTGCTGCTCCAGATACGCCATCAGCGCGGCCTCGTGGGCCTGCCAGCCTGTTGGCAGACTCTGGCGAAAGGCGATGGCGGCGGCCAGCCCTATGGCCTCGGCAATGGGTGGGGTGCCCGCCTCGAAGCGAAAGGGCGGGGCATTGAAATGGGCGGCCTCGAAACTCACACTGCGGATCATCTCGCCACCCGTCTGCCAAGGCGGCATCTGCTCCAGCAGTTCGTAGCGACCGTAGAGGACGCCTATGCCGGTGGGGCCATACATCTTGTGGCCGGAGAAGGCGTAAAAGTCACACCCCAGCGCCTGGACATCCACATCCAGGTGGCCCACGGCCTGGGCGCCGTCGATCAGGGTGACGGCGCCAACGGCCTTGGCCTCGGCTATCAGTTCGGCAACCGGGTTGAGTGTCCCCAGGGCATTGGAGACGTGGGTGAGGGCCAGCAGTTTGGTGCGTGGCGAGAGCAGGGCGCGGAAGGCTTGCCTATCCAGCTCCCCCTGCTCTGTCAGGGGTATCACCCTGAGGTGGGCCCCTTTGCGTAGGGCCAGTTGCTGCCAGGGGAGTATGTTGGCATGGTGCTCCAGGGTGGAGAGCAGGATCTCATCGCCAGCATGGATATGGCTTTCCCCCCAGCTGAAGGCCACCAGATTGATCGCCTCTGTGGTGCCCCTGGTCCAGATGATCTCGTCAGAAGTGCGGGCATGAAGAAAGTGCCGGACTGTTTCTCTAGCCGCCTCGAAGGCTTGGGTGGCACGGGCGCTCAGGGTGTGGGAGGCGCGATGGACGTTGGCATTATCGTGGCGATAGTAGGCATCCATGGCCTGAAGTACGGACTCGGGTTTCTGGGTCGTGGCGGCGTTATCCAGATAGATCAATGGCTTGTCATTGATTGTTTGTGCCAGGGCGGGAAACTGGGCGCGAATGGCGGCCAGATCAAATTCAGATGACATGCGGCTCTCTCCTCTGCTGCCGCTATGATCGGCAAAAGTACCGCCGAAGGCAAACGCTCATCACGCTGGCGGGCTTTTTGCTACAATCGCCCCTCAGGCTTGGTGGGTGGAGAAATGATGCGATGAAATTGAATCCTCGACAGTTGGAGGCGGTGCACTATGTCTCCGGCCCTTGTCTGGTACTGGCGGGGGCTGGCTCTGGCAAGACCCGGGTCATCACCACCAAGATCGCCTACCTGATCCAGAAGTGTGGCTATCAGGCCAAGCAGATCTGTGCCGTGACCTTTACCAACAAGGCGGCCAAGGAGATGAAGGAGCGGGTGGCTCAGACCCTGGATCGCAAGCTGTTGCGCGGGCTGATGGTCTCGACCTTCCACTCGCTCGGGCTTGAGATCATACGGCGTGAGCACAAGATCTTGCGGCTCAAGGCCAACTTCACTCTGTTTGATGACACCGACCAGCTGGCCCTGCTCAAGGAGCTGACCGAGGTGGAGCTGCAGGGGGACAAGACCAAGCTGGGCTTGCTGCTCAATTCCATCTCCAACTGGAAGAATGATCTGGTACTGCCAGGGGTGGCGCTCAAGCGGGCTCAGGATGGTGAAGAGCAGCAGATGGCCCTGCTCTATGAGCGTTATCAGCGGCAGATGACGGCTTACAATGCCCTCGATTTTGACGACCTCATCTTGATGCCCACTCTGCTGCTCAAGACGAATGCCGAGGTGCGGGAACGATGGCAGCAGAAGATCCAATACCTGCTGGTGGATGAGTATCAAGACACCAATACCAGCCAGTATGAGCTGGTCAAATTGCTGGTCGGGGAGCGGGCGCGCTTTACCGTGGTGGGGGATGATGATCAGTCCATCTACTCCTGGCGTGGCGCTCGCCCGCAGAATCTGGTGCTGCTGCAGCAGGATTTTCCGCGCCTGAATGTCATCAAGCTGGAGCAGAACTACCGTTCCAAGGGGCGTATTCTCAAGTGCGCCAACATCCTCATCGCCAACAATCCCCATGTCTTTGAAAAGCAGCTCTTCTCTGAGCTGGATTATGGTCAGCCCGTCAAGGTGTTGCAGGCCAGGAACGAGGAGCATGAGGCGGAGCGGGTAGCGGCCGAGATCATGGGCCATCGCTTCATGAATCGTTCTCGCTGGGCGGATTACGCCATTCTCTATCGCGGCAATCACCAGTCGCGGCTCTTGGAGAAGGTGCTGATGCAAAACCGCATCCCCTATCGCATCAGCGGCGGCACCTCCTTCTTCGCGCGCACCGAGATCAAGGACATGATGGCCTACCTGCGCTTGCTGGTGAACCCGGATGATGACAACGCCTTCTTGCGGGTCGTCAACCTGCCTCGGCGCGAGATTGGTCCCACCACCCTGGAGAAGCTGGGCCATTATGCCAACGAGCGAGGCAAGAGCCTCTTTGCCGCCAGCTTCGAGTTGGGGTTGGAGCAGACGCTGACCGGACGAGGCCTCACGGCTCTGCGTCACTTCTGTGACTGGCTGGTGCGCCTGGGTGATGCCGCCCTGCGTGGCAACGCAGTGGAGGCGGTGCGGGATATGATACGGGACATCCACTATGAGGAGTGGCTCTACGAGAGTTCACCCAGCCCCAAGGCTGCGGAGATGCGGATGCAGAACGTCTCCACCCTCTATCGCTGGATCACCGACATGCTGGAGGGCGATGCCAAGGCTGATGAAGCGCCCATGACCTTGCCCGAGGTGGTCAGTCGCCTCACTCTGCGTGACATGCTGGAGCGCAACGAGGAGGAGGGGGAGTTGGATCAGGTGCAACTGATGACACTGCATGCCTCCAAGGGGTTGGAGTTTCCTTACGTCTTTCTCATCGGCATGGAGGAGGGGCTGCTGCCCCACCAGGTGAGCATAGATGAGGATAACGTGGATGAGGAGCGGCGCCTGGCCTATGTGGGGATCACCCGGGCTCAGACCGAGCTCACCTTCATCCTCTGCAAGGAGCGCCGGCAGTTTGGTGAGTCGGTGCGGCCCGAGCCGAGCCGTTTCCTGCTGGAGCTGCCTCAGCATGACCTGGAGTGGGAGGGGGATAAGCGCGAGGTGACGGCCGAGCAGCGTCAGCAGACGGGGCTCTCTGCTCTGGAGCGGTTACGCCAGCAACACAATCTCAAGCGCGGTGGCAGTTAACCTGCAAGGGGGCCGTTAAATCTGGGATGGTCTGACTTCAAATAGCTCGCAGATGCTGTCGGCGGACATGGGGGTGTCAAACAGCAGTCCCTGAGCCAGATCGCAGCCCATCTCCTGAAGTGCGACCAACTGCTCATCGAGCTCCAACCCCTCTATGATGACCGCCATGCCCAGATCGTGGCTGATATCGCGGATGGCGCGGATCTGTGCCTTGTCGCGGGGGGAGTTGATCATTCTGTGAGTGAAGCTGTGGTCGATCTTGATGTAGTCCACCGGGAAGTGAAACAGGGCATTGAGGGAGCTACAGCCGGTGCCAAAATCATCAACTGCAATAGCGATGCCGCGAGCACGGATCTCATGCAGCAGGTTGAGGGCCAGGCTGTCGCGCCGTACCAGGTTGCGCTCCTTGAACTCAAAGAGCAGATGATGGGGCGACACCTCGGCATCCTGAATGATCTGTAACAGGGCGTGGACTTGCTCCCGCGAAGCGAGATGTTTACCTGAGAGATTGATGCTCAGGCGGAAATTATGGTTATGCAGCAGAGGCTTGAAGAGGCCATTGAGCAGACCGCAGGCGTGGCGCAGCATCAGGGTGTCTATCTCCAGCACCAGCCCGCTCTGCTCGGCCAGTGGCATGAAGTCGTAGGCTTCGCGCAGTGTGCCCTCTTCGTCCAGCCAGCGGGCCAGTAGCTCCACCTGCACTATCTGCTGGTTATCCAGGCGTCGGATAGGGTGAAAATAGGGCAGGATCCGTTTCTCTTGCAGGGCCTGATGAAGAGCCTCCACAGGTGACAGGCGCTCTATGGCCTGAGTCGGCTCGGAGTAAAAGAGGGCCATGTCATGCCCCAACTGCTTGGCTTGGAAGGTTGCAATATCCACCTGCCGGAGCAGTTGGCTGATATCTGAAATCTCCGGGCTGATGGAGACCACCCCAAGATTGGCATGGATCTGGATGGTCTCCATGCCCAGGAGCAACGGCTCTTCCAGACTCTTCAACACCCGGCTGATCACCGGGGTGATGGTATCCGGGTGGTGGCTGGCATCAAGGAAGAAGATAAACTCATCTCCGCTCAGGCGAGCCAGCATGTCATTTTGCCGGATGTTGCGCAGCAGCAACTGAGCCATGTTCTTGAGCAGCAGATCCCCCAGCTGATCGCTGTACTGCTCGTTGATATGGCGTAATGAGACCAGGTCCAACAGCATGATGCTAAAGCCATGCTCCGGATAGCGCTTGTAGTGACGAAACGCCTGCTCCAGTCGATGAATGAACATGGCCCGGTTAGGTAGCTGGGTCAGAGGGTCTTTCTGACTATCGATTTGTAACTGCCGCTCGAACTCCTCACGTTGACGCAATTCCCGATGCAGCCTCTGGTTGCGTTTACTCAGATCGCGCACCCGTTGTAACAGGCGGTGGCGAGAGAAGCTCCATCTCTCGCTACTGCCGTTTTGCAGCCTATGCTCCTCCAACTCAATCAATAAGCCCAACTGGATAGCGCCCGTATGCAGCAGATGGAAATCCTCCTGTGACAACCTGGCCACACTGGAGACGGCCATAGTGGTCTGGTGTTGTTTATGCACTTGGATGGGAAAGCAGTACCAGTGCAACTGATGTTGCTCAAATTCACACTCGCTCTCTATGGCAAAGAGCTGCTGTAAAAACGGAGTCGAGTAACAGGCGCTGGTGGGATAGAGCAGGGTCATCTCCCCCTCATCCTCCTTCAGCAGCAGGAGGTCGTGCGTACCCATCCAGTAGTGCAGGGTGGCATCTAACTGGGAGAAGAGTTGGCGGCTGGGGAGGGTGTCGACCAGTCGCAGCAAGCGATTAAAGCTCTCTAACTTCTCTTGCCAGCGGGAGATGTGCTGGCGTAGGGGGGAGGCGAAGTTTTCAATGCGCAGGGTAGCCTGTTGCAGTGAGTAACGCAGTGCTAACTGTTCCAGCAGCAGTTGCAGTTGCAGCGCGTACTCGGGGGTGGTCTGTGCGACTAACCAGCGAAGGGTGCCGTGTTCGACTCGGCACTTGCTCCAGCCCATTTGAGGCTCCAAGGCGGCTAGCTGTTCATCACTGATGGTTTCATGTTGGTGGAACAGGGCCGGTTGGGGGGGATCGACAGCGGTCTGCCAGCTCAAATTGCCTCTGTCTTCAATCAGCGCGGCAAAATGGTACAGGGGGAGATGCCTCTGCAACACTTGCTGTATCGCGTTCAATTGTAAAGAGAGGGCGGTGCTGGACAAGGCCAAACTTGCCAGCTCGGCGGCGGCCTTTAAAGAGAGCTCTGGAACAGACTCAGGAGAGCCAAGGGGTGAGAGTTCCACTTTGTTCTATCCATCTAGACCTGTCTCATTCAAGTGTAGACGGCAACGCTTCACTCAGCTGAAGAATGCGGAGGGAAATGGCCCAAGAGCAGGGCCCCCTTGATGGGGGCCCGGGCGTTATGCCCACTCTGGCTGTGGTGGGCGGCATCCTCTTTGTGTATTACCAGAAGAGGATGGGAGAGGGTCAGGCAGAGACTTGCAAGAAGCCGCTATAGGTCAGCGCCAGGATCACGAGGCCAGCCACGATGCGGTAGATAGCAAAACCTCGGAAGCTGTTCTTGCTCACGTAGCGCAGCAACCAGCCGATAGCCAGCAGGCTGACGATGAAGGAGGTGAAGAGGCCGATGCCGATATTGAGCAGGCCATGCTCGCCTACCCCCTGCAGATCCTTCATCAGGGAGTAGAGACTGGCCGCCCCCAGTGTCGGGATGGAGAGAAAGAAGCTGAAGCCGGTTGCCGTGGGGCGGTTAAGCCCGACCAGCATGCCCCCCATTATGGTGGAGGCACTGCGGCTGACACCGGGAATGAGGGAGCAGAGCTGGGCGCAGCCTATGGTGAAGGCCTGCTTGGGGGTAATGTGCTTGAGCTCAGTGGTGGCGACGGCCGGTTGTGGGCGCCCCTCTATCCACCACATCACCACGCCACCCATGATCAGGCTGATGGCCACGGTCACACCGTTGAAGAGGTAGTGAGTGATGTAGCTGTGCAGGGCCAGGCCAACGAAGGCGGCTGGCAGGAAGGCCAGGATCACCCCCATCCAGAAGCGACGCACTTCGGCATCGGTATGGACAGTTTTGGCCTGCTGCCACAGGGTCTGGAAGTAGAACCACATCACCGCCAAGACCCCACCCAGCTGGATGACGATCTCGAAGGTATCGCTTCCCTTAAAGCCCAGTATCTCCTGGGTGACAATCAGGTGGCCAGTACTGGAGACGGGCAGGAACTCGGTAATGCCCTCGACTACGCCGAGGATGATGCTGTTAAAAATATCTGACATGGGAGTGCCGTAGTGAGATGAGATATTGGGCGCATTATGCCAATGAAAGTGGAGTAGCGGAATCGGTAGCCAGGGCGATAGGTAAATAAATTGGATAAAAAAACGGCCCCGTAGGGCCGTTGGTATTATCAGTATCGCTTAGGGAGAGACAACCTTCAGCAGGCGACCCGTCAGGGCCGGAGCCGGAACGGCTCTCAGGTCTGTGATGGTGGTGTCGCTCATCAGATCCAGCAGAGCCGTGCCCTTCAGACCTGCAGTGCTCAGGTCATAGGTGGTATCGGTCGTGCCAGTGTTCAGCAGGTAGACTACTTGCTCGTTCACTGTCTGCTTCAGATCCACATAGAGGGTTGCGCTCTTGGCCAGGTTGATGCGCTTGCCACCGTACAGAGCCGGATTAGCGGCACGGACTTGCAGCAGCTTGGCAACATAGGCCTTCAGATCGGCTTGAGCCGCGCTGGGAACGAAGCCGTTGAGGCCTGCGATCTTGGCATCACTGCGCGCTATGTTGTCATCATCGCGGCACTGGGTACCTACGACACAGACACCATTGCTCGGGTCGCGCTCTCTGGTGGAGAAGCCAGGGACTTCATCACCGATCTCATCACCATAGTAGAGGGTGATGGGGCCAGAGTTGGCAGCCATGAAGCTGAAGGCAGCCTTGTTACGCAGCCAGTAGGCCGGATCATTCACTCCGCTAACCAGACCACTACGTTCCAGCAGGTCACCGAAGCGCACCAGGTCATGGTTGGAGATCATCAGGTTTGGCATGGCGTGCATCGGGTAGTTGTCGATGCTGTTCCAGCTGGTGTTCAGGTGGGTAGCGTCGCCACCATCCATCCACTCACCAACTGCCAACGCATGAACCACACCATAACGCAGCGGGAAGTCAAACGCAGACTTCAGGGCCGGTGCATTGGCCGGGCCGTAGGCTTCGGTACTGATCTCACCCGCGCCCTTCCATACTTCACCTACCATGTGGCCCAGAGTGCCCCATGTCTCGCCAGCACCCTTACGGGCGGCAGAGGCAGCTTCAACCGCGGCACGGATCTCGCTCCAGACTGCAGGCGGAACCTGATAAGCCTGGTCCAGACGCCAGCCATCGATGCCATACTCGGTCACATAGTGGGTCGCCACTTCCTTGAAGAAGGTGACGCTATTGGCCTGGGTATAGTCAACCGTGTAGCCAGTGCCCGCCTTCTTCATGACAGGGCTCACCTTGGAGAGGGGAGCAGCCGGGATGGCATCTGTGATAGTGTGGCCAAAGACGCCGTCCAGGAAGACATAGAGTCCCTTGGCGTGAGCGGCATCCACCAACTCCTTCAACTTGGCCTTGGTACCGAACTTGGGATCCACGTTGAAGTAGTCACAGGCGAAGTAACCAGTAGCGGCCAGCTTCTTGTCGGTGACACTGTCAGCACAGGAGTCAAATACCGGGGTCAACCAGATGGCGTTGACGTTCAGGCTCTTGATGTAATCCAGGCTGTTGATGATACCTTGCAAGTCACCCTTATGTTGGGATGGACCATAACCGACATCGTAGTTGATGGTGTCATCGCCGTTGACAAAGGATTCGACCATCACCTGATACATACGCAGATCACACGCCTTATCCCCGTTCTTGTAGCAGGTGTAGTTCGGGGTAGGCTGAATGGTCAGCGTAGGTTTGGTTGGGTCGTTGGCATCCAGCACAAACTGCCACTCGCCATCGGTTGGGATGGTGA
>JBOFBS010000293.1:0-13367 GCA_051645725.1 Aeromonadaceae bacterium | reverse complement strand
CGCCCTATAGATTCTTCTCCCTGCGTGGTGCAGCTAGCAGAAACCCAAGGCCGCTCCCGTTATGCTCTCTACACCCTTATGGTCTATAGGTGCTCAACAATGAGTTCGGTTCATGGAGATGTCTCGGTCACCTGGTTCGATAAGGTTTGTGTCTCGATCCTGAGTGGGGCCTTTAATGAGGAGGGGATCCGCAACTGGTTTTTGTGTCTGCAGCAGAGCTGGATTGCCCAGGGTAAGCCCAAGCATTGGGCTCATGTGCTGGATATGTATGAGTGGCAGGGGCGGACCCCGGAAACCACCCTGTTAGTGCGGCAAGGGGTGACATGGGCCCAGGCTCATGGTTTACGTTACTCAGTGATCCTCATGGCCCAGGGGGCCGCCAGCATCTTTATCAAGATAAATCAGACCACCCATCCCGTGATACCTGCCGATGCCGATATCACCATATGCCAGAGCTACGAAGAGGCGGTTGCTCAACTGCAGCGACGCCAGTTTGCCATCTCATTACCGCAACTAACGAGTTGTTCCGAATCGTCGAACGCTCACCACAGCGAGAGGGTCGCGCCAAGCTGAGCCACTGCGCCAGGGGCTGGTTTGAAAAAAGTCAAAACCTTGCCACGGTGGCAAGGTTGTCAGAGCAGCCGACCCTGACTTACTATCAATAGGTCACCTCTGGTGGCGTACTGATGCGGTCAGGTTACTGCGGGAAGGGTATTTACTCATATGTCACGCTGGAAACGGTTATTTGCCTTGGCGTTAGCCTGTTGGCTGCCTCTGCAGTCGGCTTTGGCCTGGCTGCCGCTGCCGCCTCCAGCCAGCCTTGAAGCCGCTTTCCTTGACCAAGGTCGTACCTCTTCACCGCTGCATGATGCGGTTTCGCCTGACGTGGTCGCTCGGGAGACCTCTCAGGCCCACGACCATCACGCCATGTCTGGGTGTGGCATGGCTGATGCGCAAATGGCTACACCTCAGCCGCCCTCCCACTTGTCAGCCGATAGTTCCGTAGCGGATAGTTCCCTGGCTGATAGTCCCGTAGCCGATTGTGCGGCAAGCGGCTGTGGTTCGCCGCAACTGCCTGGCATGCAGCTCGGCCACTCTCACTGCGGGGCCTGCGTCCCTGTGATTGGTGCTTTGTTAGAGAGTGTCGTTCCGCAAGATTTTGGTCTGCGCCCCAGCCTGGAGCGGGTGGCGTGGGTCTCGCCTCGTTACACCAGTTTTGTCCCCGGTATCCCATCCCCCCCTCCCTGTCATTGGTTGGTTTGAGCTCTGTTTTGGCCTAGCGGCCAACCCGACCCTATTAACTGATGAGTGTGTTCCGCTCTGTTCGTGGCATACGCCGTGTGCGACTGCCATGGGCTGGCGGAGCTATTGAGGATACCAATATGTTGCGTTTTATCTCGGTTCGTTCCCTGGCTTTTTCCCTCTCTGCTGGCCTGCTGTTGACTCTAGCGGCCGCTCCGGCCTCGCAGGCTGCCCAACACGATATGGCCCATATGCCCATGTCAGATGTGGAGATGAGCAAGATGGCCCCAAGCTATGAGCTGCGAGGTCAGGTGGTCAAGCTGGAGGGGGGGCGCGTCGTGCTCACCCATGAAGCCATCGCCGCTCTGCAGTGGCCTGCCATGACTATGCCGTTTCAACTGGCCAAACCTGAGTTGGCGGAAGGGTTGACGCCCGGGCTGCAGATCGTGGCTCAGTTCGAGAAGGTCGAAAATGATGCGCCCCGCATCCTCTCCTGGCATGCCGCCAAGTAAGGCCTTGTTGTATGGGGTGGGTCGGGCGTTTGCCCGATTTACCCCAGACCATGACTCTTGGCACAGGGGGTGAACGATGAGCCAGCAAAAGTATGAGGGCCGGTGGTTAAGCCTGCTCGCGATCTTGGGGGTTGGGATCTTGGTAGGGGGCGGCGGACTTTGGCTGTGGCAGCAAACTGGGCAAGAGCCTCATGCTGCGCCGGGCGGTCAGCCAGCTGACGCCGCTACGCGCCAGATCCTCTATTACCGTAATCCTATGGGGTTGCCGGATATCTCGGCGACGCCGAAGAAGGATGAGATGGGCATGGATTACCTGCCTGTGTATGCCGATGAGCAGGGTGGTGCGCTGCCTGTGGCTCAGCCCAAGGGGGAGCGGCAGATCCTCTATTACCGTAATCCCATGGGGTTGCCGGATATCTCGGCGACGCCGAAGAAGGATGAGATGGGCATGGATTACCTGCCTGTGTATGCCGATGAGCAGGGTGGTGCGCTGCCCGTGGCCCAGCCCAAGGGGGAACGGCAGATCCTCTATTACCGTAATCCCATGGGATTGCCGGATATCTCGGCGACGCCGAAGAAGGATGAGATGGGCATGGATTACCTGCCTGTGTATGCCGATGAGCCCACGGCGGGCGGTATCGCCCTGACGCCAGAGCGTATTCAAACCCTGGGGGTGAGCAGTGAGCCGGTGCGCCAGGAGCCCTTGTTGCGCCGCGTGCGGGCTGTCGGGCAGTTTACGGTGGATGAGCGGCGTCAGGTGTCGGTGTCGGCCAAGTTTGGCGGTTGGGTGGAGCGTCTGCCTGTCAATACGACAGGGCAGAAGGTGCATAGGGGTGAGACCCTGTTGGATGTTTATAGCCCTGAGCTGATTGCGGCCCAGCAGGAGTATCTCATCGCGCGCGATAGTCAGCACAGGCTCAACCTCGAGCCCACCCTGGCGGGAGGCAAACGGCTGACGCTGAGCCAGGGGGCTTTGCAGCGCCTGCGTTTCTGGGACATACCGGATGAGGATCTCTCTCGCCTGGTCGCGACCGGGCAGGTGCGGCGCACCCTCTCGTTACGGGCACCGGCCGATGGGGTGGTGTTGAGCAAGAGCCTGACGCAGGGGATGCGCTTCGAGGCGGGGCAGACCCTGTTCGAACTGGCCGACCTCTCCCGACTCTGGTTGATGGTGGAGGTTTTTGAAAACGATCTGGCCCTGGTGCAGCCGGGGCAGCAGGTGGCGATCAAGGTAAATGCCTATCCGGGCGAGCGCTTCAGCGGCCAGGTGGCCTTCATCTACCCTACGCTCAATAGTCAGAGCCGTACCGTGCCGGTGCGCATCGAGTTGGATAACCGTGATGGGCGTCTGAAGCCTGCCATGTATGGCGAGGCCCAGCTTGCTGTGCCCGTCGCCAATGAGCAGGCCGTGAGTGTGCCCGAGTCGGCGTTGATCGACAGCGGTACCCGGCAGGTGGTGTTGGTGAGTCTGGGTGAGGGGCGTTTCGCCCCCCGTGAGGTGCAGGCGGGTGTCCACGGTGAGACGGCCAAGGGTGAGCGGCGGGTGGTGATACTCCAGGGGCTGTTGCCCGGAGAGCAGGTGGTGACGCGAGCCAACTTCCTGCTGGATGGCGAGAGTAACCTGCAAGCAGCCTTCGCTACGCTCGCTGCGGGAGTCATGGCTTCACCCAGCTCTGCCTCACTGGCGACTAGCTCGGCAGTGGCCACTGAGCCGTCAGCGAGCAAGGGGAGTCTGTCGATGGGTGTCAGCGGAGCGGGAGAGTAACCATGTTGCAGAAACTCATTCGTTGGTCACTCTACAACCCTGTGCTGGTGTTGCTGCTGACCCTGCTCACTCTGGCGGGCGGCACCTTGGCGCTGCTGCGCACACCGCTGGATGCGATCCCGGATCTTTCGGATGTGCAGGTGATCGTCTACACAGAGTATGCGGGACAGGCCCCCCAGGTGGTGGAAGATCAGGTCACCTATCCTCTGACCTCGGCTCTGCTCTCCGTGCCCAAGGCCAAGGTGGTGCGCGGCTTCTCCTACTTCGGCGCCTCGTTCGTCTATGTCATCTTTGAAGATCACACCGACCTTTACTGGGCGCGCTCCCGGGTGCTGGAGTATTTAAGCGGTATCAGCGGCAAGCTGCCGACCGGCGTGAACCCCACGCTGGGGCCCGATGCCTCGGGGGTGGGTTGGGTCTATCAGTATGCGCTGGTGGATAAACCGGCCAAGCCGGGAGCGTTGGGGCAGAGTCTGGAGAGCCTGCGAGCCCTGCAGGATTGGACGTTGCGCTACCCGCTCTCCGCGACACCCGGCGTGGCGGAGGTGGCCACGGTCGGCGGTTTCGTCAAACAGTACCAGGTGGTGCTCGATCCCCGCAAGCTGCAGGCCTATGGCATTTCGCCGCTCGAGGTGATGGAGGTGATCCGCTCCAATAACCAGGAGGTGGGGGGGCGCGTCATTGAGCTGGCCGAGACAGAGTTCATGCTGCGCGGCAAGGGCTACCTGCGTGGCGTGGCCGATATCCGTGACCTGGTCATTCGTCAGGTGAATGGCACCCCGATCCGGGTGGGAGAGGTGGCTCGGGTCGAGCTGACGCCAGATGAGCGACGGGGCCTCTCCGAGCTCAATGGTCAGGGGGAGGTGGTTTCTGGAATCGTGGTGGCTCGCAGTGGTGAGAATGCCCTGGGGGTGATTGAGAGAGCCAAGCAGAAGCTGGCCGAGCTCAAGCCGAGTCTGCCGGAGGGGGTTGAGATCATCACCACCTATGATCGCTCTGAGCTTATTCATAACGCCATTGCCACGCTTAAGCACACCCTGCTGGAGGAGAGCGGCATCGTGGCCCTGGTCTGCCTGCTCTTCCTGCTCCATGTGCGCAGTGCCCTGGTGGCGATTCTGGTGCTGCCTGTGGGGGTGCTGGCGGCCTTTGTGGCCATGGGGGCCTTGCATATCAATGCCAACATCATGAGCCTGGGGGGCATAGCCATCGCCATCGGTGCCATGATAGATGCGGGCATAGTGATGGTGGAGAATGCCCATAAGCATCTGGAGCGGGCCCCTCCCGGTGCCTCGCGTCGCGAGATCATGCTGGCGGCGTGTCAGGAGGTAGGGCCGGCCCTCTTCTTCTCTTTGCTCATCATCACCCTCTCCTTCCTGCCGGTTTTTACCCTGGAGGCGCAGGAGGGGAGATTGTTTGCGCCACTGGCTTACACCAAGACCTTTGCCATGGGGGCGGCAGCCCTGCTCTCGGTGACGCTAGTTCCCGTGCTGATGTGGTTGTTGATCCGGGGCAGAATCGTGCCGGAACAGGCTAACCCCCTCAATCGCTGGCTCATCGCCGCCTATCGCCCCGTGATCCGCTGGGTGCTGCGCGGCAAGGTCGTGACGCTGGCGCTGGCGCTGGGGCTGCTGGGGGCGACCTTCTACCCCCTGCAGCGCATCGGCAGTGAGTTTATGCCGACCCTGCATGAGGGCTCTTTGCTCTTCATGCCGGCGGCCCTACCTGGCCTGAGTGTCACCAAGGCGGCGGAGTTGTTGCAGGTCCAGGATCGCATCATCCAGTCATTCCCCGAGGTAGAGTCTGTGCTCGGCAAGGCGGGGCGGGCCAACAGCGCCACCGATCCGGCGCCGCTGGAGATGTTCGAAACTGTGGTCAACCTCAAGCCGGAGGATCAGTGGCGGCCAGGCATGACGCTGGATAAGTTGATCGATGAGCTGGATCAGGCGGTGAAGATGCCAGGCATGGCCAACTCCTGGACCATGCCCATCCGGGCGCGGATCGACATGCTCTCCACCGGTATTCGCACTCCTGTCGGGATCAAGGTGTTTGGCCCTGAGCTCTCGGGGATTGAACGGCTGGCGCGCCAGGTGGAGCAGGTGGTGAAGGGGGTCGAGGGAACGCGCAGTGCCTATGCCGAGCGCATCACGGGGGGCTACTACCTGACCCTGACGCCAGACCGGGAGGCGCTCGCCCGCTACGGGGTGAGCATAGCCACTCTGCAGCAGGTGATTGCCACCTCAATGGGGGCCGAGCAGGTGACCACTACGGTCGAAGGGCGCGAGCGTTACGGTGTGACGCTGCGCTACCCGCGTGAGCTGCGGGATACGCCTCAGGCCATGGCGCGTGAGGTTCTGGTGCCGACGGCCGACGGTGCTCTTGTTCCACTAGGGGCTCTGGCTTCCTTGCGTCTGGAGCAGGGGCCGCCCAGCATTCGCACCGAGAACGCCCAGCTGGCGGCTTACCTCTACGTGGATGTGGTTGGCCAGGATATTGGCGGTTGGGTGGCCAGGGCTCAGCAGGCGGTGGCGGATGCTATCCAGGCCGGCTCCATACGGCTGGAGCCCGGTTACCACCTGAGCTGGAGTGGGCAATTTGAGTATATGGAGCGGGCCAAGCAACGGCTGATGCTGGTGGTTCCCTTCACGCTGGCGCTCATCTTTTTGCTGCTCTATCTCAACTTCCGCAACCTGAGTGACAGCCTGATAGTACTGCTCAGTGTGCCCTTTGCCCTGGTCGGTGGTATCTGGCTGCTCTGGTGGCTGGATTACGCCTGGTCGGTGGCCGTGGCCGTGGGCTTCATCGCCCTGGCCGGGGTGGCGGCAGAAACTGGTGTGGTGATGCTGGTCTATCTGGAGCAGGCTTGGGCCCAGATGCAGCGGCACAAAGCGAGCGAAGGGTTGACCTTGCGGCGAGCCGATCTCTATCAGGCGATCATGGTGGGGGCGGCTGAGCGGGTACGCCCCAAGATGATGACTGTGGTGACCATAATGGCGGGCCTGTTGCCCATAATGTGGGGAACGGGGAGCGGATCTGAGGTGATGCGGCGTATTGCTGCACCCATGGTGGGAGGGATGATCTCTTCGACTCTGCTCACTCTGCTGGTTATTCCCGTGATCTACGCCTGGGTGAAACAGTGGCAGCATGCGCTACGGGAGTGAGGATTGAAGAGCAGGATGGGTATCTCATGGATACCCATCCTCCCTCCTCAGTAGACTGGGTGATTTTTGCTCGATTTTCCTGGCAAATACGATACTATGCGCCCTCGAATTGGACCCCTCAGGAGGAGAGATGCCAACACCCATAGCTCATGCCTCAGCCGGGATCGCCGTTGCGCTTTTATCCCTGGGGCCGGGGGTATCTCGGAAATCACTCCCCTGGCTGGTGGTGGGGGGCGCGGTGGCGGGGGCTGCGGCCGATCTCTATTTTTTGGCCCCCTCCTGGTATCTGCTTGGGCTGCACTCTTTGCTAGTGGCCGTTACACTCTGGTCCTTGGCCGTGGTGCTTGGGGAGCGCTGGCGCAGTCGTATTCCCGAGGCCTTGGCTTTGGCCTATATGTCCCACTGCCTGCTGGATTTTTTGTTTACCAAGCTCAGTCGGGGTCCCGCACTCTTCTGGCCCTTGACGCGCACACGATATCGACTCGGTTGGGTGGGCATTTCCGATCAGATCAATGGCCAACCCTGGTTGACCCTGCTGCTTAATATTTTGCTCGAGGTGGTGATGTTCATGCTGCCTGCACTCTGGTTGGTCTGGCTACGTTGGCGGACACCAACGCAGGGCAAGCGATTGCATCGATCCACTGCCAAGCAGCCATAAAAAAAAGCGCCATCCGGCGCTTTTTTATTGCGATATCTGCGGCATCTCTCTAGATGCGGATTGGCTTGGCCCGGATCATGGCGATGATACCCAGCAGGATGAAGGGGATACTCAACCACTGGCCCACAGTGATGGCGAACCCTGACTCATAGGCTGCTTGCGGTGTTTTCACGAACTCCAGCACGAAACGTGAGCCAAAGATCAGCACCATGAAGAGGCCAAAGGCGAAGCCCTCACGCTTCATCTTCTGCAGGCGGTAGAGAGCCAACAGCACCAGGAAGGTAAGAGCGTAGCAGGCTGCCTCGTAAAGCTGCACCGGGTGGCGAGGCAACTGATCTATGCGCTCAAAGATCACGCCCCAACTTCCCCCCGTGGGTAGCCCGACAATCTCAGAATTCATAAAGTTACCCAGGCGGATAAAGCAGGAGACCAGGGCCGTGGGGATGGCCAGACGATCCAGCAGCCAGAAGAGTCGGGTGTCCGGGTGTTGTTTGACAAACAACCAGATGGCGAGCAAGACGCCGACCGTGCCGCCGTGGCTGGCGAGACCACCACGCCAGATCTTGAGTATTTCTATGGGGTTGCTGAAGTAATACTCGGGTTCATAGAAGACCACATGAGCCAGGCGGGCGCCGACCACGGTACCGATGAAGATGTAAGTGAGCAGCTTGTCGAGTTGTTCGGTGGGATAGCCTTCGCGGCGATAGATACGCTGCATGATCTGGTAACCAATCAAGAAACCACAGGCAAAGAGGGCTCCGTACCAGTGAATGGCCACAGGGCCGAGTTGCAACAAGATTGGATCTGCATTCCAGTGAATCATCCTGCCTCCACAGTGTGAATCTGAAAATTGAGTCTATTACCAGAGCCAAGGGTAACACGGCGTGTTGCCGGGTGTGAGCTTAGATTCTTGCTGGCTGGGGTTGGAGGGGCGAACTACACTTTGATCGAGGTCACGAACAGGAGGCTGCCATGAGTGAATACCAGGGGCCGGAGCGGAGACGAGGTCCGCGTAGAGTGCAACCCGATCGACGAGCCGAGGTGCGCTGGGAGCCAGATAAGGAGGATAGGCGACAGAATCCTGGGCGTCGCAAGAGTGATCATGGTGGAGGTTTCTGGGTGGCCAGAGATTACGAACGCTAGTTTGGCTTATTGCCCTGGTTGTTTAGCTTGGCGGGCCTGAGCTGGCCCGCCCTGTGGTTGCGTGGTTACTTCTCTTCGTCTGGTGCTTGGCTCGGTTTCATGCCATCCCACATTGCTGGGACCAGGCGCTCTTTGGTGGTGTGGCTGACCCAAATCACAGCTGCGATATGCAACCCCACCGCTATCATGACCAGGTTGGCACAGAGACCATGCAGCTCTTCGAGCCACTCTTCCGCCTCGTAGCTCTCCGTTGTCAGCATCCAGCCTGTGGTGCCGGTGAGCAGTAACATGGCTAACAGAAAGAGCACCATCAGGGCGCCCAGTGGGTTGTGGCTGAGATAGTAGGGGTGTTTACCCTGGTGCATGGCTTGCAGGTAGCCTAACAACCCCTTCGGCGTTGGAACGAAGCTGCTGAAGCGTGCATAGCTAGAGCCGATGAAACCCCAAACAATGCGAGCCAGCACTAACCCTATCAGAACATAGCCAATATAGCGGTGAGTTCTGCCCCCCTCTTCGGTAAGCCAGAAGTTGCTGAGGAAAAGTATGGCTGTAGACCAGTGAAACAGCCGAACAAAGAGATCCCAAACGCGAACTTGCTGCATAGATGTATTCCCTGGGTAGTGTGATCCTGGATATAAAATAGGTCTTGAGTATCGACTCGCGCAATCAGCTCGTGCTCTTTGCGTGATTCAGTCTCAAGCTTGATTGCTCCAGCCTGGCTTGAGTGAGCAAGCAAACCTGAATCGCGCATGATCATTTAGAATGAGCCCGGCATGCATAGCATAATAGTCCTGAATTAAGCCAACCTTAACGAGACGGCTTTGGGGTCGGAGCGATAACGGCTATCATAGGCCATCCAGCTAACCGCGCTGCCTCCAGCAGCTATCAGGAAGACGGAAGAGAGATGAAATTATCAGGTGCAGTGGGTTGGACCTTGAGCGGACTCATGTTGCCGCAGGTGGCACAAGCAATTCCCTTGTCCAGCTTTATTGATACCAGCTTTATCGGTGGTGGGGTGATGCTCTTCATCGCTGGCTTTTGCATGCTGTTTATCCCCCGCATGTTCAAGCTTGGTGTGCTGATCATGCTGCTGGCCGATGCCCTGTTCCTGCTGCGTATCTTTTTCCGCAGCGAGTTGAGCCGTTATCTGGAGGAGCAAACCACCTATGCTCCTTTCATTCAGGAGATGAGCCGGGATGCCAGCCGTTTTTATACGGTCATCACCGTTCTGATCTTGTTGACCGCGTTGCTATTGGTACGCAGTATCCTGCGCCAGTTGTTTGGCCGGGAACGTGAACAACCCAAGCTTGAGAAACGGGCCTCACCCGCTTCTGCATCCAAAGCGGCTAAATCTCAAACTCGTCCCGTGTTGAAGCCAAACTATCCGGAGGAGACCTTACCCCCTCCGCTATCGCACAAGCGCGATGGCCGAAACAATCGTTTCCGGGTTCATGACTACCTGGAACAGTTGGAGCGTCAGCAGGAGCATGACCATAGGGAGCCGCGCTAACCGGCACAGCGTTATTGACTTAATTAATTCTGTTCTGAGCAGAGGCAATGACATGGAGCCTTATGTTATTGCTGTCATTTATCCAGGCCATGGCCCGGGTTATTACTTTATTATGCGATTAAATGTATGGATGCACATAACAAAGCAAGTCTCCCCGCTGTTACCTTGGCGGCGATTGGGGTGGTATACGGAGATATAGGTACTAGCCCCCTTTATACCTTCAAGGAGTGTTTCTCTCCCCACATTGGATTGACGCCCTCCCAGCCAGTTATCTTTGGTTTCCTCTCGCTTATCTTCTGGTCTCTGATCCTGGTGGTCTCGGTCAAGTATTTGGCTTTTGTCCTACGAGCTGACAATCGGGGTGAGGGGGGGATCTTAACCCTGATGTCCCTGGCGGGTCGAAATACGCCGCCGACTATGACAACCCTGCTCTTGGTACTCGGCTTGATTGGCGGGGGCTTCTTCTACGGTGAGGTGGTGATCACTCCGGCCATGTCGGTGCTTTCGGCTCTGGAGGGGCTACAGGTGGTGACCCCTGTTCTCACCCCCTATATTCTGCCCGCAGCGGTTGTGGTCTTGACGCTGCTCTTCTTTATACAGAAGCACGGTACTGCCAAGGTAGGGCGCCTCTTCGGCCCCATCATGCTGCTCTGGTTCGGCTCCTTGGGGGTGCTGGGTCTTTTTTCGATTATAAAGCACCCGGACATTCTGGCGGCCATGCATCCGAAATGGGGTATTCAGTTTTTTGCTACCTACAAGTGGATTGGCTTTGTGGCCTTGGGATCCGTAGTGCTGGCCATTACCGGGGTTGAGGCGCTTTATGCCGATATGGGGCACTTTGGCAAGAAGCCGATCCGTCTGGCGTGGTTTGTCGTGGTGTTGCCTGCGCTTTTGCTCAACTACTTTGGTCAGGGTGCGTTGCTGCTGAGCAATCCCGCGGCCGTTAAGAATCCCTTTTTCCTCTTGGCTCCAGAGTGGGCTCTGATCCCCATGGTTATCTTGGCTACTCTGGCGACCGTTATCGCGTCTCAGGCTGTCATATCTGGCGTATTTTCACTGACACGTCAGGCGGTGCGTCTGGGCTATCTGCCAGGGATGACCATCAAGCACACATCAGAGAGTGAGGCGGGGCAGATCTATTTGCCCTTCATCAACTGGATGCTATTTGTGGCTGTCCTTGTGGTGGTGGTGGCATTCAGGGAGTCGAGCAATCTGGCTGCCGCGTATGGTATCGCCGTCACTGGTACCATGGTGATTACATCCATACTGCTATGTACCGTGGCACGCTATAACTGGGATTGGCCGAGTCTGTTGGTGCGTGGCATGCTGGTCGCCATGCTCATCATTGACCTCCCCTTCTTCGCCGCCAATGCATTGAAGTTATTGGCTGGCGGTTGGCTACCTTTGGCATTGGGGTGTGTGATGTTTACCGTGATGGCAACCTGGAAATGGGAGCGTTTCCTCTTGTTCCGCCAGTTATCACGTATGAGCATGCCGCTGGAGAGTTTTATCAATTCTCTGAGCAAGGATCAGCCCGCCCGTGTGCCTGGGACGGCTATTTACATGGCGCGGACCCAGCAGGGCGTCCCCCATGCACTGCTGCATAATTTGAAGCACAACAAGGTACTACATGAACGGGTGGTGATCATGACGTTCCGAACACAGGACGTTCCCTACGTGGAGCATGATCAGCATGTACAGATTGAACGTCTTTCTGACACCTTTTGGCGTATATCGGCTACCTATGGTTTTCATGAGACGCCGGATGTCGAGGAGGTGTTCCGGCGTTGTGCGCAGAAAGGAATGGCATTCAATCTGATGGGAACCTCGTTCTTCCTCTCTCGAGAGACCCTGATCCCGACCCGGCGTTCTCTCTTTGCCAGACTTAGAGCGGCACTGTTTGTACTGCTAAGTAAAAACGCTCTGCGCGCCAATGATTTCTTTCATATTCCGGCTAACCGGGTGGTGGAACTGGGAGTACAGGTAGAGGTGTAAGGCCGGGGCGTGAATACGTGAATAGATGTCAAAGGGCGCCGATGGCGCCCTTTGGTTAATATTTGATGAGCCGGCTCAGACTCAGTCGGTCGAGATCGGGTTTCAACTGGCCTGCTGCTATGTTACGAGCTATGGCTTGATAGCGGTTCTTGCAGCCAGTCTTGCGGATGGCGCTATTCAAATGGAAATTCACCGTCCGTTCGGTAATACCAAGTATCTTGGCTGCTTCCCACGAGGTCTTACCCTCGCTTACCCAAAAGAGGCACTCACGTTCCCGTTCTGACAGATTGGGATTGGGTGGGCTAAGCAATTCGCAAGCGCGTTGGAAGACATAAGGATAAACAACGCTCAGGCAGGTAATGCTGGAAAACACCTCACCGGTGGGCTTTTCGCGACTAAGGTGCAGCATGGCATGATGGCCTTGTGCGCTGTGCATGGGCAGCGTCACCCCTTCTCGCATGCCATGCTCGGCACGTTGTCGCATTATGGCCTGTCCCTGTTCAGGGAGTGTGCCATCGTGCCAGGAGAGCTCACTCCAGATAATAGGTTGACTCTGCTTTAATGAGAGAATAACAAGAGGGTCATGGGTGGCGATATGACTCTGCCAGCAATGCTCTGACCAATCTTTGGGGGTGTGGCTCAACACGGTCACGAAAGACTGTAACAAGCCTGATGGAATGAGCAGGCCGAACTGATAGTAGTCAAACCCACACATCTGCGTCATTTTATAAAGCTGTTGATTTAACTGTTCAGGGGATGAGCATTCCTTGATCTGTCGGATCTGATTTTTTAGCAAGTCTTCACTGACCATATCTATTCCATTGTTTGATAAATTGCCTAGTCCCGATCCTGAGGGATAACGATATCGTCCCGTCAGCTATATATTGTGTGCGTTGATGCCCTATTCCATCTGCATAGATGCGCTCACCCAATAAACTTAGAAAATAGTTCATCCGTCAGCAAGCTATCCTGTACCTATACTGAGACATTTACGAGTCCATTCCCATCAAAACATGATATTTGTAAAAGCTCGAACAGATCTGTTGCTTAAAAAAGCATGAAAAAAGCCATGAGAGCGCCTCTTACCGTGGAAAAACAGGTGGGCGTGTAGCTCCATAGTGTGAGTATGTATGCTTTTTGCGCACTTGATTCAGCTTTGCTAGAAATAGCTTGTCATAACCATCTCACTCCCTATAATGCCGCCTCGCTGACACGGCAAAGCAGGCACTCTTCGGAGGCGATGCAGCGGTGTTAGCCGGGCCGAAATGCCCCAGAGCAAAACGCAGTAAAATGTGCTTGACTCTGACACTGGGAAGCGTAAGATGCGCATCCCACGACAGCAACGCTGTCACGCTCTTTAACAATCAAATCAAGCAATCTGTGT
>JBOFBS010000292.1:0-2632 GCA_051645725.1 Aeromonadaceae bacterium | reverse complement strand
CGCTGACGACGACCGATACCTCGTAGTTGGCACCGAAGTTGACCAGCACATCACGCAGGCTTTCCCCTTCCGCCACATAGCTATAGGGCATGGGCAACCAGTCAAGCTCTTGCGCCAATGTGGGACGCGAGCACATCATCATCCCCATGCCGAGCCATAGCAGAGGATGCAGCAGACGTTGCATGTTTACGGATGCCATATCATCTGTCTCCATTCCGGGGCTAGGGCCGCCTCATTCAACTGGGGTTCCAACCGCTCCAGCAAAGTAATGTGCTGACTCAGACACGCCTCCAGCTGGTGTTCATCAAGCCCGTCAAGCTCCAGCCTGGCTTCCAGTTGCAGATTGCCGAGTTCATCGAGTGTCAGAGCCTGGGGGGCATGGCGTCCCCAGGCCACAACCTGTTGCAAGAGGCGTTTCAACAATGCCGGATCTAAAGGTTTTCCTTCAGACGTGACGGCGCTTGCCAGGGGAGTGCTCAGCAGTAGCTCGTTGTGCCTGGGTAGCAGAAACAGAGGATAACCATCGAGTCGCAAATGATATTTGCCCTGAACGTCGGCAACAAAAGGTCCTTGGCCAAGCTTTTCGGCCAATCGATTAAGTAGATTTTGCATAGTTCCTCGGGTTATCTAGCGGGCCGGTGGCTGCCAGTAGAAGCGGTCCTGAGAAAGGGCCAGCCCTCTTTCAGCAAGCCACTCGTGCAACATCTGAGCAGCTGTGGATTGATGCGGTAACACCTGCAGGGCATGCCAGAATGCCTCCAGCTCGAGCGGTACCGGCATGAGCACAGCCGGGTCACCCTCCTCAGTCTGCTGCCCATACCAGGCAGGCCAGGCCAGATGAAGGCGATCTTCACATTCGGCCTGCAGCTGTTGCAGTTCCCGTTCACGCTGGGTCAGCTGCGCCAGTTGGGCTGCAATCTTGCTCTCAATGCCAGACTGCACATCCACTACCGTCTGCCAGAAGACGGCCTGGGCATGCAACTGCCGTCGCATGACCTGCAACTGTGCCAACTCATTGATCCAGCCTGTGTGGAGGGGTTCCTGATGACGGACCCACCAGCGATGCAAGGGATATAACACCCAATGCCATAACTGCGACCGCTCTGCCAGATTGATGCTATCCCCCAGTTGGGCAATCCAGTCACCCTCCTCACCCGCAGCCAGCCGCAGGATCCGTTGCAGATCCTGACGTGACACGGCCATGGCGACATCCACGCGGCGCTGAAACCAGACCGATGCCAGCAGACACTCCAGACGGGTTCTGGGCAACACCCGCTGCAACAGGCTCATCTGCTGGGCAGTCAACACACCGGCATCCTGATAGCTGAGCACGGACTGCTGACCAACCAGCTGGTCTTTACAAAGAGACGCTGACTGGACGACAGTGACCCGGCGGCCTGCAAACAGGCCTCGTTTGGGAGAGTGGTGATCTTGCTGACTCATGCTATGCCTTGCTCATCTTGCTGCGGGCAATAATGGGATAATGTTTTGATATGCGATCATTCTATCCATTACGCCCTTCCCTGACTTATAAAAAACGTCAGATTATTTTAGTCCGACGTTAATCTTTGCCATGTCTGGCACGACTTGGCGTACAACCGAAACGGCGGCGATAACTCTGGGTGAAATAGGACTGGCTGGAGAACCCGGCTTCCATCGCAATATCCACTATGCTCATCTCGCTATTGAGTAATAACTGATGAGCATAGAGAATACGCCGCTCGCTGATCCAGGCTCGGGGAGACACCCCATAAATAGACCCGAAAAGCTCCTTGAATGTGGTCAAGCCCATGCCAAATTCTTTGGCAAATTCACTGAGTTTCCACTCCATCAAGTAATGCTTTTCCATGAAGTGCTGTAATCGTTCAACCTGGCGGTTGCTCAATTGACGCAGAATCGACATCAGTTGTGGGCCGGACTCACCAAAAGCCAATAGAAACAACAGCTCCTCAGTACGTAGCTGAGCTAATGCTGGCGGGTATTCATGTTCGGTCAAGCCACGTAAACCCTGAATACATTGGGTCAATAGTGGCGAGGCACAAAATGGCAACAGACTGGGGGCCATGGCGTCAATTCTGGGCACGTCGCTCAGCAGTGAACCAAAACGTTGCAAGAAGCCTTGCAGAAAGGTATTTGAAAGGGGTAACCAAAGCAGGTGGCAAGGTGCTTCACCGGTACAAACCGCATAATTGCCACGGCGTACGAACATCAACTCATTGGCGGATAACTCGTAGGTATCGGTGCAGTCTTGCCAGGTCATGGAGCCTTCCAGCAGGATGTATATTCCCTCCTGTGTATGCTCAATGACGTTAAAAGCAGACATGCACCACTGGAGCTGGGCTATATCGCCCTTCTCTGTGGTTGTAATGCCTTTCATATTTTTCGTTTTCCTGAATCTGCGTGTGGTGCCTGTGACGCCTCAGCAAAGACAGGATTTCTGCTGGGAGTCTTATTATTGGCGTTTTATTTTTAAATTAATTCATCTCAATACCAGCAACTAATTAATCACCATTGAAATGAGGGGGAGCATCCTACAACAGCTATACGCAAGAAAACCAGCCACAAATTAGAGTCAATACACTAGCCATGCGTTATTTGGAGATTCAAATTAAGTTACTGTTATATGCTGGGA
>JBOFBS010000291.1:0-3210 GCA_051645725.1 Aeromonadaceae bacterium | reverse complement strand
TTCCCGGAGCGGGTCAATGTGGGTTTCATGGAGCTGGTTTCCCCCAGCGAGATCCGGTTGCGGGTCTACGAGCGGGGGGCGGGTGAGACCCTGGCCTGCGGCACGGGCGCTTGCGCGGCGGCCGTGGTGGGCATGAGTCAGGGTAAGCTGCGGGATCGCGTCAAGGTCCAGTTACCCGGCGGTACGCTGCAGATCGCCTGGAAGGGGCCGGGAACACCCGTCTTCATGACGGGGCCGGCCGAGCATGTATTCGATGGCGAGATAGAGTTGTGAGTGAGCCAGGCTTGTTGCGGGGCATGCAACAGGAAGAGGAGGTGGTGGAGTATCTGCTGCGCCACCCCGAGTTCTTTTTGCGCCACAAGGCCCTGCTGGATGCGCTGTTGATACCGCATCCGGTGCGCGGCGCGCTTTCTCTGGTGGAGCTGCAACAGGAGCGGCAGCGTGAGCGCGTCCTGGAGCTGGAGCAAGAGCTGCGCGCCTTGATGAGTAACGCCAGCCGCAACGAGCACATCTTTCGCGTCTATGCCGATGTCTACCCCGAGCTGTTTGCCTGCACCACGCTGCGCCAGCTCTGGAAGCGGCTGCATCTGACCTTTCGCGAGCGGTTGCGCATCCCCGCCAGCGCCCTCTGGATCAACGATGGCGCGGTAAAAGCCAAACGTAGCGACAAGGGCTTTGCCCTGGAGGGGAGTCGTTACCAGCAGATCTGCCGCCACCCTATGGCCGGTGAGCGGGTCTATTTTGGCCGGGTCCAGGAGGCCGAGCGGGCCACCCTGTTTGGCGCTGATGCCCTGGTACACTCCATGGCTCTCTTGCGGTTGGGCGAGCAGGGCGAACTTGGTTTTCTCGCCTTCGGTCATGCCAATCCGGATCACTACCACAGGGGGATGGATAGCCTGCTGCTGGAGCAGCTAGGGCGCTTCATCACCCTCTTGCTGCCTACTCTGGTCCAGTTTCATGAGTGATGAGCCGCTGCTGGTTTGGGTGGCCCGTTTTCTCGACTATCTGCGTGTGGAGCGCCAGTACAGCCCCCACACCCTGAACAACTATCGTCTCCATCTCCATGAATTAAGCCGGTTGGCTGCCGAGTTGGGCTTGGTCGAGTGGCGCGATCTCACGCCGCCGCTGGTGCGCGCTCTGGTGGTGCGTCTGCGGCGGAGTGGTAAGGCTGCCCCGCGCACCCTGGCCACCAAGATCTCCTCTCTGCGCAGCTTTCTCGATTATCTGGTGCGCATGGAGGCGCTCAAGGCCAATCCGGCGCGAGGCATTGCCACGCCCAAGCCGGGGCGACCCCTACCCAAGAACCTGGATGTGGATCAGGTCTACCAGCTGCTCAATATCCCCGACGAGAGTGACCCTCTGGCGGTACGCGACCGTGCCATAATGGAGCTCTTTTACTCCTCCGGCTTGCGCCTCTCCGAGTTGGTGGGACTCGATGTGGGCGATCTGCGGCTCGATGAGCGACAAGTGCGCGTCTTGGGTAAGGGGAACAAGGAGCGCATCCTGCCGATTGGTCGTATGGCGCTGGAGTGGTTGGGCAAGTGGTTGGCTTTGCGTCCGCTGCTGGCTCAGGAGGGGGAGGCGGCCCTGTTTTTGAGTAAACAGAAGCGACGTATCACCTGTCGCTCGGTGCAGCTTAGGCTCGCGCAGTGGGGCATCAAGCAGGAGTTGGCTCCTCATGTGCACCCCCACAAGCTGCGTCACAGTTTTGCCACTCACCTGCTGGAGAGTTCAAGCGATCTGCGCGCTGTGCAAGAGCTGCTGGGGCATGCCAACCTGGCCACTACCCAGATTTACACCCATCTTGATTTTACCCATCTGGCCGATGTCTACGACAAGGCCCATCCCCGTGCCAAACGCAGTCATGAGAAGCCGGAAGAACCAGAGGGGGATTGAGTCACGCCTCTTGATGGATCCTGTCGCATAATCGGCTCCCTTTTTTGTGTAAACCCGCTACCATGTGGAGAGATTCTCCACGCCAAGAGATGGGCTGCACATGGAATTTTTTCGCCGTTTGAGTGGCATTCGGGCCATCAGCTTCGATCTGGATGACACGCTTTATGACAATCGCCCTGTGATCGAGCGGGCGGAGCAGTGGATGGTCGCGCATATGCGCGATACCTACCTGCAGACCGCCATGTACGATCGGGCCTGGTGGTTACGGCTCAAACAGCGTCTGCAGCAGGAGCAGCCAGCGCTGGTGGATGATGTCTCGCTCTGTCGGCGGGTGTTGTTGCAGCAAGGGCTGATGGCCGGAGGCATGAAGAAGGCCGAGGCCAAGCAGGAGGCGGAGAAGGTCTTCGCCCATTTCCTCGAGGTGCGCTCTCAGGTGGCTGTCCCCGAGACCACCCGCCGTGTGCTCTCCGCCCTGGCCAGTAAGTACCCTCTGGTGGTGATCACCAACGGTAATGTGCTGGTGGAGCGGTTAGGGCTCGATGAACACTTTCAACATATCCTCAAGGCGGGAGGCGGCTTTCGTATGAAGCCCGCCCCCGATCTCTTCGCCTCCATGGCCGAACGGTTAGCGTTGTCGCCCCAGCAGATACTGCATGTGGGGGATGATGTGCTGACCGATGTGGCCGGTGCCATCCATAACGGTTATCGAAGTGCCTGGCTCAACGATGTGGGCCAGGATTGGCGCAAGCTCACCATACTGCCCGATGTGATGCTGACTCGCTTGGAGCAACTTCTGACCCTGCTCTAGTCATCAGCCGATGAGATGATGCCAATCCTGGTGAGTTTCCCCCATCGCTTGGGGTATTAATCGCCGCTTTTTGTGATCTGGCGTATTCTGCTTACACATCTTTACAGAGATACTACTTTCCTAGTCACTATACTCAGTGCAGCCCAGGCTGTGCCTGATTGTGATCCGTCACGCGGCGTTTAACCGACCGCACACAATTAAGACGGGCGCATGACTGAAGAACACCCAGCTATTTTGCCGCGGATGCGGAATTTGAAGGATATAACTGATGCTTAAACTGCGTAAGCTCGCTCTATGCGTAGCCATGGGTTCCTTTGCCTGTGGTTCTGTGTTGGCTGCTCCCTATGCTTTCAACGCCCGGCAGGATGCCATGGGTGGAGCCGGGGTCTCTTCTGCCAACTATCTGAGTGCCCCCTTCTACACCCCTGCCCTGCTCGCCCTCTCCGATGAGAGCGACCAGGTTGGCCTGCTCCTGCCAGTCGTTGGCGCCGAGCTGCTAGACGAAG
>JBOFBS010000290.1:0-3135 GCA_051645725.1 Aeromonadaceae bacterium | reverse complement strand
TGGGCGAGAGGCGGTTTCCCAGATCATCACATTTGGCACCATGGCAGCCAAGGCGGCGATCCGTGATGTGGGGCGAGTCTTGGGGCACTCCTATGGATTTTGTGACCGTATCTCCAAGCTGGTGCCTCCCGATCCTGGCATGACTCTGGCCAAGGCCTTTGAGGCCGAGCCCAAGCTGCCCGAGCTCTATGAGCAGGATGAAGAGGTGAAGGCGCTCATCGACATGGCGCGCAAGCTCGAAGGGGTGACCCGTAACGCCGGCAAACATGCCGGGGGTGTGGTGATCGCACCTACCAAGATCACCGACTTTGCCCCCCTCTATTGCGATGCCGAAGGGGCTAACCCTGTTACCCAGTTTGATAAGAACGATGTGGAGTATGCCGGTCTCGTCAAGTTTGACTTCCTGGGGCTGCGCACCCTGACCATAATCCAGTGGGCGCTGGACATGATCAACCCTCGCATGGCCAAGGAGGGGAAGGAGCCGGTTCGTATCGAGGCCATTGAACTCGATGATAAGGCTTCGTTCAAGACACTGCTGGCCTATGAGACCACGGCGGTATTCCAGTTGGAATCCCGCGGCATGAAGGATCTCATCAAGCGGCTCAAGCCAGACTGCTTTGAGGACATGATAGCCCTGGTGGCCCTGTTCCGACCCGGGCCGTTGCAATCCGGGATGGTGGATAACTTCATCGACCGTAAGCATGGGCGCGAGGCTATCTCCTACCCTGATGTGCAGTGGCAGCACGAGTCACTCAAGCCCATACTCGAGCCCACCTACGGCATCATCCTCTACCAGGAACAGGTTATGCAGATAGCCCAGACCCTGGCCGGCTATACGCTGGGGGGAGCGGACATGTTGCGCCGCGCCATGGGTAAGAAGAAGCCTGAGGAGATGGCCAAGCAGAGAGCCGGTTTCGAGGCCGGCGCCGTGAAGAACGGCGTCGATGGCGAGCTGGCGATGAAGATCTTCGATCTGGTGGAGAAGTTCGCCGGTTATGGCTTTAACAAGTCTCACTCGGCTGCTTATGCGCTGGTCTCCTACCAGACGCTCTGGTTGAAGACCCACTTCCCGGCGGAATTCATGGCGGCTGTTATGACAGCCGATATGGATAACACGGATAAGATAGTGACGCTGGTGGATGAGTGTCAGCGCATGGGGCTTACCATAGTGCCGCCGGATGTTAACACGGGCCAGTATCGCTTCACCGTGAATGAGCAGGGGCATATCGTCTATGGCATAGGGGCGGTCAAGGGGGTGGGTGAAGGCCCTATTGAAGCCATTATTGAAGCCCGCCAGGCAGGCGGCCCCTTCCGGGATCTCTTTGATTTTTGTAATCGCGTAGACATCAAGCGCCTCAACAAGCGGGTGATGGAGAAGCTGATCCTGGCTGGGGCTCTGGATCGGTTGGGGCCACACAGAGCCGCCATCATGGCCAGCCTGGAAGAGGCGATGAAAGCCGCCGAGCAGAAGGCCAAAGATGCGGCGCGGGGTCAGGAAGATCTGTTTGGTGACATCTTTGCCAATGACGATGACGCCGTGTTACCCAGTCCCTGTTTTGCCCAGGTTCCCGAGTGGCCAGACAAGGTGTGGCTGGAGGGGGAGCGTGAGACGCTCGGCCTCTATCTGACGGGCCATCCCATCAACCAGTATCTGCCAGAGCTAAAGCACTACGTATCAGGGCGGTTGTGTGACCTGCACCCGACCGAGCGGGACAAGATCACCACGGCGGCGGGCTTGGTCATAGCGGCCAGGGTCTTGGTGACCAAGCGGGGTAACCGCATGGGGCTGTTGACCATAGATGATCGTTCCGGGCGGCTCGATATCACACTCTTTAGTGAAGCCCTTGAACGTTATGAAAATTTGCTTGTCCAAGACAAGATACTGGTCGTCAGCGGACAGGTCGGCTTTGACGACTTCTCCGGTGGGCTTAAAATGTCGGCCCGTGAATTGATGGATATTTCTGACGCTCGGGCACGTTATGCCCGCGGATTGCGTCTGCATGTGACAAAAAACCAGATTGATGAGCGATTTTTCCCTCGTTTGAGCGAAATAATGCAACCTCATCGTGCCGGGATCTGTCCGGTTCAGGTATGCTACCGCGCACCTGGCGTACAGGCCTCTTTACAATTGGGCACCGAGTGGCGAGTTACGCCCACCGATCAACTACTGGATGACCTGTGCATGCTCTTGGGCAAGCAGAATGTCGACCTGATTTTTTGAGTAGCGATTTCGGATATCACTATGAACCTGAATTTTCTCGAATTTGAACAACCTATCGCCGAGCTACTGGCTCAGATTGAAGAGCTGAAGCACGTAGGGGATGGGGTCGGCAATCGTGTCGACCTCTCCGAAGAGATAGGTAGGTTGGAAAAAAAGAATGAAGAGTTGACGCGCAAGCTGTTTGCCGATCTGGGGGCATGGCAGATCTCCCAGGTCGCACGTCACCCCATGCGTCCCTATACCCAGGATTATATCGACCGTCTCTTCACCGATTTTGACGAATTAGCAGGGGATCGCGCCTTTGCTGATGACAAGGCGATCATTGGCGGCATAGCACGCTTCGAAGGCGAGCCCGTGATGGTGATAGGGCAGCAGAAGGGGCGTGATACGCAAGAGAAGATCCGCCGTAATTTTGGTATGCCGCGGCCGGAAGGGTACCGCAAGGCGCTGCGTCTGATGCAGATGGCCGAACGCTTCAAGATGCCCATCATCACTTTCATTGACACGCCGGGGGCCTACCCGGGCATAGGTGCCGAGGAGCGGGGGCAGTCCGAGGCCATAGCCCGTAACCTGAAGGTGATGTCCAGCCTTAAGGTGCCTGTAGTCTGTACCGTGATCGGTGAGGGTGGTTCAGGTGGTGCGCTGGCCATAGGCGTTGGTGACCGCGTCAACATGCTGCAGTACTCCACCTATTCGGTTATCTCGCCAGAAGGGTGTGCCTCTATCCTGTGGAAGAGTGCCGATAAGGCCTCGCTTGCCGCTGAAGCCATGGGCATCACGGCTGCGCGGTTAAAGCAGCTGAAGCTGATCAACCATGTGGTTCCCGAGCCGCTGGGTGGTGCCCATCGTAACTATGACGAGATGGCGGCCCTGTTGCGTAAGCGCCTGCTGGCCGATCTCTCTGAGCTGCGCCG
>JBOFBS010000289.1:0-18148 GCA_051645725.1 Aeromonadaceae bacterium | reverse complement strand
GGTGCTGACGAGATGCCCGCTGGCAGATGAAGATCTGCCCCCTATCATTCTCAATGACGCCGACCGCTACCCAGAGCCTTTTTTTCCCTTGTGCTACCAAACTATTACCCTACTCAGCCACATGAAACGCAGAAACAATGTTACTGCCGAAAAAAATGGCGACAAGCCATAAAAGAAAAGGGGGCGACTTTCGTCGCCCCCATAGGTCTTAGCTGTCCGAATCCTTGAACAGTATTGCTCCCTGCAATCCCTGACTAAGCTCGTCCTTTAGGCTCTCCACTTCCCAAATCCTTTGGGGTGTCCTTTAGCCATCCTGGCATAACGAGTCATCCTGGCCCGTTGTGCTATCTCCCTCCTGGGAGGTGTCCCTGCCCACATCCTGTGGGTTTCCTTGCGCCTTACCCTGGCAGCCGACCCTCTTGGTCAACTTCACTGCGTCCTGCATTACTAATACTAAGCATCCTGAACAAATCAGCAATAGCCCCCATGCACCAGGAAAAACACAAAAACAGTAAAACCAAGATAATCTCTTTTATATTCAAATATATATGATTTTTACAGATGATTATCCTGCAGCAGAAAAACGTTTTTCCCTACAGCAACTATGGCGAATGTCTCACAAGGAGTCTGGCGAAATGGAAAGGCGTATGAGCAAGCTCGGAAGTGGGAGTGGTAATAAGCGGGTCACTCATCTCCAGTGTGGCAAAGAGTGAAAACGATGCCAACTTTGCAGGGGTATATACATTCAAAAAATGTGAATCAAATACGGTTTTAGTGGTTGCATCAGGGTGAGGCGACAAAAACGCAAGAAAAAGGGGTGACCTCAGTCACCCCTTAGCGTCTTGAACTTTTTGGGTCCGCTGGCTCAACTCCATGAACCGCTCTGCTCCCTGCACATCCTTGACCCGCCCATCCCTTTGGCACTCCTCTTCCCATCCTAGGGTGTCCTCTTGCCATCCTGCTGGCACTCCCCTTCCCATCCTGGGTGTCCCCTTGCCATCCTGGCATTCCCTTCCATCCTGGAGCATCCTTTGCCACCCTGGCGCACAACGATTCCACTCCGTCATGCCCTCTCCCTCCTGGAGATTATTCCTGCCAGCGACTCTGGTCTCCCTGCGTCATCCCTTTCAAGCCACCCTACCTGGCCGCTTCTAAACATCCTGTGCCATTGATACTAAGCCTTTTGCATTTCGACTCAATTACCCCAGGCTGGATGATTTCTGGCCCAGAGAGGGGCGGTAGAAAAGAAAAATGAAATTAATCAGTTGGTTATTATTCTTTGACCGCGAATGGCTCACGGATAAAACCACATTGACCCGCATGCGATATGGCGATTATCTCACAGGGGCGCGAGCCAAGTAGCGGGTAGGAATTGAAACGATGAAATAGCCTGAACTACTCGTCCGCTGGGTGGCCATTGCGCGCCTTATGATAAAAATCGGCACCCCTGGCAACCATGCGCAATTGAAAGATAATGCGCTCGGCCAGTTCGTTGCGCGCCTCTTCATCCAAATCCAAGGCATAGGCACCCGCATTAAATACGAGCGTGACCATGGCTTCAGCTTGAACCGAGGCCTCGGCACTCGAAAAGCCGGACTTTTTTTGCAAGTCATCAGCCAGTTCGGCGATGAAATGCTGAATTTCACGCAACACAGCCTGACGGAAGGCGGCAGATGTCCCGGAGCGTTCCCGCAGTAAGAGACGAAAGACGTTTGGGTTACTCTCGATAAACTCCATGAAGGTGAGCACAGAGGTGCGGATAACACTGCCCCCCCGGCTGGCGATGCGCAACCGAGCCTGGCGCATCAACTGCCGCAGCGTGAGCCCCCCCTCATCAACCATGGTCAGCCCCAGCTCATCCATGTCACGGAAATGGCGGTAAAAGGAGGTAGGAGCTATCCCGGCCTCTCGAGCCACTTCGCGCAGACTAAGGCTGGAAAAACCTCGTTCGGCATTCAACTGACTGAACGCTGCCTCGATGAGCGAGCGTCGAGTCTTTTCTTTTTGCTGAGCTCGAATACCCACAGCCTGTCTCAGAAGGGAAAAGGGAGGTTAATCATACCCTGTTCCACCAGGCGAGCCAAATAACGGCCCAGAGCAATAGACCGAACGAGAACGGGCTATAGCAAGCCGCGCAGAGGCAACCAGCTTGCAATCCTGACCCAGAGCCGTAACCAGAGTGACGTCTCCGGCTCCCGCTGCTCATCGGGCCAGCACACGCCCCTATCCTGCAACCGCAAAGGCCAGCAAGAGTCTGTAGCTGAGTGCTGAACAAACCACTCCGCCAACGCAGATGCCAGTTCTCCCCCATGCAGTAGCAAAGCAATCTCGGTATTGAGATAACTGGAGCGAGGATCCAGATTCAGGCTCCCAACCAGCACATGGCTCTCATCAAATAGCGCAACCTTGGCATGTAGCGCTCGTAAACCCATAGGTCTCAACTCATAAAGCGCCAAGCCCGCCTGTAGCAAACGCCGCCGGCTGCGCAGATAGCCGGCATAGGCCAGTGGCATATCCGTGCTGGCCAGGGAGTTGGTCAACAACTCCACCCTCACCCCCCGGCGCGCCAGACGCCGCAGTGCGCGGTAGAGGGGGCGGGTGGGAACCAGATAGGGCGAGACCACCCGTAACCCTAGTTGCAGCTGCGCTGCCTGATCCAGTAGCGCCTGGGTTGATAGCGAGGGGCTTGTGCGTACCCGCAACTTTTTTGTCGGTGGATCCAGAACCATCTGGGCAGCTACCGGGTACCAGCGCAAGCTGCGCAAGCAACCGCTGAACAGGTGCGGGGCTACCCCGAAAATATGGGCCACCTCCGGCTCCAGCATGGCCAACAGAAACTCATTGTTATTTTCCGCCACCGCCGTGGGCACCCGAAACCAACTGAGCCTGTGACCAACCCGACTCCAGCGCCCACGCCAATAGCTGAGGAAACCACGAGCCAAGTCACTACAGATGGCGCCTCTGAGTACCACATCCAAATCGACAAAGTGCCAACTGGCAGCCCGCAGACCAAAATAGCCATCGCCTATGTTGCGCCCGCCCACCATGGCCCACTCATCATCCACCACCAGCAACTTGTTGTGCATCCTGTGGTTCAGGCGACGGAAGCTGCACAGAACCTCCAGAGGCCAGAGCCAGGGGCGAGCCAGGCGTAACCAGAAGGGATTAAAGAGACGAACCTTGATGTTGGCTTCTGCGGCCAGAGATTCCAGATAACGATTGCTACCCGAGTAGAGATCATCCACCAGCAGCCTCACTTTGACACCTCGCCGGGCCGCCTCAATCAGCGCCCCCAACAGCAGCTTGCCGCTGACATCCTCTTCCCAGCTGTAATACTGGGCCATGATGCTATAGCGCGCCTCACGGATCAGCGCCAGGCGCAACGCCAGCGCCTGCTCCCCATCGCTGACCAATGCCGCCTGATTGCCCTCACGCAGAGGAGGTGTTCGGGATGATGTTGATTGACTCATAAGCGACCACTCTCGACCTCGTATGAGTCGAGCATAGCCACTGGAGACAAAACGGCATAGAGCTTGCGTGAGTTAGGCGAGAAGTTTCATGGCTTCGTCATATAACTCCGTCACCATGAAGCCCAATCCCCGATCAGGAGACGTGTCATGGCCCATCACGCAGAACCCCAGCCAAGAGAAGAAAACGGGTATGGTTTACCCGAGGCGAGAGCGCTGTTGCTGACGAGTCGCCCCGCTATCACTCACAAGCACCCGCCCGCGCCACCCGCTGGCGTGATTCCTGCGTTACAGGAGTGGGAGCCGTGGAGCGAAATGGAGCCCCAATTGCAGGCATCCTGCTCCTCTATGGGTTATTTCCTCTATCATCCAGACCAGGAGCTCATCCCCCATCTGCACGACAGCGCCCTGCCCGCCCAACACTGAGTCGCTTATCAGCCTGGCCGATAGAGCTTATTTTTTTGTGCTATGAGCTCATAAGAGCGGCGGTATGCCACATAACGGCTGGAGACATTTTTCACATAGTTAACGGTTTCTGCCCCCACACGACTGGCGGCTATCTTCTCCACATGCCCAAACCAGACGTTGCCATTAAGCCCTCGCCGCATGGCCTCCTTCCGGTAAGCCGCAATACGATTGGGGCCTGCATTGTAGGCCGCCAGGGCGAAGAGGGCCCGGTTGTGATCATCCATCTGGGCGTCGGAAAAATAGGTATCCATTATGTAACGCATATACTTGGTGCCGGCGTGGACATTGTTTTCCAATGAACGAATATTGCCCACATTGATGTAAGGCTCATTCGCCGTGCTAGGCAAGACCTGCATCACCCCCAAGGCTCCCCTGCTGGAGCGAGCCCCCTGATCCAGCGTTGACTCCTGATAAGCCTGGGCCATCAGCATCAACCAATCCAGATCATAACGATCGCCATAGCGTTGAAACAGGTTGGCATATTGCGGGTAAGTAGGCTTGCTCCACCCCATCTGATTACGGGTACTCAGTTGATAGCGGCGCGCAATCAGCTGCCCCTGCTGTAAGTAACGACGATATAACCCCTGCCCCTTGGCCGTCTGCTGGCCATACTCACTCAGGAAGGCGTTCACCTCACTCTCCAGCTTAGGGCTGTTCTTGCGAAATGCCCACGCTGTCGAGCTCTGGCTGCGCAGTGGTAAGGCTCGGTGAAAATGCAGGCTAGGGAAGGCTTGCCCCCATAGTTTGGCCTTGTGGCTATCCACCAGTGTCATGGGGATCTCCCCCCGGCTTACCATGGCCAGCAGGTCACTATCCTGCAGGCTCTCATCCACCAGCTCAATCTTGATGGGCGCCAATTGCAGACCAGCCAACACCTCATTGAGTGTTTGCAGGCTCTCGTAATAACTGGAACTGCGACGAACCCAGACTTGCTTGCCGGCCAACTCATCGAGTTTCGTCAGAGGCTTCGCCATTCTGCGGCTGACCAGCCACTCCTGAAGCCCCGTCATGTTGGGAATGGAAAAATCCACCTGCTTGCGGCGACTCTCGGTTGGCGTGAGGTTTGCCAAGACCAAGTCGCCCTTACCTGCCGTAAGCATAGGTAAGAGTTGATCATAGCGAACCGGGACGAAGAGTACGTTCATCTTCAATGAGTGACCACGGAAGTAACGCCGATCCAGCCAGCGTTCAAATTCGCGCATCAGGCTGACGTTCAGGCCATCCTGGCGCCCCTGGTTGAGATAGAAGTAGCTGTTATCGTAGACCACCAGCACCCGCAGCTGTCTGTGCTCCAGCATGGAGTCTAAATCGCCCTGGCGCGGCAACATCTTCCCCGTCATGGACTCAGCCCAAACCGGAGCGATGAGACCAAGCAGGAGGAGGCAAACGCTTAGAATTCGAATTATCATCGCTTATTGTCGCTTATTTGTTCATCAGGAGCGGGGCATTAAAACCGAACAAAGGTAAACAAAAGGTGAACAAGAAGGCAAATAAGGATGTAAAAAGGGGGCAAATGACCCCCTTTAGTGTGATTTAGATCGCACGAGCGCGCATTTCAAAGATGAGTTTTTCAGCAGTGCAGCTAAATTGCAGAGCGACTTCCAGGCTAAAACGACCAGCGAGATCGCTCGCCTGTTTGGCTACAATCACCTCAGGATAGATTTCACGGGCCAGCGCCTCGTACTTAGCCAAACGAGCCTCTACCTCTGCGGCATCATCGGATTCAATCGTGAAGTGCAGGGTCTCATCCCCCTCACTGATCACACTCCCGATCTCGGCCACGCAACCACAGGCTTCACAGGTCTCTTGAACATGTTCTTCGACTGACATAACCCTATTCTCCTCTTCGATTTGCACCGAAATAATGAAATAACTTCCCTCTCAGTGTACGCCGCCTGGCTCAAAAAAGGTATGGTAACACCCTGTTTAGGCTCAAGGCGCCACTCCGACTTGGGATGTCTCGCCCCCCTCCTGCGCCAACATCAGCAAAAAAGCATACTCCTTGGCCACATCATGCAGCTGGTGGTAACGCCCAGACTTCCCGCCATGCCCCGAGCTCATATCCATGCTAAGCAGCAACAGATGATCGTCGCGCTTGGTCGCCCGCAACTTGGCCACCCACTTGGCTGGTTCCCAATACTGCACCTGGGAGTCATGCAGACCGCTGACCACCAGCATATGCGGGTAGGCTTGCGCCTTGACCTGATCATAGGGGCTGTAGGATTTGATGTAGTCATAGAATGGTCGATCGTGCGGGTTACCCCACTCATCGTACTCCCCTGTGGTGAGCGGAATGGTCTCATCCAGCATGCTGGTCAGCACATCCACAAACGGCACAGCCGCTATCACCCCACGATAGAGTTCAGGCGCCATATTCACCACGGCCGCCATCAGCAAGCCTCCGGCGCTCCCCCCTTCGGCATAGACCTGCTTGGGATCACCATACCCCAAGGCCACCAATCCCCGGGTCACGGCAATAAAGTCGGTAAAGCTGTGCTTTTTCTGCAACTGCCGCCCCTGCTCATACCAGTGACGCCCCAACTCCTCACCACCGCGGACATGCGCTATGGCATAGACAAAGCCCCGGTCCAGCAGACTCAGTCGCACCGAGCTAAAATCCGGCTCCTCACTCATGCCATAGGCACCATAGCCGTAGATGAGCAGCGGATTATGCCCTGGCCGATAGAGGCTCTTGCGATAGACCAGGGAGACGGGGACGCTCACCCCATCCTCGGCCCGGATCCAGAGCCGCTCACTGGCATAGTGACTGGCATCAAACTCCCCGAGCACAGCCTGCTGCTTCAAGAGTCGCTGGCCACCGGTGACGAGATCCATCTCATAGGTGGAGACAGGCGTCGTCAATGAGCTGTAGCCATAACGCATGCTCCTGGCGGCAGGATCCGGGTTAAAGCCCAACCAGGTGACATAGGCTGGCTCAGCAAATTGCACCCGCCGCACCTCCTGCCCGTCCAGCGTCAGCTGCCTCAAGCGAGTGAGCCCCTGCTCCCGCTCCTCCACCACTATGGCGTTCTCAAAGAGTTCAAATTGCTGAAAGAGTTGCTCATCACGGGCCGGCAGCAGGGTATACCACTGCGACTCCAGACCCGAGTCTGCACGATAGAGCGCGAAGTTGTTCCCCTCTCGATTGGAGCGGACATAGAAGTGGCCCTGGAAATGGTCCAGGTGATATTCGTGTCCCCGCCGCCGCGCCAGGAAGGGGTGCGGTCTCAACTCTGGCTGCTGGCTGGGGATCAGCAACACCTCGCTCGTCAACGTACTATCCAGTACGATCAGCACATACTCTTCCGAACGGCTCTCACCCAGACTCAGGTAAAAACTCTCATCCTCTTCCGTATAAATCAGCCGGTCTGCACTCACCGCTTCACCCAATCTGTGCAGCCACACCTGATAGGGAAGCAGCGTCTCCTCATCCAGCCGGACATAGAAGAAGCTCTGACCATCGGCCGCCCATACTATCTCACCCGAGCTGTTATCGATCTGCTCCGGCAACCAGTGGCCATCCTCCAGACTGCGCACCTGTATCCGGTACTGACGCCGGGAGAGGGTATCCTCGCTGACGGCCAGGTGACGGTTATCCGGGCTGACCTCCAGGGCACCCAGGGCGTAGAAATCACGCCCCTCGGCTCTGGCATTGGCATCCAGCAACAGTTCAACCTGAGCCTGCTGATTGCCGAGCTGCCGTTCATAACGCGGAAACTCACTGCCATGCTCATAACGGGTCCGATACCAGTACCCCTTGTGCCAATAGGGTACAGAGCTATCATCGGGTTGCTGCCGGGCCATCATTTCCTGGAACAACTGCAGCTGCAGCGGCTTGGTCGGGGCCAGAATGGCATCGGTATAGTGATTCTCTGCCTGCAGATAGGCCAGCACTCTGGGAGATGACCGTGTATCGTCCCGCAACCAGTAGTAGGGGTCATCACGGCGATCCCCGTGCAGGGTCATGATATGAGGTTCGGTCGGTGCCACGGGAGGCAAAAGAGGGGTAACGTTAGCCATAACAACCTGGCAGCAAGAGAGAAGAAGGTTGCATAGTAACAAAAGGCCGCAAGCTTGCAGAGTCCGGCTAGCCCCTGGTTCACGCCTCATCACACCTCCTCCGATTGCCCCACTGCGCCGGACAATCCACTATGCTGGATAGAGAGCCTGGCTGGGAGTGATGCACTTTGGCCCTCAGCACCGAGATGAGGGATTGCGCCCCCCTTTCTTAGGCCCTAGACTGAGCCTGCGCGCCGGGGCTTAAAGGGAACCAGCTCTCCGGCCGGAAGACTCTCTCTCGCTCCCTGCTAACGTGCATCCCTGTTTCCCGGAGCCTAGTGCCTGCATGAAAAAGATATTGATCCTGTTTGCCCATCCCAGCTACCACCGTTCGCACGCCAACAAGGCGCTGTTGCAGGTGTTACGCAACATGGAAGGCGTCACCATCAATGACCTCTACCAGGTCTACCCCAACATGTTTATCGATGTGGCGCGGGAACAACAGCTCTTGCTTGAGCACGACATCATAGTATTCCAGCACCCCTTTTATTGGTACTCCTGCCCGGCCATTCTCAAGGAGTGGATGGATCAGGTGCTGGAGTATGGTTTTGCCTTCGGTCCGGAAGGACATGCCCTGCGCAACAAAGCCCTGCTCTCGGTGATCACCACGGGTGGCAGCCATGAATCCTACACCTCATCCGGACACAATCGCAGGGCAGTGAGCGAATATCTGCTCCCCTTCCGTCAGAGCGCCTGGCTCTGTGGCATGCAGTACCTTCCACCCTTCGTGCTCTACTCCTTCCACACTATTCAGGATGTACAACTGTTGCGCAACACGGCGCGCCAATATCGTCAGCTGCTTGAGGCGTTACGGGATGAGAAGCTGCCCCATGACGATCTCAAACGTGCCACCTATCTGACCGACCTGCTGGAGGTGCTCGCATGACAGAGGGGTTGCTGTTCGACGCCTTCATCTTTTTGACCGCCGCCGTGGTCTCTGTGCCTATCGCCAAGCGCTTGGGATTAGGCTCTGTGCTGGGCTACCTGATTGCCGGCATCATCATTGGCCCCTTCTTGCTGAACGTGGTCGGACGTACTGATAACGTGATGCATGTGGCCGAGTTTGGCGTGGTCCTGATGCTGTTTCTCATCGGCCTGGAGCTCAAACCCGCCCTGTTGTGGCAGCTCAAGGGGCCTATCCTTGGCATTGGCGCCAGCCAGGTGTTGCTCACTACGGCGGCCATTGCCGGGGTGGGGATGGCATTTGGCTTAACCTGGCAACAGGCCCTGGCCACGGGCATGATATTGGCGGTCTCCTCTACCGCTATCGTGCTGCAGAGCCTGAGCGAACGCCGACAGTTGAAGACAGAGGCGGGTCAGACCAGCTTTGCCGTGCTGCTGTTCCAGGATATAGCCGTCATTCCCATGCTGGCATTGATCCCCCTGCTCGCCCCTCGAGCCATGCCGGGCACCACGACCACACTTGCCGGTTGGCAGGATGGCCTGCTCATCGCCGGCGTCATCTGCGGCATCATACTCGGCGGCCACTACCTGATGCGCCCCGTCTTCCGTTTCATCGCTCAGTCCGGCTTGCGCGAGATCTTTGTCGCCGCCGCCTTGCTACTGGTCATCCTCATCGCCCTGGCCATGCAATCTGTGGGTCTTTCGCCGGCGCTAGGGACCTTCCTGGCGGGCGTGGTGCTGGCCGAGAGCGAATACCGCCATGAACTGGAGGCCAATATCGAGCCCTTCAAGGGCTTGCTGCTGGGGCTCTTCTTCATCTCGGTCGGGGCGGGGATCAACTTCACCCTGCTGTGGGCCAATCCCTGGAGTGTATTGGCCCTGCTGGGGCTGCTGACGCTGATCAAGTGTCTGGTGCTGCATGCCCTGGGGGCGCTCGCCCACATGCACCCCTCCCACCGCTGGACCTTTGCCCTGGCGCTGGCACAGGGTAGTGAATTCGCCTTCGTACTGCTGGTGTTGGTGGGCAAGGGGCAGCTCTTGCCTGCCGATACGGTCGCCTTGCTCACCCTGGTGGTTGCCCTCTCCATGGCGCTGACGCCGGTGCTGCTCATCATCAATCAACGCTACATACAGCGTCATTACGTTGAGCAGGATGAAGAGCGGGAAGCCGATAAGATAGTCTCACAGGATAACCCTGTGCTGATTGTCGGCTTCGGCCGCTTCGGCCAGGTGGTGGGCAGATTGCTGCACGCCCACGGCATAGATACCACGGTATTGGACAACGATGTGGGCCATATCGATGTCTTGCGCAAGTTTGGCTACAAGGTCTTCTATGGGGATGCCGATCGCCTGGATCTGCTCTATGCCGCCGGGGCTCACAAGGCCAAGCTGATGGTCGTCGCCGTGGGCAACCCGGCCAAGTCGGTGGCGGTGTGCGAGCTGGCCCAGAAACACTTCCCCCAGCTCACCCTGCTGGTGCGAGCCATAGACAGACCCCACGCTCACCAACTGCTGCAGTTGGGCGTGGATCTGGTCTATCGGGAGACAGTTGGCTCAGCGGTCGATCTGGGGGTCAATGCCCTGAAGGTGTTGGGTTTTCGCGCCAATCAAGCCTGGCGCGCCGGACAGACCTTCAAACAGCAGGATGAAAAACTGCTGCGCGAGCAAACCGCGTTTATCGATGATGAAAACATGTATATCACCAAGAGCGTGCAGTATCGCCATATCCTGGCCGAGATGCTCAAAGCCAACCAGGAAGATAAGCGCAGTGAACTGATGTCCGCCTGGGAGAACAATCCTGAACTTCCGCTCGAGGAGGAGGTGCCGGTGCAACCCTTCTTTGCCTCCAAGAATCGCGGCAACATGAGCTCAAATGGCGATCACTCCTAAGCGTGGGCGGGTCAGCTTCGCAATCAGGCAATAGCATAAGGGGGAGCTCGGCTCCCCCTTATGCTGTCAGCCACCCACTACTTGGAGCAGAATATGCGCACCGCTTCTTTGGCGCTGGCCATGGTTTGTTCGGCTGATTCGCCTTTGAGACGCTCGCTCTTACCTGTGGCGGGATCCACGGCATAAACGCCCTGCATCTGATACTTGGCCAACACAGATCGGTAGTAGGCACAGCTCTCCTGTTGCTTGCTGAGTGGTGCCGACTCTGTCACTGGCTTGGGCTTCACCAGCAGACGATTATCGCTGGGCACAGGCTTCATGGTGCCACTGGGGTTAGCCAACCACTCACCGACCGGATCGACATCCTCTTTGGGTGGCTGACTGGAGAAATTCTTGATCCCCTTATTATCGTCCCATGAATAGAGGCGTTTGGTTTCCCCATGGACCAGTGGTGACACCAGCAAGATGCCACTGAATATCCACCCCACGCTCCAGAATGCCCGAGTCATAGCTCCTCCTGAGTGACGCATCCCAAACTCTGATCAGCCTGCACACACCCTGGGCAGGCCATTGATTGAATCTGTTTCGTATTGTTCCACTATGACACTATTTTTCAACTCAAGCGACGATCGAAACCACAACTGGCCTTTTCTAATACCTTAGTGTATAAAATACAACTGTATATCTATACAGACAAGGTGACGTATGGCGGTCGAAATCAAATATGTGGTAGTTCGTAACGGCGAGGAGAAGATGACCTTTGTCAGCAAGAAAGAGGCCGATGCCTATGACAAGATGCTGGATCTGGCCGATGAGTTGACTCAATTGCTGGCAGGGGCCCCCATCGCCCTGGACGAAACCCAGCAGGAGGCGCTGGCCCTCTTCCTGGCGCAACAACGTGAGCAGCTGACCCTGATCCTCAAAGGGGGCAAACTGGCAGGGGAAAACGCGGCAACAGAGGGTGAAGAGAGCCCCAAACGCCGCAGGAGCAAACAGGAGGCGGATGCGCAGGAAGAGAGCCTAGCGTAGAGCAGGCCTATGCCTGCTCCCGCATGCCACAACGGCTTAACCCGAGGTAAGGGGTCTGCGCCGGGTCGCTTTGTTGTCCAGAGCGGCTTGTTGTAACGCCTCTATCTGCTGCGCCGCCGGGATGGGGGCCGTTGGCAGAGGCGTGCTCATCAGCAAGCCACGCCAGGTAGGCTCCTGATAAAGACTGTTGGAGGAGCGAGGGTCCAGCATGATGGCAATCAGGGCCCCCTGGGGTTGATTGGTGCTGATCTTGATATCCCCCGGTTTCAGTTCCGCCTCCACCAGCTTCTCATCCAGCGTGACATCCAACCAATCCCGAGTTCCAGGGTTGGTCTGGGCGGCAATGGATATTCCGGCGACCCGCTGCTGCTGCACCGTCAGCAGCTCCTTGTCAGCCACCACCTGATAGGCAATATGATGGCGATCCAGCCAGCTTCTGAAGCGTTGGGTCTGGCTGCGAATGACATAACCGGCCGGTATCTCCCCTATGCCGCGGATGGCGATCTGATCCTCCAGGCGGAAGCGTTTGACCACCTCCTGCCCCTTGCGATCGGTCAGGGTGACGGGAACTTTAGGCTGCTCCTGATTTGGCTCGAAGCGATACTGCAAGACATAACGCTCTTCACCCTCAGGCCCCTCCCACTGCTGCCTGGCTTGCCGACTCAATTGCTGAATATGATGACGATCCTGATCGACCAGAAATAGCGCCTGCTCCACACTGAGCAACTGCTTGCGCACCCGCTCGGCTATGTTCAACGGAGTGGGATAGTTACCCGGGCTATCATGACGGTTTTCAAACAGCACGGTCAGCGACCCCTGCATGGCCGCATAGTTGCGGAAGTTACTGAGACTCAACCCCCCGCGTCGCACCGGATCTCGCAACGAGTAGATCTCGTTATAGCGTTGAGCCGGGATACCCGCCCGTGACACCCGTTCAATGAGCCGCGGTAAATACTCATTGTTGGCATAGTCGCTGAGCGCTGCATCCAGGTTGGGGTTATTCCCGACCTCGAACTGGGCATCGGTCGTGGTCTTGAATCCCTCTATGGGCGTCAGTGGATACTTGTCATTCCAGGTCTCATGCAAATCCATCACCACATCTGGCTTGAAACGGGCCAGGGCATCGATATAGATGCGGGTCTCTGGTGACGCCACTGCAATGAAGTCCAGATTGGGATTCTCATCCTTGGCATTCAGGCGACGGTTCAGATCCCGACCATCCGGGTTAGCCAACGCCACCACCACAAAATTCATCCGCGACACCAGGGGGCGCAGATCACCATCCAACAGGCGTCGCGAGAGGATCTGCAGTACCTCGGTCCCCGAGGGCTCATTGCCATGCTGGGAGCCCAGCAACATGACGGTTGGCTTATCCTTGCTGCGCTCTGTGCTGGCAAGAAAGGGCAGATCCTCGGAAATAAGCAGAGCATCGATGGAACGTCCACCCGCCGACACTCCCAGCTGAGTCATTCTTGCCAAGGGGGATGCCTGAGCCAGAGTGCGCAAATAGCCCGATACCACAGCCGCCTTGGGTAAGGGCTGCTGAGGGGCCAATTCGAAGGGGGTCGGTGGCAACGAAGCCTGGGCAGGCAGCACATATAGCAGCGAGCAGAGGCAAGCACTCCAGAAGCGTTTCATCAAAGATCCTTTACCTAACCAATATGACCAACAGAGCGGAATAAGCCGGAGGTAAGCCCCCGATAACGGGATCGGGCTCACACTCCCATTGCGCGCATTATAGGCAATATCGGCCGCCAGCAAAGGGGCAAACGCTGCCGCACGATAAAAATGCCTGCCTGCGCCCCCTCCTCGCCTGGGAGGGCGCGGTGAGCACCCGGGAAAGGGTCATGCCTATCAGCGGGTGCTGACCTTAGCCTGTAGCAGAATGAGGAGCGGCGAATTAGTGAGGGGGCCCACCAGAGAAAGCCGGGAGAGCGTCCATTGCGTCGACTCTTGGCAACAGGACGCCGCCTCTTACAGCAAGAGATCAACCCAGACCAGGCGGTGATCCGAGCTAAGCGCCGCCCACTCCCGCCCGTTTTCATCGGCTAGCAGGTGACGCTGTGGATCGCCACTGGCTGGCCAGTAGACACCCGATGCGAGTACCGGCAAATCACGGCTTGGCAGCACATAGTCCAGACGTAACCCACGCAGATGGGTCCAGTGACGAGCCTCACCCGCCGCAACGGGACGACGGCGTTGAGCGCCGTAGTACGCCCCCCCAGTGGAGGCTGGTATCAGACGCCCAGCCGCAACATCTGGATGGAGGCGCGGATGCGCCAGCAGGGCGCGAATGGCACGGCGATCCCCCTCACCCGCCAGCGGATCGGCGTTCAGATCGCCCAAGAGCACGAAGTCAGCCTCCGCAGCCAGGCCGCCGGCTATGCCTGCATCATCGCAAAGATAGTCGGCACCCGAGAGGTAGTCGCACCAGAGGCGGATCTCGTCATGGTTGCGTCGCATGTTGCGCCGCTCGGCCCCATCGAATACGGGAGGAACCGGGTGACTCAGCAACAGATGTATCCTGCGATGCGGCACCTGAAGCGGCAGATCCAGATGATTCTTTGAGGAGAGGCGCAGTTGCGCCAGAGCCGCAGGCGAATAGAAATCCCCCAGACCAGAACCGGGCTCTCGGTCCGGCAGCAGCGCCCCTGGCATACTGGCCCACAGGAAGTGGCGGAAGGCGCGCACTCTATCCAGAAGCAGAGGATAGCGGGAGAGCAGCAACATGCCGTACTGACCAGGAAAGGCGCCAAAGCCCTGAGCATCGCCCGGCAGCGTCAGCTCACCATCCCCATCCAGATCGGCCCCGCTCAATAGACCCGTATTCGTAGGGATGAGCCAGGCATAGGGGTAATCGATCGGCTCGGCCCCTCCTTGACTCTCCCCTAAATAGCGCTGACGAAACAGCTTGAGCGCCGCCTCATCCTCTCCTTCGCCATCGTGATCAAACTCGGTAAACAAGATCACATCGGGCCGCACTCGCTGCACTATCTCGGCACAGTGACGGATCTGAGCCTCGCCATCTTGCAGCGCCTGCAATAGCCCACCGGCATAGGGCCGGGAAAAACTCAGATTGAAGGTGGCGATACGCAGTGGCAATGGACGCAGCGGGAGCGGGCGACTCATGCCAGCACAAAACCTATGGCCAGCAAGAGGTTGAAGAGCAGGCTCCCCAGAGCCGTCTGTTGCAACTGCTGATTCAATCGTGTCGGATCCCGGCTGCCCTGCACCACATAGGCGGCACGCAGCAGAGGCAAATAGCCCAGCACAAAGAGCCAGGGCCAGGGGGAGCGGTTTTCCAGCAGCAGGAAGAGTGAGGTCAGACTCCCCGCCCCCAACACCAGCAACCAGTGATAGAGCCGCGCCCGCTCGGCTCCCAGTCTCACGGCCAGGGTGAGTTTACCGGTCGCAGCATCCGTGGAGAGATCCCGTATGTTGTTGATGTTGAGTACGGCGGTCGCCAGCAGACCACAACTGGTTGCAGGCAACAACAGGAGCGGATCCAGTCTCTGGGTGAAGAGGTAATAGGAACCCATCACCCCCAGCAAGCCGAAGAAGATGAAGACCGACAGATCCCCCAGCCCACGATAACCATAGGGGCGCTGCCCCACCGTATAGGTGATGGCAGCCAGCAGCGCCAGGCCACCGAAACCGATGAAACTCAGCATGCCGCGCCAATCCTCGCCAAAGGCCGAGTAGAGCAGCAAGAGCCCAGAGATCACGGCAGCCAGAGCCGTCACCCCCATGGCACGGCGCATCTGTTCCCGAGTGATGAGGCCCGAAACCACGGCGCGCGTCGGCCCCACCCGCTCGGCATTATCGGCACCGGAGACCGCATCGCCATAATCGTTGGCCAGGTTGGAGAGCAACTGCAGCAGTATGGCGGTCAGCAGGCAGAGGAGGAAGATGGGCAGGCGAAAGGCCCCTTGCGCCGCAGCCAATCCGCTACCCAAAAGCACAGAGGAGCAGGCCAACGGCAGGGTGCGCAAGCGGGCGGCCAGTAGCCAACTGGAAACAGAGGCGGAGGACATGGTCAGCGGTACCCCTAGCGAATGTATTTACCCTCCGGCCACCAGCCCCTATACTGGGCCGTCAGGCCGATCCGAAGGCGTCAGGAAGTGGCGTACTATACCGGATCTCGCCTCTTTTTTGCAGTTTCGCCGCTCTGCCGGCCCTTACCATCCGTGCACTCATCCCATGCTGGCTCAGACACGACTGATTGAACGACTCTCGCACCTGCTGCAACCCGAAGTGACAGGATTCGTGCGCCTGCGCGAACCGCTGGATATCACCTCCTTCACAGGTTGGCTCAAGGGGCAGACCCTCTATCCACGCATCTACTGGCATGCCAGAGAGCGCGACCGGGAATTTGCCACCCTGGGCATACTGCGCGAGATCCGCGATGAAGAGCAGCTCGCCCAACTCAGCGCCCAACCCAAACCCATGGCAGGAAGTTGGCCACGCTACTATGGCGGGCTCTCCTTCGACAGCCAGGCCGACCTGGCCACAGCCCCACACTGGCAGGCGTTTGGTCACTGCCGTTTCATACTGCCGCGCATCGAGCTCATTCGCCAGGGCAACCAGACCGAGCTGGTCTGCAATCTCTGGCTGGAGGCCGATCCGCTACAGCGTCAGCGTGAACTGACCTCAGCCCAAGAGGCCCTGCTCGCCATAGCACCAGAGCAACCCCTGGCACCGCTGCCAGCCCTGACGTTTACCCGGCAGGAGAGCCCGGACAGCGAGCTCTGGTCGCGCCTGGTCAGCCAACTGACCGACCACACACACCTAAGCCAGCTACCCAAGGTGGTGCTGGCCAGAGAGAGTCGGCTGGCAACGGCCAATACCCCAAACCCCTGGGATCTGCTGGCAGCGCTGCAACCTCTGACCCCGGCCTGCTTCCACTTTGCCTTCCAGTTCTCGGCAGAGAGCTGCTTTCTGGCCAGCTCGCCGGAACGCCTCTACCGGCGCCATGGTCAGGATCTGGAGAGCGAAGCCCTGGCAGGCACCATGATCCGCACCGGCGATAGCGCCGCCGATGAGGCACTGGCTCAGCAGCTACTGGCGGACAACAAAAACCGCCTGGAAAACCGTCTGGTGCATGCCGATATTCTGACCCGTCTGGAGGGGCTGGCCGAGCAAGCCACCCTCTCCAGCGCCCGCATATTACGCCTGCGCCGCTTGCAGCACCTGCGCCGGGATATCACGGCGCGCCTCAAACCCGGAGTCAGCGATGCCCAACTGCTGGCCACGCTACACCCGACACCCGCCGTCGGTGGCACCCCCAGACGCAAGGCGCTGACCTTCATCCGTGAGCACGAACCCTTCGCCCGCGGCTGGTATGCGGGGGCGTGTGGTCTCATCAGCGAAGATGTGGCCGAGTTCGCCGTGGCGATCCGCTCGCTACTGCTCACCCCGGGTGAGCTGCGCCTCTATGCAGGTGCCGGGATAGTCGCTGGCTCCGAGCCTGCGGCCGAATGGCAGGAGCTGGATGACAAGCTGGCCAACCTGCTCGGGCTACTCACTCAAGGCTCAACGCCATGATAGAGGCTGGCGATAACCTCAATCTGGGCTGGGCCCGCCTGATGATAGAGGAGCTCTACCGGCTGGGACTGCGCCACCTCTGCCTGGCGCCCGGTTCACGCTCGGCACCTCTGGTGCAGGCGGCTGCCGCCCACAACGGGCTCACCAAGCACCTCCATTTTGATGAACGCGGCCTGGGCTTCTTCGCGCTGGGGCTGGCCAAAGGGCTGGATGCGCCAGTAGCCATTCTCACCACCTCGGGCACAGCAGTCGCCAACCTCTATCCGGCCGTGATCGAGGCCAGACTGACCCAGGTACCGCTGCTCATTCTAAGTGCCGATCGACCTCTGGAACTGCTGGAGTGCGGGGCCAACCAGGCCATCACCCAAAGCCGGATCTTCGCCGACTACCCGGTATTCCAGCAGGCTCTACCGGCCCCGGATCTGGCGATCTCACCGCGCTTCTTGCTCGGCAGCCTGGATCACGCCTGGCAGCAGCTGAGTGTCAATCCAGGCCCGGTACATATCAACTGCCCCTACCCGGAACCCCTCTATGCCGGGCAAGGCACTCCGCTGCCCGCGGGATGGCCCCATGAACTCGCCCAGTGGCGGGTCGATGGCGCACCCCTCACCCGCTATGTCGCAGCAGAAAGCCAGGTATTGCCTGACCCTGAGTGGCCGCCCTTTGCCCATCAGCGCGGCATAGTGGTCGCAGGGCAGATCACCACGCCGGACGAAGCCCGAGCCGTCGAGCTTCTGGCCAGGCAACTGGGCTGGCCCCTGTTGGCCGATGTGCAATCCCAGCTGCGC
>JBOFBS010000288.1:0-34829 GCA_051645725.1 Aeromonadaceae bacterium | reverse complement strand
TCAGAGTCAAGCACATTTTACTGCGTTTTGCTCTGGGGCATTTCGGCCCGGCTAACACCGCTGCATCGCCTCCGAAGAGTGCCTGCTTTGCCGTGTCAGCGAGGCGGCATTATAGGGAGTTCGAACTCGAGCGCAAGAGCTTTTCATCGAAAAAAACTAATTAATCTCTTATTCATATTCAACAACAGCTTATCCACAGCAAACCCACAAAACGATGCTGAATGGTTGGGTTTTGGGTATCATATCGAGGCTTTATTGGAGGATCACAATGCACAGACTACGGACATATAAAGGCCATACGCCGTCACTCTCTTGCCGCGTCTATATAGATGACGCTGCTTGTGTAATTGGTAGGGTTACGCTGGCTGATGATGTGGGTATCTGGCCGGGGGTCATCATCCGAGGGGACGTCAACCATATCGCCATTGGTTCGCGCAGCAATGTCCAGGACGGTGCCGTGCTGCATGTTACTCGCCCAAGCGAACGTCAGCCCGAAGGACATCCTCTACTTATTGGTTCGGATGTAACCATAGGCCACAAGGCCATGCTCCATGGTTGTCAGATAGGCGACAGAGTACTGGTTGGAATGGGGGCCATCCTATTAGATGGTGTAATCGTTGAGAATGATGTGATGATAGCGGCAGGTACGCTAGTCCCCCCCGGAAAGCGCCTACTATCTGGCTATCTCTATATGGGTAATCCCGCCCGCCAACATAGAGAACTCTCATCCGAGGAAAAAGAGTCGCTGTTGCGTTCGGCGCGTAATTATGTGTTGTTGAAGAATGAATACCTCGATGAGCGGCCGTGAATGGTCGTTCATCGATTAGTCCAGATAGACTGAACCATCCTCTGCGAACTCTTGTGCCGCTATCTTTAGTTCAGCCAGCTCCTCAACCTCGAAGCGATGCTGTTCAAAAGCAAAGAGTATATCGGCACTTCGTCTCAGCTCCTGACCACTCAGGAGTTCGAGTCTATGACGGCCAAAATAGCAATTCACCGTCATGCCATAAGCCTGAGCGGTAAAGAACAAGCGTTGTTCTGACTCTTGCCACTCCACCCCATCATTGAACTGAATGGATTGATTCATAACGCCCCCATGTTCCGTCGCATCTCGGCAATGACCTGCCGAGTTCCCGGGCGAATGCCACGCCAGATGGCGAAACTTTCAGCCGCTTGCGCAACCAACATGCCTAAACCATCAATCACTTGCCCAGCACCATGAGCCCGCGCCCAGTGATTGAACGCCGTATCAGTCGCTCCGTACATCATGTCGTAAACAGTGCTATTCCCCGAAATCAGCTCAGATGAGATAGCAGGCAACTCCCCTGCCAAACTGGCTGAAGTAGAATTGATGATCAAATCGAAGGGACCGACGAGATCCTCAAATCCACACGCCAGCACGGGGCCATTCGACCGAAATATATCAGCCAAGAGCTGGGCCTTGGCCACAGTGCGATTAGCGATCACTATTGAGTGAGGGAGCTCCTTCAGTAAAGGGCCCAGCGCGCCACGGGCCGCCCCCCCAGCACCCAGCAGTAAAATCCTGGCGCCCGATAAGTTGACCTGATGATAGTTCAGATCCTGCACCAGCCCGGCACCATCCGTGTTATCACCGAGCAACACACCATCATCCGTGAGCTTCAGCGTATTCACAGCACCAGCCAGCTTGGCACGCTCCGAGAGCTGCGTAGCCAGTTGGAATGCCTCTTCTTTGAAGGGAACCGTGATATTGCACCCCTTACCGCCTTGTACAAAAAAACGCTGCACAACTTCAGCAAAACCAGAGATTGGAGCCTCGATTCGTTCATATGTAATCTCTTGCTGAGTCTGCCTGGCAAACAGTGTGTGGATGAATGGGGACTTGCTATGAGATATCGGATTACCAAAAACAGCATAACGATCCATGTTATATCCTGCTCAGTGTCAGAAAATGATACGAATGAACGCTTTATAGCGTGAGGAGGGAGCCCTTGTCACCAAGGGCTCGCGCTTTATTATGCAGGGCGCAAGACTTCGCCAGTCAGGACATCGAGGATCATTGATGGGTTGAGCGCACCACCCACTACACCAGGAAGAATATAGTCCACGCTCCCGGCTAACTGCTCCCCCACTTCGATCGCTGTTCGGCAGGGTGGCAGGCCGCTCAGGTTGGCACTGGTTGAAACGAGTGGTTTCCCAAATGCCTGACATAATTCGTGAACTTGTGTATGTGATGAAACACGAACGGCCAGAGAGCTAAACTGCCCTCGCAACCAGGCGGGTGTAGATGGCTGCGCAGGCATGACCCAGGTATAGGGGCCAGGCCAACTTGCCAGTGCCTTTGCCAGGCACTCCGCTGGTATTTCAGAGACTGCGATATAGGGCTGCAACTGTTCCCAGCTTGCCGCAATCAAGATCAGTCCCTTCTCAACAGGCCGATTTTTGATCGCCAGCAGTTTAGCAACAGCTTGGCCGTTATCCGGATCACAGCCAAGGCCAAAAACGGCCTCAGTTGCGTACGCTATCACACCACCATGTTCTAGATGGAATAGCGCATCATGGTATGGGTCAACACTCATGTTCATCGCTGTGTTCATGTAGGTAGAGCCACCCGACCTAAGCCGGGTGGATAGTGATCACTTTAATTGAGCCTGCAATGCAGCGTCTTTAGCCACTACCTCGTCAGCACACTTCTGACGCTCAACGCGCACCTTCTCGGCCAACTCATCATCTGCCACGGCCAGCATTTGCGCAGCCAGATATCCAGCATTCTTGGCACCCGCCTTTCCAATAGCAACCGTAGCCACGGGGACACCACCCGGCATCTGCACAGTCGACAACAGCGCATCCATCCCCTTCAAAGGACCACCATCAATAGGCACCCCGATCACTGGTCGAGTCGTAATTCCAGCCACAGCGCCAGCCAGATGCGCAGCCAGACCTGCGGCGCAAATGAATACCTTGCAACCACGAGCTTCAGCATCTTTGACATAGGCATGAGTCGCAGCTGGAGTGCGATGAGCGGAGGTCACTTTCACCTCGCATGCAATTCCAAAAGAGCGGAGCACATCCAGAGTGGATTGCATAACAGGGAAGTCTGAGTCTGAACCCATCAGAATGGCAACAAACGGTTTTGACATGGTGAGGTTTCCTTCTCTCTCTACTTGGTTGGGTAAAAATGATATGGCCGGGGCATTATATGTCAGTTTGATAATGGCACAACTTTTGCGGGCAGCTCACTCGTTTCCCTTGCCGCGTTGACCGCTGAACCAGGATTGGCCAGCCACAATCGGGGCAGGGGCCAGCCACTGGCTGCTCATTGACCACATACTTGCAGCGAGGAAAGGCATCGCAGGCATAGAAAACTTTACCATGCCGGGATGTACGGCTGACCAGGTGACCCACACCGCAGGCTGGACAGGGCACGGTCAGAGGCATCGAGACTGGCTCATCTTGCGACTCGATGTGTTGGCAGAGGGGGAAGTGGGTGCAGCCAATAAACAGACCATATCGGCCCTTCTTAATCGCCAGCTCATGACCACAGGCAGGACAGCTCGAACCGGTTAAAACCTTTTCGGTCATCACACTCGCTTGAGACAAAGGGCGAATATATTGACAAGCTGGATAGCCAGAGCACCCTAAAAAGGGCCCAGATTTGCCATGCCGCACCACTAACTCAGCCCCACACTCGGGACATTGTTGGTACTCACGCTCGAGAGCGTGCTCATGGGCGGAAAAGAGTGTTGGATCTATCTTGGACATGCTCGCCTCCCATCATGGATGGGCAATTGTAACAGCGGCAGCAGCGAGCACCATCCCTGTCAGTGGATGAGTCCAGCAGGCTCATCAAACAACAGCTCTTCCATTTGATGGCAAGCATTCTCGTTACCAGGCATATTGAAGAGCACCATCAACACGACCCACTTAAGATCATCCAGCTCAATCTCGGAATTATCCAACTCCATCAAGCGCTCAATGACTATCTCTCGCGTCTCACAGGTCAAGACACGTATCTGTTCCAGAAAGAGCAGAAAACCACGGCACTCACTGCTGAGTTTATTCATCTCTATCGGTGCATAAATACGAAATGAATCGGGTGCACACACAGCACGCGAGGCTCGCTCCTCATCATGCAGCACAGCCAAATGTTCAAGCCAATCAAGTGCTTTGTAGATTTCATCTTGGTGAAATCCGGCGCGAGTTAACTCCTCGGTCAGCTCATCCTGGTCCACTTTCAGATCGGCATCACTTTGGACATAGGTTTCGAACAGGTACATCAGTACATCAAACATCGTCAGTCCCTCCTCGTCCTCACATAACCGCCGGGAACGGATGCAATCCAACCCGCCATTTCCAGCTCAAGCAGTTCACTTAATACGGCATCAACTGGCTGACCACTCAGTTGCACGATAACATCAACCGCAGTGGACTCATAGCCTACGTTATCCAACAATGTTGAACTTGGCAAATCCCCAAACGGTAAAAGAGATGGGTGAGTTCCGAGCTCTCCCGCTGCCACATGAACATCTATCTCTTCTAGTATATCGGCAGCATTGCAGACAAGTTTTGCCCCTTGTTGAATTAAATGATGGCACCCGGCTGAATTTGGATTTTGGATAGCCCCGGGAACAGCAAAAACCTCACGCCCCTGCTCCAGAGCATAGCGAGCCGTGATAAGAGAGCCGCTCTGCGCGGCAGCCTCGACCACGACAGTTCCCAGCGACATCCCACTGATGATGCGATTACGTCGAGGAAAGTTCTCCGGTTTAGGAGAGTGCCCCGGCCAGAGCTCAGAAACCAGCGCGCCCCCTTCTGCTACTATCTGCTGAGCTAAAGAGTAGTGTCGACGGGGATAACAACATGCCAACCCTGATCCCAGGACAGCGATGGTCCGTCCGCCACTCCTGATAGCCGTTTGGTGACAAATACCATCGATACCAAGAGCTAAACCTGACGTAATGACCATGTTGGCCTCCACCAGCCCCCTTGCCAGCAACTCGGCCACAGCACAACCGCCGGGTGAGGGATTGCGAGTCCCTACCATGGCGATCTGTGCCTGCTGCAAGACGCTGAGATGCCCCTCAACAAATAGCAAAATAGGCGCAGCGGGGGCCTCTCGCAGCAACACGGGATAGGCGGGGTCAACACAAGTCAGCAAGTGCCGATTGGGCGCATCCAGCCAGCGCCATACAGAATCCAACTGGATGGGGTCAGGGAAGTGCAAGGCACCGATTTGTGCCGCAGACAACCCCAGAGCGCTGAGTTCAAAAGAAGAGAGTTTACAAAGTGATAGAGGAGAGTGGCGAGCCAACAGACGACTCGCCTTGATGGGACCAAGACCGGGCACCGCATCCAAACTTAACCAGGCGGTCAGTTCAGCACAGTCCCCGGTTATCATGGTCAGGGATTCCCGATCAGATAGCCTTGACGCACTGTATCATTGGCCTTGAGGATCATAGCCATGCTGGTTTTGTCGTAAACCTTAAAGACCATCAACTGACCGACCAACTGCTCCGGCAGATGTGTCCCCTCACCATCGAATAACCGCTTTCCAACCGGGCTAAACAGCTTGTAGGCAATATCATCTGCGCTGCGTTCCGTGACTTCCGCCCCCGGACGATAAATGGAGAAGACATTGCCGGACGCCACACCATCGCGAGCCCCCTTATTCAGGGTTACCACATCATATTTCCCGACCACTGAAATCTTGGAAGGAATATCGATGATATAGCCAGGCTTACTGAGCGCTCCGGCCTGCAGAGTAAAATAGGCATCCAGGTTTTCCTGCTCAGGCATCAAGATTAAGCGATCACCCTGCTGCACATCCTGTTTGTTTTCCAGCAGCACGGCTGCTGTCAGTCCGCCCTTCTGCTTTGCTCCTGCCAAGGCAATACCCGTAAGCGTTGCTTCACGCCCCAGAGCTTCCCCCGTCGCTTTATCTTTCAGGAGCTCCCCCGGACGGTAGATACCATACTGCTTGCCCTCAAGCAGAGAACCCCGCACAAAGAAGTCGGTTTTTTCCAACAACCCGATATCATTGGAATTATTGCCAACAATATAAGGCAGTGAGGCCATATTACTATCGGCATTAAAGATGTGATAGGAGGTCAGGAAGGGAGCAATCCTCTCCAGCGGCAGCGTTGGCACAGGAGCCTGTTTAGGTGTCACCCTCACAGTCGGGGATAACTTGACCATGTGTTTTTGCACCAAGCGTGGCTCACCATTGACCCAGACCAGATGGAGAACATCTCCCGGGTAGATCCAATGAGGATCGCGCACTTGCGGATTCACCTGCCACAGACGAGGCCAGAGCCAGGGGCTCTTCAAAAAGTGACCCGATATATCCCATAGGGTATCTCCTTTTTTGACCACATAGGTCTCGGGATACCCCTCCTTGAGCTGCAACACATCTGCAACTGCACTCACTGCTAGCATCAAGCCAGCGAAGAAAAGCCCTAATTGACGATATCTCATAGCCATCCTTGCTTGTATCCGCCCTTGTAACTGTTAATTAGCCGCGTAAATGTCTAGAATTACGCCTATATCCACCGACTCTCAATATCAAGATAAAGCGAATCTATGGCGGTTTTAGAAGTTTTGCGTTTTCCCGATGAACGTCTGCGTACTATAGCAGGTGACGTAGGCTCATTCGATGCCACGATCAACACTATCGTTGATGATATGTTTGAAACCATGTACGCAGAAGAGGGAATTGGCCTTGCTGCGACACAAGTCAACATTCATAAGCGAATTATAGTCATTGATCTCAGTGAGGATAGAAACGAACGTCTCGTTCTGATCAACCCTGTGCTGCTGGAAAAGTCCGGGAGTACCAGTATAGAAGAGGGTTGCCTCTCTGTACCTGAATGCCGAGCCATGGTACCTCGAGCCGAGAGCATCAAAATCCAGGCACAGGATCTGAAGGGTAACCACTTCGAACTGGAAACAGGCGGTCTGCTGGCCATCTGCATTCAGCATGAGATGGATCACTTGATGGGCAAGCTTTTTGTTGACTATCTCTCGCCCCTGAAGCGACAGCGCATCAAGCAAAAGATGCAAAAAATGGATAAACAGGAACGCAGTAACAACCTCTGAGGTGTGGATTGCAAGATTTGAGAATTATTTTTGCTGGCACCCCCGATTTTGCAGCACAACATCTGCAAGCCTTGCTGGATGCCAAGCTCAACATTGTCGCCGTTTATACGCAACCGGATCGCCCTGCTGGACGAGGCAACAAACTCTGCGCCAGCCCGGTTAAGTCTCTGGCTGAGCAATATAATCTGCCAGTCATGCAGCCTGAGTCGCTGCGTCAGAGCGAGCCACAACAGCAATTGGCTACCCTCCAAGCAGATCTGATGATAGTGGTCGCATACGGACTTATCCTCCCTAAAGCGGTACTGGATACCCCACGTCTTGGCTGCATCAACGTGCATGGCTCCCTGCTTCCTCGCTGGCGTGGAGCTGCCCCCATACAACGAGCCATCTGGGCTGGGGATGCTGAGACGGGCGTGACCATAATGCAGATGGATGAAGGGCTGGATACTGGTGCCATGCTGCAAAGAGTTTCCTGCCCGATTGAACCCGATGACACCTCTGCCAGCATGTACAACAAGCTGGCTAGGTTAGGGCCGCAAGCCCTGCTGACAACCATACAGACCCTGGCTCAAGGCAATATTCTGGCAACACCTCAAGACAATCTCCACGCCAACTATGCCCAAAAGTTGAGCAAAGAGGAGGCCCGTCTGGAATGGCAACTGCCCGCCACACAGCTGGAGCGTTGTGTTCGCGCCTTCAATCCTTGGCCAGTCAGCTATTTCGAGGTTGAACAACAAAATATCAAGGTATGGCAGGCGTGTGTCTTGCCCTTATCGACCACTCTTGCACCTGGCACCATAGTGCAGGCAACCCGAGAAGGGATAGATGTCGCCACCGGTGAGGGCGTCTTGCGTCTGTTGACGCTACAACCACCCGGCAAGAAACCCATGCTGGCACATGAGCTGCTGAATTCACGCCGTGACTGGTTTTTACCCGGCCAACAACTCCGATAAGCCAACCGGGCGGAAGCTCGGTTATATCAGGACGCTTTTTTAATGAAAACTCGAGCCAATGCCGCCCAGGTCCTCTTTCAGGTGGTGGAGCAAGGTCAATCTCTCTCTTCCGTTTTGCCGCTGGCCCAGCAGCAAGTTGCCCCCAAAGATCGGGCTCTACTTCAAGAGCTCTGCTTTGGTTCACTGCGCTGGCTTTCTCGCCTGGAAGCCATTGCCGCGCGTTTGATGAGCAAACCGCTCAAAGGCAAGCAACGTCCACTCCACTATCTGCTCCTGATTGGCCTCTATCAGTTGCTCTACACCCGCATACCGGCCCATGCTGCCCTGTCCGAAACAGTAAATGGCTGCCGCCTGCTCAAAGGTGAGAGTTTCCGGGGTTTACTTAACGGTGTGTTACGTAATGTTCAACGCAACCAGGCGGAGCTGGAAGCAGAAGCAGATCGCTCCGAAACGGCTCGCTATGCCCATCCTAATTGGTTACTAAAAAGGCTGAAACAGGCTTATCCGAGCCACTGGCAACACATTGCCGAGCAGAATAACCAGCGTCCCCCCATGTGGCTGCGAGTCAATCAATGTCATCAGAGCCGTGACGCCTACCAGACTCAGCTCAATAGTGCGGGCATCCCATTTGAACCACAGGATCTGGCCCCCCAAGGCATATTGCTGAGTCACCCCTGCGATGTGCAACTATTGCCTGGCTTTGCCGAGGGTGATTGCTCGGTGCAGGATGGTGCGGCGCAACAAGCTGCTCGCCTCCTGGACCCTCAACCCGGGGAGTGGATCCTCGATGCCTGCGCCGCCCCCGGAGGCAAGAGCGCCCACCTGCTCGAATGCCAGCCTCAGCTGGCAGGATTGGTCGCTATCGATGCCGATGCCACTCGACTAAGTCGGATCCATGAAAATCTGGAGCGATTGAGACTCAACGCTCAGGTCATACATGGCGATGCCTGCACACCTGACAAGTGGTGGCAGGGCCCTCAGTTTGATCGCATCCTGTTGGATGCTCCCTGCTCCGCCACCGGGGTGATCCGACGCCATCCGGATATTAAGTGGTTGCGCCGCAGCGATGACATTGCAGAGCTGGTCAAGTTACAAGCAAATATACTCGAGGCACTCTGGTGCAAACTCAAGCCGGGCGGTACTCTGCTCTATGCAACCTGCTCAGTTTTGCCGGATGAAAATCGCGCGCAGATCCAACGTTTTTTAGCCTCCCATCCTGACGCCCAATGGCAAGCAGTGGTCGCCGGAGAGACGCGCGAAGAACCCGGCTGGCAACTGCTGCCAGGCGACAATAACATGGACGGTTTTTTCTACGCCAAACTAATCAAGCAGTGAGCATTCTATGAAAATCATCATTCTTGGCGCAGGTCAGGTCGGGGGAACCCTGGCAGAAAATCTGGTCGGAGAGAACAACGAGATCACCCTGGTCGATCACAACATAGAGCGACTGCGTGAACTGCAGGATAAATATGATTTGCGCATCATCTGCGGACCAGCTTCTCACCCTCGCATACTCAGAGACGCAGGTGCCGATGATGCGGATATGCTGGTTGCTGTGACCAACAGCGATGAGACCAACATGGTCGCCTGCCAGGTGGCCGCCTCTTTATTCAACGTGCCAAATAAAGTCGCACGGATACGCTCCCAGGCTTACCTATCGGAGCGAGACGCACTCTTTGGCGATGAGGGGCTGAGGGTGGATCACATCATCTCCCCCGAACAGTTGGTCACTGACTATGTGCGCCGTCTTGTGGAATACCCGGGGGCCTTACAGGTTGCCGACTTCGCTGGCGGCCGGGTCGGCCTGGTAGCCGTCAAAGCCTATTATGGCGGCCCCTTGGTCGGGAATGCCCTTGCCACCCTCAAGGAGCACATGCCCAACATCGAGACACGAGTCGCCGCCATCTTCCGTCAGGATAAGACCATCCGTCCCCAGGGAACCACCATAATAGAAGCAGGGGATGAGATATTCTTCGTCGCCGCGGCAGGACATATACGCGCCGTGATGTCAGAGCTGCAGCGTCTGGAAAATCCCTATCGCCGCATCATGATAGTGGGCGGGGGAAATGTTGGCGCGGGCCTAGCCAAGCAGCTGGAGAAACGTTACAGCGTCAAGCTGATCGAGCGGAATCCGGATCGCGCCGAGCAGCTATCTGAGCAGCTGGATGAGACCATAGTCTTTTGTGGTGATTCGGCCAATCAGGAGCTGCTGCAAGAGGAGCATATAGACCAGATTGATGTCTTCATTGCCGTCACCAACGATGATGAGGCCAATATCATGTCAGCCATGCTGGCGAAGAAGCTCGGTGCCAGAAAAGCCATAGTACTGATCCAGCGAGCCGCCTATGTCGACTTGGTGCAGGGCGGTGCCATCGATATCGCCATATCCCCGCAGCAAGCCACCATCTCAGCCCTGCTCACCCATGTACGCCGAGCTGACATTGCCAACGTCTACTCCCTACGCCGAGGGGCGGCCGAAGCGATAGAGGCAATTGCCCATGGTGATGAAAGCACCTCCAAGGTGGTTGGCCGCACCATAGGCGAGCTTAAGCTTCCCCCAGGAACAACCATAGGCGCCATAGTACGCGGAGATGATGTCCTGATTGCTCACGACACCACAGTTATCCATCAGGATGATCATGTGGTGATGTTCCTCGTGGACAAGAAACACATCCAAGAGGTGGAACGTTTGTTCCAGCCTAGCCCCTTCTTCTTATGATGTGCTGACATGATTAATATAAAACCTATCACCTTCACCCTGGGGCTGACTCTCTCCAAGTTGGCACTTTTCATGTGGCTGCCGACTCTGTTGGCCTTTTTCACCGGAACTTCTGGCTTAGCCGAGTTTTTGGCGGCAGCGGTCATCACGCATATTGCCGCATTTCTCTGTCTGCACTGGGGCCACAAATCAAAATTCCGCCTTGGGGTCAGGGATATGTTTGTCCTCACCAGTGCAGTATGGGCTGTCACCTGTGTATTCGGGGCGCTGCCCTTTGTCTTCATCAATCAGATCAGTTTTACCGATGCTTACTTCGAGACCATGTCAGGCGTAACCACGACGGGCTCAACCGTGCTATCCGGATTGGATACCATGGCCCCCAGCATTCTGCTTTGGCGTTCTTTGCTGCAATGGCTGGGCGGCGTCGGGTTCATTGTGCTGGCCGTTGCTGTGCTGCCGGCGCTCAACGTGGGGGGAATGAAGCTCTTCCAGACTGAATCATCAGACAAATCAGACAAGGACTCCCCCAGAGCAACCAACGTAGCCAAAAACATAGTCTCGGTTTATCTGGTCCTGAGTACGCTTTGCTTCATAAGCTATTGGCTCTCCGGCATGACACTATTTGAGGCAATCAACCACGCCATGACCACACTTAGCACCGGGGGCTTCTCCACCTCCGATGCTTCTATGGCTCACTTCTCCCCCTCTGCTCACTGGGTGGCGACAACCTTCATGTTTTTGGGCGGACTTCCCTTCTTGCTCTATGTTCAGAGTCTGCGCCGCCGCCAACTGGTTCTATTTCGCGATGCTCAGGTACGCGGTTTCTTCTGGCTGGTACTCTGCGTTACGACCATGATGAGTTTCTGGATCTGGCATCAGGGCGTATTCAACCTGCCGGATGCCATTCGCATCAGCATGTTCAACATAGTCTCGATACTGACCACGACGGGCTACGGCCTGACCGATTTTGGGGTTTGGACCCCCTTTACCACCATACTGTTCATTTTTCTGCTACTGGTGGGGGCTTGCTCAGGTTCAACAGCGGGTGGGCTGAAAATATTCCGGATCCAGATTGCAGCCACCCTCTTTCACAAGCAGGCCAAGCAACTAACCCATCCCTCCGGCGTCTTTCCGCAAAAGTACAACGGCCGTCCTGTCACCGATAATATCATTCGCTCGCTAGTGGCTTTCGTGCTGAGCTATGTCGTGGTCATCATCATACTCTCGGCACTGCTCGGCCTATTGGGGCTGAGCCCATTGACCGCTGTCAGTGGTGCCATCACGGCAGTCAGTAACGTGGGACCCGGCCTGGGTGCGCAAATAGGCCCGTTGAGCAACTTTGCCACTCTGCCCGATGCCGCAAAATGGGTGCTTTCCTTTGGCATGATGCTGGGACGACTGGAGATACTGACGGTCGCCGTACTCTTCTTCCCTTCGTTCTGGAAAAACTAATAAAAATGGCCACCTCTCGGGTGGCCATTCTCTTTGCATCGATTCAAACCGCTAAACTACTCGCCGTCTGGGTCCTGCCCAGGGGTTGCATGCTTGCCACATACGGGCACTTCGAGCGCTAATAAACCGCACATCCGCTCTGGATCCTTGACCAAATCACGCAGCGTAAACTCACCCAGCACCGCCAGGAAAGCACGCATGGCCTTACGCAATATTCCCTGGAAACGACAGCCACTGCTCAGCAAACAGTTATCACGCTGGCAATCTAGCAAGCAGGAAACATTCTCCATATCCGACACCACATCCCGCAAGTTGATGGCCTCCGGGGTATGAGCCAAACGGATGCCACCATGTTTTCCTCTAACTGTCTCGATATAGCCCTTCACCCCAAGCTGATGGACTATCTTGACCACATGGTTGCGGGAGATTTGGAACTTTTCAGCTACCTCAGTAATAGTCGACAACTCACCTTCTGGCTGCAATGCCAAATAGATCAGGGTTCTCAGCGCATAATCGGTAAACAGTGTTAACTGCATGATGCTCTCATCTCTTTTGCGCCCAACTCAAGGCTGGCTAGCTCTTGAGCAAAGGCCCATTATATTTATATCAAATGACCAGAATAAGTTTTATATCACATAGTTTATTTTTATAATTGAGCCTGTAAAAAGATCTTCACTAAAGCAGTGCATTCTGGATATGCTTTTCTTACTAACGAGCACCTTGATACTGGTAGTCGGGCTTCCGCTAGCCTTTTTTCTCTCGGGCCATGCACAAGCTTACCTCGACTATGGCCCCATCATCTCTGCCATTTTACTGCTACTGTTCTTGGTAATGGCAGTTAAAAATGACCGAGGCCGTCGCTAAAAAGTCTCGCGCTCTTTTGCTCAATCTAACCTTGGATACAAAAACAAAAAGCCACTCAATGGAGTGGCCTTTTATCAAAATGGTCGGCGTGAGAGGATTCGAACCTCCGACCCCTTCGTCCCGAACGAAGTGCGCTACCAAGCTGCGCTACACGCCGTTGTCTGCGGAGCAGGAATCTACAGAAACAGCGGCTAAAATGCAACTGTTTTTGCTATCTCATTGGATTGATTTAGCATTTACTCATAGAGTAAAAAACCTGTACGTCCCCGCAACCGGGGACGTAGTCAGGTGAATTAGCTTGCCTTGGCTACCATAGCCATCTCCTGCTTGCGTCTCTGCTCAGCCTTAGCCATCAACCACCAGGTGATAAAGGTTGCCGTCGACACCACCAGAATGATCAGTGTTGCCAAGGCATTAATTTTGGGGCTAACCCCGAGGCGCACACTAGAAAACACCACCATAGGCAAAGTCGTGGCATTAGGGCCGGAAACAAAGCTGGTGATAACCAAATCATCAACAGAGAGTGTAAACCCAAGCAACCAACCAGCCGCAATCGCCGGAGCAATGGAGGGCAAGGTGATGAGGAAAAAGACCTTGATTGGCGTAGCCCCCAGATCCTGTGCCGCCTCTTCGATGGATTGATCCAGCTCACGCAAACGGGAGCGAATGATCACTGTGACATACGCTGCCGTAAAGGTCACATGTGCGATCCAGATGGTCATGACGCCACGTTGAGCCGGCCAACCAAAGGCATCAGACAAAGAGACAAACAGTAACAGCAGAGCCAAGCCAGTGATCACCTCGGGCATAACCATAGGCGCGGTGATAAGGAAGGCAAACCCGGTTTCCCCCTTAAAACTGCCCACCCGGGTAAGAACAAATGCCGCCATGGTTCCGATGATCACAGCCATGGTTGCCGTCATGACCCCAATAGAAAGGGATAGCATGACCCCATCCATCATCTGCTTGTCGCGAAATAACTCGAAGTACCATTTGATAGAAAAACCGGACCAAACAGTAACCAGGCGAGACTCATTGAACGAGTAAAAAATCAGTATCAGTATCGGGGCGTAAAGAAAGCCAAACCCCAACACCAGCGCCAAGGTGCGCCATGGTGACTTTATCTGTGGAATGGGTGTACTCATCCTCTCCCCTCCTCCATTTCACGGCGCTGATAACGATAAAACCAGATGATAGGCACCATCAGAATGGTCAACATCACCACTGCCACAGCAGAGGCAACAGGCCAATCACGGTTGTTGAAAAACTCTTGCCACAAGACGCGACCAATCAACAAGGAGTCTGGCCCGCCGAGCAGTTCAGGGATAACAAACTCACCGACAGCCGGAATAAACACCAGCATGGAACCGGCAACAATCCCACTCTTGGTCAAGGGCAACAATATGGTCAGGAAGGTCTTCCATGGACGAGCCCCCAGATCCGATGCAGCCTCAATCAAGGAGTAATCCATGCGCATCAGGGCGGTATATAACGGCAGTATCATGAAGGGCAAATAGGCATAAACGATACCTATATAAACGGCCATATCGGTATGCAACAATTGGATGGGCTGGTCAATAATGCCGATACTAATCAAGAAGTTATTCAACAGGCCATTGTTCTTCAATATACCGATCCAGGCATACACACGGATCAGGAAGGAGGTCCAACTCGGTAATACCACCAGCATCAACAGCACATTGCGCATGGAGGGAGAGGAGTGAACAATGGACCACGCAATCGGGTAGCCAATCAATAGACAGAGCAGAGTCGAGATGGAGGCCACCCGCAGTGACTGCAGATAGGAGTCCAAATACATCTCATCCTGCAGCAGATAGAGGTAGTTGCCAATATTAAAAATAAAGCTCAACTTCTCTTCAGCATACTCAACAAGAGCCGTATAGGGCGGAATCGCAACCTGAGTCTCCGCCAAACTGATCTTTAAGATGATCGCAAAGGGGATCAGGAAAAACAGCACCATCCAGGCATAGGGGAAGGCTATCACCAAATGACGCCCACCCCATCGCCGGTTGCGCACCAAGGAGTTCGTTTTCATCATCTACTTCCTATATGGTCAGCACAACGCAAGAGTCCGGCTCCCAATGCAGGATCACCTCATCACCCCAGGTAGGTTGCCCTTTGCGGAAACGGTCCACATTTGGCAGGGTCGCAATAACCACCTGACCACTAGGCAAGCGAACATGATAGATAGAGATATCGCCCATGTAGGCTATGTTTTCTACTACCCCTTTACCGTAGTTGAAGTGATCAACCGGAACCTCTTTGCTGAAGTAGATCTTCTCCGGACGCAGAGCAACCATCAGATGAACACCATCAGCCACAGAGGCACCGTGATTGACATGTATGGGGTGAGTCAACGAGTCGGTACGGATAACCATATAATCCGCCCCCCCTTCCGCCAGTACCCCTTCGAAAATATTGACTGAACCGATGAACTCCGCGCTCAATCTGCAATTCGGATGCTCATAGATCTCTTCCGGACCACCGATCTGGATAAACTCGCCGCGATCCATGATGGCGATACGCCCAGCCATGGTCATGGCCTCTTCCTGGTCGTGAGTCACCATGACACAAGTCACACCGACTCGTTCTATGATGTCCACAACTTCCAGCTGCATCTTTTCGCGCAGCTTCTTGTCGAGCGCCCCCATAGGCTCATCCAACAGCAAGAGTTTGGGGCGTTTAGCCAAAGAGCGAGCCAGAGCCACGCGCTGCCGTTGACCACCAGACAATTGATGAGGCTTGCGGCGAGCAAAAGACTCCATATGAACCAAGCCGAGCATTTCATGTACCCGAGCCTGGATCTCGTCCTTAGGCAGGCCATCCTGCTTCAAACCGAAGGCAATATTCTGTTCCACCGTCATGTGGGGGAAGAGCGCATAGGACTGGAACATCATGTTAACGGGGCGTTTATAGGGCGGGATATCCGCCATATCTTGGCCATCGAGAATGATGCTGCCCTTGGTGGGTTTTTCAAAACCAGCCAATAAACGAAGCAGTGTCGACTTACCACAGCCTGATGCCCCAAGCAGAGCAAAAATCTCTCCCTTATTGATAGTCAGACTGACGTCATCGACCGCATTGACGCCTTCAAAACTTTTGGTGACATTGCGGATCTCCAACAAAGGAGCCACATGCTTATCAGCCACCGTAGTGGCAGGCTTGTCGACTTGATCTACCACAGCCATTTTTCTCCCTGAACAATCCGGGGGCGTCTAAGCGCCCCCGTCAGAATGACATTATTTACCGGTTTTAACCTTGGTCCATTCCCGAGTGAGCTCTCGATTCACCTTCTGAGGTAAGACCTTCAGAGTAAACATTTTAGGTTTCATCTCGTCGGTAGGATAGATATTCGGGTTGTTGCGAATAGCCGCATCAACCATGGGTAACGATGCCTTGTTTCCACTGGCATAGGAAACATAGTTAGAAACCTTGGCTATCACATCCGGCTTCATCAGATAATTGATGAAGCTCATGGCATTTTCCGGGTGCTTGGCATCAGCGGGGACCGCCAACATGTCATAGAAAACCAGAGCGCCTTCCTTGGGAATGATGTAATCAACGATGACCTTATTGTTAGCCTCGGCCGCACGCGCCTTAGCTTGCATCACATCACCTGACCAGCCAATCGCCACGCAGATGTCACCATTAGCCAGGTCATTGATGTACTGGGATGAGTGGAAATAGGTAATGTAGGGACGCAGAGTACTCAGCAACTTACCCGCCTCCTTATAATCAGCCGGATTAGTGCTGTTAGAGTCCTTTCCTGTGTAATGAAGTACAGTGGCAAATATTTCTGTCGGAGCATTCAGGAAAGAGACACCACACTTGCTGAGTTTTGAGAGGTTCTCTGGTTTGAAAACCGCATCCCAGCTATCCATCTTGAAGTCAGGCCCCATCACTTCCGCAACTTTCTTGGGGTTAAAACCGATACCGGTTGTCCCACCCAAGTAGGGGATGGAGTGAGCATTGTCTGGATCCTTATCCTGCAACAGCTTCATGATGTCCGGATCCATGTTGCTCAAATTAGGTAGCTTGCTCTTATCCAGTGGCATGAAGACACCCGCCTGGATCTGGCGAGCCAAAAAGTCTGAGCTGGGAACCACTACATCAAAACCGGTATTGCCTGCCAGCAGCTTGGCCTCGAGAACCTCGTTGCTATCAAACACGTCATATACCACCTTGATCCCCGTCTCCTTCTCGAAGTTGGCGATGGTATCTTCGGCTATATAGTCACTCCAGTTGTAGACATGCAACACTTTCTCTTCTTGAGCAACAGCACTACCTGCGGTCATTGCCGCCACCAATGAGAGGGCGACGAATCCTTTGTTAAATGACATTGAGCGTCTCCTTACCTAGTAGAGGTCCCAGCAAATCGAGATTACGCCTGATTAACTGGCCCATGATCTCGAACCGTTATCACTCACCCCTGATTAACGCCACTGAGGCCCTGCCCACTGACTAACCAGAATCCCCTGTAACCGGCGCATTATATTTCGAAAAAATGAAAATGTATGCAGCAAATGTGCTGTCAGCCCTATGGGGCATCCTCATGCCAACCCATTGGCAGACATGGGATTACCCGCCCGATCCTGCCTGCAATTCGCCTGCATAGGAACCGCGAGTAAATACGCGCTGCCTCATCGATATTCATGCCTGAATCTTCACAAAAAATGCAGCTTCATCTCCATAGCTGAGATAAACCGCATCGTTATGCCTGACCGAGTCACACCCAAAGTAGTCATACTCTGGTCAGTAAACCAAACTCGCACGGCCCTTGCCCCTCGGTTACCGATCACGCCTCTGTCATAAGCAAATAGCCTGCCACCCAGCGACGCTTTGTTCCCCCCCTCACGCCCGACTGCAAGAATACGTTGATGCAAAGGGCTCACCAAACAGAGTTAACGCCTCGTTATGACCTGGCTCGCACTCTTTACGTGCCCCAAAACGAAGAGGGGGCTTAGAGAATAAATAAAACCTAGTGCATGAAATGGCTACAAACAAAACCTCACCTGCCGATGAACAGACTAAACTTGGGTTAGTAAAGGGAACCGCACGCGAAAGCCACAGTTTGAATTAACACGCTCGACCTTACGACTGCGTGCTTTATCACGGTAAGGAGAAACCTTGACTCGACCACACGAGCATCACGCGATCAATGAGAGTTTATCTACAGGTTTTCGCACTGGGTTTCAGGGCTCGAGCGTGCTGAGTGCCGAGGCGGAGGAGCATACCACCATGTCTATGGAATTATTGTTTAGCAAAATCAAGCAGCTACCTGTCATTCCGAAGTTACTGCATGAATTGATGCAGAGTTTTTCTGATGATAATTCGCGCATTGAAGACATAGCCAAAAAAATCGCCATGGATCAAGTGATCAGTGCCAAAGTACTCAAAATGGCAAACTCAGCCGCCTATCGCCGAGGCAATGCCATCACCTCCATCGAACAGGCCGTCATCCGTCTGGGTTTCAACGCGCTACGCTCCCTGGTTGTGGCCTCAGGCATCATGACCAGCTTCAAAACTCCCGCCAACTTTGATAAAAATAAGTTCTGGGTAGAGACCTTTCAGGTCGCAACCATAGCTAAATCACTCGCGGCAGACAGTCGCTGCATGGAGCCCGATACTGCCTTCACCTGTGCCCTGTTGCACAACATTGGTGAACTGCTTATTCAATCCGCCTTGCCCGAAGAGGCTAGTCTGATCAATCTATCAATAAGTAAGGGCAATAGCCGGATAGATGCACAACGCGAAATGCTGGGGTATGACTATAGCCAAGTGGGAGCCGAACTGGCCAAACGCTGGAACCTATCTGACACCTTCGTGCGGGCAATCGCCCAACAACTTGATCCTTTGAGCTTTACACCGGTGAGCGCAGAGGCGATCCTGATCCGGCTAGCCATGTTTGTCTCTTTTGCATGGAATGCCGGTGTGCCACCTCATGTGATTGTTGCCCGATTTCCAACCCCACTAGCCCAACATTTGGGGATCGAACCGCAACAGTTAGCGAATAGACTGCAAGAATTACATGAACAGGGTAACGAACTGGCAGCCATGCTGACTAATTAATAGAGAAGTGCCGATGTCAGAGCCGTTTTTCTTTCACCCGCAAGTTGCGCCCTGGTTTAAAAGCAGCGCAAGCCACCTCACACTGACCCTGTTCACGCATAAAGAGCTGGCTCTTGATGCCCTCTATATTCGACATGAGCCCGATAATGAGGAAGCACTCTGCCCCATGCATCAGAGCGGCTTGCAAGGTGAGCTGGCTATCTGGCAAGGAGAGATACCGCTCCCCAAGGAGGGCCTGTCAGTATACTGCTTCAAGATCATCCAAGCCGAGCGCCAGTGGTGGGTCCATGGTGCTGGTGTTTCCCCCTACATCCCCACTCGCCAACAGCACTTCCGTTATAATGCCCAGCAAAGGCCACCTCAATGGATCCAGGATCAGCTCTTCTATCAGATATTTCCTGACCGCTTCTGTGATGGCGACCCGAGCATTAGCGTCAAAACCAACGAGTATCAGTATGGTGATGGACAACACCCCGTAGTTGCCAAGCAATGGGGAGAGGCCGTTGCCCCAAGTCACTCATCCACAGGTGCAACCGAGTTTTTTGGCGGGGATCTGGCCGGAATACAGAATCGACTCTATTACCTGCAGTCCCTGGGGATCACAGCGATTTACCTCAACCCCATTTTTGTCTCACCCAGTAACCATAAGTACGACACGGTTGACTTCTATCAGGTAGATCCCCATCTGGGAAGCAATGAAAAACTGGCTGAGCTGATCAATACACTGCATCAAAAGGGGATGAAGATCATTCTGGATGCCGTCGTTGACCATACTTCAGATCGGCACCCCTGGTTTGAACAAGCAAACCAGGATGTCAGCCCCGAAGGTAACGAGAACCTCCCCTATCGCCCTTTCTATACGTTTGATTTACAAGGCTCACACATAGGCTGGAAGGGGCTATCACACCTGCCCAAACTCGATTTTGCAGCGCCAGCAGTACAGGAAGTGGTCTATCGAGGCGAAAATGCCATCCTGCGTTACTGGTTACGCCCCCCCTACTCGATTGATGGCTGGCGACTCGATGTCGCCCATATGATAGGGGAACACGGGACAGCACAGGGCAATGGTTACCATATGCGGGAAATTCGCCGCGCCATCAAACAGGAAAATCCCGATGCCTACCTGCTAGGAGAACACTTCTTCGAAGCCAGCCAGTGGCTGCAGGGGGATCAGGAGGATGGGGCCATGAACTATTATGGCTTTGCCCACCCGGTCCGTGCATTTTTGGCCGGGAAAGATATTGCCTATCAACCTATCCAGCTCTCGGCTGAAGAGTTGGACGGCTGGCTGAAAGAGGCCAGGGCACAGCTTCCCTTCGCCAACCAGTTAGCCCAATTCAATCTGCTAGATAGCCACGACACGGCTCGCTTCCTCTCTGTCCTCGGCGGCGACATAGCCCTGATGCGTGCAGCCGTCACCCTGCTCTTCACCTACATAGGTGCTCCCTGTGTCTACTATGGCGATGAGATAGGAATGGAGGGGGGTAATGACCCGGATTGCCGACGAACCTTTCCTTGGGATAGCACGGAGTGGAATCATCTACTGCATGACCACTACCGCCGCATGATACGACTGAGAAAAACACACCCGGCATTGCGCCGCGGAGATATCAACACCCTGTACGCCGGTGAACACAGTTTTGTCTTTGCCAGGACCCTGGCCAGTGACGCTGTCATCACGGCGCTCAATCGCCACCCGACCAAGGCTCGCACCATGGTGCTGCCCATCTGGCAAACGGGGAGCTTGGCCAATCGCTTCACCGACCCTGAGACACGGGAAAAATTTGAAGTGGTTAAGGGCGAAATTCAGATCACCATACCGCCGAAAACAGCTAGAGTCTTGTTGGCGACCTGATCCAGGCACGCCAAGGGCTACCTGTAGTAGCCCTTGGCGTTTTCCATTCAAGAGAGATAGTGTAAGGCTCCATCCAGTAACATCTGCACCGAGATCATCACCAGGAGCATCCCCATCAACCGCTCTAGCGCGGTCAGCACCCGCTCACCCAAAATACGGTGCACCTGCTCATAGAACATCAGAATCACGGAACTCGCTCCCCAGGCGAGCAGCAGAGCCAGAGTCCAATCCGTCATCTGATTGGGATATTGGTGAGCAAGGAGCAACAAGGCAGCCAGAATAGAGGGACCGGCTATCATGGGGATCGCCATCGGCACTATCAGTGGCTCTTCCCCCTCAGGCAAGCCCGTCACGCCTCCTTCACTGGGGAATATCATGCGCAAGGCAATCAGAAAGAGCACTATCCCTCCCGCAATACTCACCGCCTCCTGCTTCAGATTGAGCAGATTGAGGATCTCCTGCCCGGCATAGAGAAACAGCAACATGACACCAAGCGAGATGAGTAACTCGCGCACCATCACCTTGCGACGGCGCTCCTTGGGTAGAGAGCGTAATATGGAGAGAAAAACAGGAAGGTTGCCAAGGGGGTCCATGATCAGGAACAGCATGGCAGCAGCGCTGATGATATCCATCTTCGGTATACTCGGGCAATTAGCAGAACAATATACTGCCGCGAATATAACAGAGCAAAGTTTCAATTACGACAGCCTAAGCTGCCGTTATCTCGCCACTTAGTGGTTACAGATCCGCTCTGCTTCGGTATTAAAACCCTCATCTGTGTCGACAAACTTGCCACGCTCGCGCAAAAACGCAATCAAGGCAGCAGCATCCATATCCTGGGCACTGCAAGTGTGGAAGCGGGCACTCTTGCCAAAACGCTCCTCTATCGCCGCCTGCAGACTCGCCTGGGTGAATTGACCACCCAATTCCAGCATCAGGTGCATCACCTCATGGCCGTGGATCGATGTTGTCATTGTGCTCTCCTCATGCTATGAACATATCTTATATTGACATGTTATAGCACAGATGCGGCCACTGCCAAGCCCGGATGCTGCTTTCTTGATCAGGTAGGCCGTTGCCGACACAGGGATCACATCCCCCTGATCCCATCATTGCCAGCCATGGCTCACTCACGCTAGCTTCAGATGATGCGTTCACCGCCAGATAAATAGGAAACCCTATGGATAACCACCTAGCCAGCTACCTTCCCTCGATTGAACTCATCATGTGCCAATGGGGCAAGAGCTTCGAGGAGGCATGTGATGAATTGGGGCTAACCCCAGATGAGCGACAAACCCTGGAAACACTGCAGGCTGTTGCACCCACCTCAGAATAGATATCCCCAGGCGGCAATAACAATAAAGGCGGCCAAGGCCGCCTTTATCTATGGGTTTGCGTCGCTATCAGCTCAGCTTGCCATGACACTGCTTATACTTCTTGCCTGAACCACAAGGACAGGGGTCATTCCGACCTACCTTGTCGCCACGGACAAAGGGCACAGCCGGAGCGGCGGCATCTGCCTCAGCCGAACCATCCTCTTCAGTCAATGCACTGCTCTCGGCATGGGTATAGGTGCGTGGAGCGGCCTCGGCACGACGGCGCTGCTCCTCTATGGCTCCGACATCCTGCTCCTGAACCTGGACACGGCTGAGGATAGCAATGACTTCCTGCTTCAGGGTCTCCAACATCTGGGTAAAGAGTTCAAACGACTCGCGCTTGTACTCCTGCTTAGGATTCTTCTGGGCATAGCCTCGCAAGTGGATACCTTGACGCAGATGATCCATGGCAGCCAAGTGCTCTTTCCAGAGCGTATCCAGGCTCTGCAGCATGACGGATTTCTCAAACTGCTGCATCACCTCCTCACCGACCAGCGCCTTCTTGCGAGCATAGACGGCTTCCGCCTCGGCGACGATACGCTCACGCAGCAGCTCCTCATAGAGCTTGTCATCTTCCGCCAGCCACTGGCTGATCGGCAGCTCCAAGGCAAAATCACCCTTGAGGCGCTGCTCGAGGCCTGCGATATCCCAGGTCTCATCCAGGGAGTGAGGCGGGATATACTCATTCATCATGCCATTGAGCACGTCCGCACGAATGACCTGGATGGTCTCACTGATGTTGCTCGCATCCAGTAGCTCATTGCGCTGTTCATAGACCACCTTACGCTGGTCATTGGCCACATCATCAAATTCGAGCAGATTTTTACGAATATCGAAGTTGCGACCTTCCACCTTACGCTGAGCATTCTCGATCGCCTTGGTCACCCAAGGATGCTCAATCGCTTCACCATACTCCATCCCCAGCTTCTTCATCATGCCCGTAACACGATCCGAGGCAAAGATGCGCATCAGCGTATCTTCCATGGAGAGGTAGAAACGGGAAGAGCCCGGGTCACCCTGACGCCCGGCTCGACCACGCAGCTGGTTATCGATACGGCGTGACTCATGACGTTCGGTGCCAATGATGTGCAAACCACCTGCGGCAATCACCTCATCGTGGCGTTTCTGCCAGGCGGCCTTCACGGACTCGATCTGCTCAGCTGTTGGATTCTCCAGCTTGCCCAGTTCAGCCTGCAGATTACCACCCAGCACAATGTCGGTCCCACGACCGGCCATGTTAGTGGCAATCGTGACGGCACCTGGTTGGCCCGCTTGGGCAACGATATCGGCTTCCATGGCGTGGAACTTGGCATTCAACACCTGATGCTTGATGTTCTGCTTGTTCAAGACATTGGAGATCAGTTCCGAGTTTTCGATGGAGATAGTGCCCACCAGAACCGGGCGACTCTCGGCAACCCTGTCCTTGATATCCTGAACGATTGCGGCGTACTTCTCTTCCGCCGTGAGGTAGACCAGATCACCGGCATCTTTGCGCACCATGGGACGGTTGGTCGGCAGCACAACAGTGTTCAAACCATATATTTGCTGGAACTCAAAGGCTTCGGTGTCTGCCGTACCTGTCATCCCCGCCAGTTTTTCATACAGACGGAAATAGTTTTGGAAGGTGATGGAGGCCAGGGTCTGGTTCTCATTCTGGATCTTGACCCCTTCCTTAGCCTCGATGGCCTGGTGCAACCCTTCAGACCAGCGACGCCCTGTCATGGTCCGGCCTGTGTGCTCGTCGACTATGACGACCTCGCCATCCTTGACGATGTAATCTACATCGCGCTCAAACAGGGTATGAGCACGCAAGGCAGCATTAACGTGGTGCAGCAGGGTAATGTTCGCCGCAGAGAAGAGAGAGTCCTCTTCGGCCATCAAACCATTTTGCTTCAACAACTCCTCAACATAGAGCTGGCCATTTTCGGTCAAGAATGCCTGACGCCCCTTCTCATCGACCGTATAATGCCCCTCACCTTGATACTCTTCCGAATCCTCCTTGTCCTGTTTTTGCAACAGAGGGATCAGCTTGTTCATCTTGATGTAGAGTTCAGAGCTATCTTCAGCCGCACCAGAGATGATCAGCGGCGTCCGCGCCTCATCGATGAGCACGGAGTCAACCTCATCCACCAAGGCATAGTAAAGCTCGCGCTGTACGCGCTGATCGGGCGCAAAGGCCATGTTGTCGCGCAGATAGTCGAAGCCGAATTCATTATTGGTTCCGTAAGTAATATCCGCCGCGTAGGCCTTCTGCTTCTCGGTATGACTCATGCCAGAGAGGTTGCAGGAGACGCTTAACCCCAGGTATTCAAACAGAGGGCGATTCCACTCAGCATCACGTTGCGCCAGATAGTCGTTGACCGTAACCACATGCACACCACGGCCCGTCAACGCATTCAGGTACGCCGGCAGAGTCGCGGTCAGGGTCTTACCTTCCCCCGTCTTCATCTCGGCGATCTGATTGTTGTTGAGCACCATGCCGCCCATCAGCTGTACGTCAAAGTGGCGCATACCAAATACGCGCTTGGATGCCTCTCGCACCGTGGCAAAGGCCTCGGGCAACAGCTGATCCAGACTTTCGCCCTGCTCGATACGAGCCCGAAACTCTACCGTTTTGGCTTTCAGATCGGCATCGCTCATGGCCTCAAAATTCGGCTCCATGGCATTGATCTGTTTAACGATTTTACGCAGCTTTTTCAGGGTACGCTCGTTGCTGCTGCCAACGATTTTGGTCAATAAGTTTGTAATCATTCCGAACCAACTCTCTGGTTGTATTTATTGTTCCACATAAGGGGAAACAAGCCACTCAATCAAGACGTCACTCAGATCGCATCTGTTGACGGGAGCCGAACAATCATCGACATCCTTCGACACTCGGGTTGCTAGCCGTCTGAGCCATGAGAACAAAGGGAAGCCATCAGCTTAAGCATCTCACACGACAAGCTATCTTACCTTATCGCGAGTCAAGACCCGCCACCAGTAGACCATCTGTTAGTTGAAAGCAAACCAATATCACACTCTCTGGCTTGATATGGGGGCAAAACCACACTTTTCAAGCAGATTGGGAAATAACTGGCCAGGCAAACATCCAGATCCTCAGGAGTGTCGAGGGTATCACAAGTAGTTGGAACGACAGAACAGTTAGGAATAACGGCAGGGATAATCAGGAGATAAAAAACAACAGGCACCGGGGAGAGAGACCGGTGCCTGCTTGATCATTTACTAGATAACGCGTTCGCTACTCAGGCATAAACCAGAGGATGATCGAAGAAGGTGATGGGAGAGGTTGCCACAGCATCCTCAAAGGTCACCATTTCCCAGGCTTCCGCATCGGCCAGCAGGGTGCGCAACAACATGTTGTTGACGGCATGACCCGTCTTGTAGGCCGCGAAGTCACCCAATATGCTGTGGTTACACATATAGAGGTCACCTACTGCGTCCAACATCTTGTGTTTGACGAACTCATCGTCGTAGCGCAATCCCTCTTCATTCAGCACTCGATATTCATCCAGCACGACGGCATTTTCCAGACTACCGCCGAGGGCCAGGTTCTTGGAGTGCATGTACTCCACATCCTTCATGAAACAGAAGGTGCGAGCACGACTCAACTCCTTGACGAAGGCTAAACCGGAGAAATCAACACACAACCGCTGTTTGCGAGGATCGAACACAGGGTGCTGGAAGTCGATCTGCAGATCCATGCGAAAACCACCGCTATAGGGGCGCAACTCAGCCCACTTATCGCCCTCTTCCACTCGCACCGTCTTCTTGACGCGAATGAATTGTTTGGGCGCATTCAGCTCTTCAATACCGACCGATTGCAGCAGGTAGATGAAGGGGTGGGAACTGCCATCCATGACCGGCAATTCAGGTGCATCCACCTCGACTATCAGGTTATCAATACCCAGAGCAGAAAGCGCAGCCGACAGATGCTCGACTGTGGAGATCCGCACTCCCTGATCATTAACCAGGGCTGTACACAGCATAGTATCCCGCACCGCAGAGGCTTCCGCCTTGATGGTTACGGCAGGCTCAAGATCGCTACGCACATACAGAATACCCGTGTTGGCAGGTGCGGGGCGGAAGGTGACGGAAACCTTGCGCCCTGAGTGCAACCCTACACCGGTAGCCTGTACGCTTTGCTTGAGAGTACGCTGTCTAATCATATAGTTACCTCGATAAATCGGGTGGTCAGACCAACCTATGAGCAGGATCCTAGCATAGTCGTTGCACAAATGCTAATCGCGTCACAGTTCTGACTTATTCCTGACTTAATCTGCCTGTTTGCGCAGAAACGCCGGGATATCCAGGTAGTCCGGCTCGGCACGGCTTTGAACCGGCTCGGCATTCACCACCTTGGAACGCGGCTCTTCGTACTGTTGGGCCTGAGTTTCTTGCAACAGGGAACGCAGTGGACGCTCGTTTTTCTGAGCATTCTTCACCAGCGTGATCTCTGGCTTGCGATCCTGGCCAATCCCAGTAGCCACCACGGTTACGCGCAGTTCATCCTGCATGTTCGGATCGATAACGGCACCCACCACAACAGTGGCATTTTCCGAGGCAAACGCCTTAACCGCATTCCCCACGATTTCAAACTCTTCCATGGTCACATCCATGCCGGCTGTGATGTTGACCAGGATGCCGCGTGCGCCAGCCAGATCCACATCTTCCAGCAGCGGGCTGGAGATGGCCTTCTCGGCGGCCTCTTCGGCACGATCATCACCACGGGCGAAACCGGTCCCCATCATGGCGGTACCCATTTCACGCATGACGGTGCGCACATCGGCGAAGTCCACGTTGATGAGACCAGGACGAGTAATCAGCTCGGCAATACCTTGGACAGCGCCTAGCAACACATCGTTGGCGGCCTTGAAGGCTTCCAGCAGGCTAACCCCTTTACCCAGCACCTTCAGCAACTTGTCATTAGGAATTGTGATGAGTGAGTCCACATGCTTGGAAAGCTCCTCAATCCCCTGCAAGGCATAGCTCATGCGCTTTTTGCCTTCGAAATTGAAAGGCTTGGTCACCACGGCTACGGTCAGGATACCCAGCTCTTTGGCAACTTCGGCGACCACAGGAGCCGCACCCGTACCCGTACCCCCACCCATACCGGCGGCGATGAAGACCATGTCGGAGCCTTCGAGCATCTGACGGATCTCATCACGATTTTCCAGTGCCGCTTCACGACCTATCTCTGGATTGGCGCCCGCTCCCAACCCCTTGGTAATGTTATTACCTATCTGTACCGTTGTTTCGGCACCTGAATTACGCAGTGCCTGCGCATCCGTATTGATGGCAATGAAATGCACACCCTCAATGCTTTCACGCACCATGTGCTCTACGGCGTTACCACCACCACCACCGACACCGATCACTTTAATGACGGCATCATCACCCTGGCTTCCAACCGGTTCAAAAGTAAACATGATTCTCTCTCCACACTATTTGCTTGCTAGCAAAATTAAAACTCGCCACGCAACCAGTTGCTGACCCGCTGGAACAGGCCACCGACACTGACTTTGACGTTGCTGTCCCTGCTTCCTTTGGACTGGTGAAGCTTTCCATATTGCAGCAGGCCCACTGCCGTCGAAAAGACCGGAGCCTGCACATAGTCCGTCAGGCCACGCACGTTTTCGGGTTCACCCACACGCACCTGGCACTGGAAAATCTGCTCGGCACACTCGACTATGCCTTCAATCTGGGCCGCCCCCCCTGTGAGGACGACACCTGCGGCCAGTTGATGCTTAACCCCCTGAGCACGCAGTTCACTCTGCATCTTGACTATCTCATCCTGAACCAGCCCCAGCAGTTCGCTGTATCTAGGTTCAATGACCTCAGCTAACGTCTGGCGCTGCAGGCTGCGAGCCGGACGGCCCCCGACGCTTGGCACTTCAATCGCATCCTCCTTGCTGACCAGACGCCCCAAGGCGCTACCATAGCGCACCTTGATGGCCTCAGCGTCCACAGGAGGGGTACCGAAGGCATAGGCAATGTCGCTGGTGACAGTGTTACCGGCATAAGGGATCACCTTGCTGTAACGCAGCGCACCGGCCGTGAACATGGCGATGTCCATGGTGCCCCCGCCCATATCGACCACGCAGACCCCCAGCTCTTTCTCATCCTCGGTGAGCACCGCATAACTGGATGCCAGAGCAGAGAAGATCAGCTGATCGACACGCAATCCAACCCGTTCAACACACTTTTCAATGTTTCGGGCCATGTCGTTATGGCAGGTGATGAGATGCACTTTCGCCCCCATCCGCACACCAGAGAGCCCTATCGGATTCTTGATCCCTTCCTGATAGTCAATGGAGTACTCCTGCGGCAATACATGCAGCACCCGGTGATCCTCTGGCAGTCGTACCGACTTGGCGGTATGGATGACGTTGTCCACATCTTCCTGGCTTACCTCTTCATCGGCAATGGGAACCATGCCCTTTTCATTTCGACATTCGATGTGACGACCCGAAACGCCAAGGAATACCGAGCTGATATGGCAGTCAGCCATCATCTCGGCCTCATCAACCGCGCGCTGTAAAGATTTGACCACCGACTCCAGATCGTTAACACCCCCCTTGTCCATTCCTCGCGCAGAATGGGTGCCTAACCCGATAATATTGATCTCGCCATCAGGCAAGAGCTCCCCCACCAGTACGGCCACCTTGGTGGTGCCAATATCAAGTCCGACTATCAGGTTTCTGTCTGCGGTCTTGGTCATTACCAGTCCCTTCGTTTGGTTTCCAACCCACAGCTATTCCGGTGTCGTAGCGCAAGTCGAGGTAAGCAATACGCTCATGCTCCTCAAGCCGCGGATAGACATCGATAAACCGCTGTAAACGTGTTAATGCATCTCCCCGACCGAGTATCAGCACCGGCCCTTCTGTCAGCTGCAACTCCCAGGAGTGGCGAGCCGTCAGATTCAACGCGGCAACATGATACCCGTTCAGGGCCAATATGCGTTCATATCGTTTGTATTCATCCCATACCCGGTCCGCCATGTCGTCCGGGCCTGAGAGTTTGACCAAAGGTCGTTTCAGTCGCTCCAGGGGCGCCTTGAAGATGCCACCCCGGTCGCTCAATAAGCGATCTTCTCCCCAACGAGCCCGCGGCGTCTGCTCCACCACATAGACATAGAGCAGAGCCGGCCAGCGTTTACGAATGGAGGCCTGATATACCCAAGGCAGGGACTCCACCTTCTTCTGGATATGATCCACATCCAGTTTGAAAAAGTTACTGATGGCAGGTTCGTTGAGCAAAGCCTTGCGCACATCATCGACTGTGACATATTCCAGCTTGCCCTGGACCACCAGCCCATCCACGGGGATCCTGTCTTCCTCAAAGAACCAGCGTTTCAGATCAGAAGCTGTGGAACTTAACCCGGCAACCACCGCCACGAAAAACACCACTCCAAACAGAAATTCACCGCGGGTACGTGTCGCTACTCCACTCATCTTGCTGCGGCCACTCCAGTCACGGAACTTCCTCCACCCGGTTCATACCAGGTACTAGCCTGTTTTCAGCCGCCAATCGACCTTCGGCTGAGGAAAAATCAGGTGCGCCATTATATAGGCCCACCACGTCCGGTCAAAATCCATGAGCCACAGTGACACCACTCTGCCTGGCAGCCCACAGTTTATGCTGATCCCGTACCTTTCATCAGCTCAATATTCAATTTCATTTCAGCCAGAGTGCGCGCCAACGCTCCCACGTTACCCGCCCCTTGAGTCAGCACCAGATCGCCCTCTTTGATCAGTCCGGCAAGCACAGCTGGGACTTCGGCCGGGGTCGCGACAAAGATGGGATCCAACTGTCCTCGCTGGCGAATGGAGCGACACAGCGCCCGACCATCCGCACCAGGAATGGCCTCTTCACCGGCGGCATAGACATCCAGCATGATGAGCACATCAACCTTGGAGAGCACATCGGCAAAATCATCATAGAGATCGCGAGTACGGCTGTAGCGATGAGGCTGGAAAATCATCACCAGACGACGCTCGGCCCAACCGGCCCGTACCGCATTGATAGTGACACGCACCTCGCTGGGGTGATGACCATAATCATCCACCAGCATGGCCTTACCATTACCCGTTTCAAACTCCCCAAACTGCTGGAAGCGACGGCCTACCCCCTCAAAACGTGCCAATGCCCGGGTGATGGCCTCATCATCTATGCCATCTTCAGTCGCCACCGCAATCGCAGCCGCAGCGTTCAGTGCATTGTGTTGCCCAGGCAAATTGAGCGTCACGGCCAGCAAGGAGCCATCCTGGCGCCGCACCTTGAAACGGCTGGCATGCCCCTCCTGCACGAAGTCGAGCACCTGAACATCCGCATCATCGCTGTAACCGTAGGTAATGGTGGCGCGGCCAATCTCTGGCAGCAGGGAACGGATCACAGGATCATCCACACAGAGTACGGCCAACCCATAGAAAGGCAGATTGTGCAGGAATTCGATGAAGGTGCTCTTCAATTTGTTGAAGTCACCACCATAGGTATCCATATGGTCTGCTTCAATGTTGGTAACGATGGAGACCATGGGCTGCAGATGCAAGAAAGAGGCATCACTCTCATCGGCCTCGGCGATCAGATAGCGGCTGCTGCCCAGGCGGGCATTCGTGCCTGCGCTGTTGAGCAAACCTCCGATGACGAAAGTCGGATCGCGTTGAGCCTCGGCGTAGATACTGGAGACCAGGCTGGTCGTAGTCGTCTTGCCATGTGTCCCTGCGATGGCAATACCGTAACGATAGCGCATCAACTCCGCCAGCATCTCGGCTCGACGCACCACAGGGATGCGCTGTTCATGGGCCGCCTGGATTTCGGGGTTATCACTCTTGATGGCGGTGGAGACCACCACCACGCTGGCTCCCGCCACATGGCTGGCCTCATGCCCAATGAAAATCGTAGCCCCCAGCGACGCCAGATGTTCGGTAACACGGCTCTTGGCGATATCCGACCCACTGATCTGATATCCCTCGTTGGCCAGCACTTCTGCAATCCCACCCATACCTGCGCCACCGATACCGATGAAGTGAATACGGCGCACCCGGCGCATTTCCGGGATCATGGTGCGAAGTTTTGCCAGTTCAACCTTGGTCATGTCACTCTCTCATCATTCGACTAGTTGTTTGCACACGGCAGCAACCCGCGCCGTGGCATCGAGAATGGCCGCCTGGTGTGCAGCCTGAGCCATCTCGGTTAATTTCTCTCGCTTCTGATTCAGCTCACTGACGCAACGGGCCAACCCTTCAGCTGTCAGTTGCGACTGGGGCAGCAAGAGCGCGGCCCCCACCTGAGTCAGACTCTCGGCATTGCGAGTCTGGTGATCATCCACAGCATGAGGCAGTGGGATGAAGATAGCCGGCAACCCGGCTGCAGCCACCTCGGCCACGGTCAAGGCACCGGCTCGACAGATCACCAAATCGGCCCAACGGTATGCTGCCGCCATGTCAGAGATAAACTCAGTGACCTCGACATCGGCTACGCCCAGGTCTCGGTAAACCATGGCCACCTTGTCCTGGTTGTGCTTACCGGTCTGATGGTGGACCGCAATATTCTCCAACGATGCCAAGGCAACAGGTACAACCTCATTCAGCGGCCTGGCACCCAGGCTTCCGCCAACAACCAGCACACGCAGCGGGCGCTCTTCTGTAATAGGCCGTTGAGGCTCATCAGCCAAGGCGACCACCTCGGCACGAACCGGATTGCCGACCACAGCCGTCTTGTTGCTAGGGGGAAAGGCACCTGCAAATCCCATCAGCACCCGCTTGGCCAGATGGGAAAGCAGACGGTTGGTCAGGCCAGCCGCCGCATTTTGCTCATGTAACACCAGGGGAATGCCCTGCAGCCAGGCGGCCACCCCTCCGGGGCCCGCGGCAAACCCGCCCATCCCCAACACCAGGTCGGGTTTAAATGCGCCGAGAACCCTGCTCGCCTGCACCACTGACTTCAGCACTCGCCAGGGCGCCATCATGAGGCGCAAGACGCCATTACCGCGCACCCCTTTGATATCGATGAAGGAGATGGAGTAGCCATGAGCAGGCACTAATTGGGCCTCCATGCGGTCAGCCGTGCCGAGCCAGTGGATCTGCCACCCCTCAGCAGCCAGCTGGTGCGCCACCGCCAAGCCAGGAAACACATGCCCGCCGGTCCCACCAGCCATGATCAACAGTCTCTTGCTCATACCTCTCCCCGCTGCGATACCTGATTCCGTGCCACGCGCATCTCAAAATCGATACGCAGTAGCAAAGCCACGGCAACACTCATGGCGATGAGACTGGAGCCACCATAACTGATAAGAGGCAGCGTCAGCCCCTTGGTCGGCAGCATACCTGCCGCAGCCCCCACGTTGATCACAGTCTGAAAGCTGAACCAGATGCCGATGCCACATCCGACATACCCTTCAAAGAGGCGCTTGTCGTTGAGTGCCTGGCGGCCAATCTGTAACGCCTTGAGCGCCAGGGCCAGCTGCATTAACAGCACCACCAAGACACCAAAATAGCCCAGTTCCTCACCCAAGATGGCAAAAACGAAGTCAGTGTGAGCCTCGGGGAGATACTCCAGCTTCTGTACCGAGTTACCCAACCCCTGACCGAAGAAGCCACCCCGACCAAATGCCATCAAAGACTGCGTCAATTGGTAACCACTACCAAAGGGATCGGCCCAAGGATCCAGGAAAGAGGTGACCCGACGCATACGGTAAGGCTCAAACAGGATCAACATCACCAGAGCCGCAACCCCCATCATGATCATCATGATGAACTGGATAAGCCTGGCTCCGGCCAGGAACAGCAGCCCCAGTGTGGTGACAAACAGTACCACCACAGAACCCAGGTCAGGCTGAGCCAGCAAAAACAGCGCCATGAAAAAGACCAGCCCCAGAGGCTTGAGGAAGCCGGAGATCTGTCCACGCACCTCATCCATCCGCCGTAGCAGGTAGCTGGAGAGATAAGTGATCAGCACCAACTTGGCCATCTCTGCCGGCTGCAGATTAAAAGGCCCCAGCGGTAGCCAACGTCTGGCACCATTTACACTGTGGCCAGCCACCAAGACCACAAAGAGCAGAAAAATAGAGAAGATCAAGAGGTGACCACTCCACTGCTGCCACCTTTGTACCGGCACATGGAGAGTCGCCGCCGCCGCAATTACACAGAGCACCAGAAATATGAGGTGGCGCTTGAGGAAGAAGAAACCATCATCACGCAGTGATATCCCTTCGGTAATGGATGCAGAGGAAACCATCACCATACCGATAAGCATCAGGGTTATGGCCAGAGCCAGCAGCTGGCGATCATAAAAAGAGGGGCGCGCCGGTACCAACCAGCGCCACACACTTTCCGCCGCTCGCGCCATCAAGCTCATAGCGCCTCCACCAGGGCGGAAAACTGCTGGCCCCGCACTTCAAAATTCTTGAACATGTCCAGGCTGGCACAGGCTGGAGCCAATAACACCCAGTCACCCGGCTGTGCCAACTGCTGCGCCCTGCGAACGGCCGCAGCCAAGTCCGCAACTCGTTCAGCCTGGGGACCCAGCTCGCAGAGTAACTGGGCATCCTGGCCAAAGCAGAGCATGTGATCGATCTGTGTGCCCAGTAGCGCCTGCAAGGGGCCAAAATCCTGTCCCTTGCCCTGACCTCCCGCGATCAGGATGAGCTTACCCGCTACCGCCTCGGTCAGACCGGCCACGGCGGCCAGGGTAGAGCCCACATTGGTCGCCTTGGAGTCATTGATCCAACGCACCCCTTGGTATTCACGCACGAACTGACAGCGATGAGGTAACCCGGTGAATCGTTGCAACACCGCCAGTTGAGCGGCGCGCGGAATGGCCACCGCATCACAAAGCGCCATGGCCGCCAGAGCATTCATCTGATTGTGAGCCCCGACAATATGCAGCTTGCTCACTGCCAGTAGTGGCTCACCCGCTACCGCCAGTTGAAGCTGCCCATCCCGCAGCACACGGCCATAAGCCTGCTCATCCAGCCCAAAACTCTGCCACACCTCTCCCTCCGACGGAAAGGTTGCAGCATCATCCCGGTTGCACACTATGTGCTGAGCCCCAACATAGATCTTCTGCTTGGCCGCCAGATAATCGGCCATGCCCTCATAGCGATCCATGTGATCTTCGCTCAGATTGAGCAGAGTAGCGGCGGCCGCACGTAAACTATGAGTGGTTTCCAGCTGGAAGCTGGAGAGTTCCAACACATAGAGATCGGCCGGGACAAGCAACAGGTCCAAGGCGGGAGTGCCGATATTGCCCCCGACGCCAACCGCCAGACCGGCTTCTGCGGCCATCTCGCCTACCAGAGTCGTGACTGTGCTCTTACCATTGGATCCGGTAATGGCAACTATCGGAGCCTTGGCTTCTCGGACAAAGAGCTCGATATCTCCTATGATTTCCACGCCAGCACGCGCCGCTACTTGCAACGCCGGTGTGGCCAGAGCAATACCAGGGCT
>JBOFBS010000287.1:0-5867 GCA_051645725.1 Aeromonadaceae bacterium | reverse complement strand
GCAAACTTGGCGGTATCGGTGTTGGGGGTCATCTCCGAGACGATGAGCAGCTCGCAGTTGGCCAGCGCCTCGCGCACTCGGGCCGAGTCGGGCAGCGAGATGGCGGGGTTGGTGGCGATGACCCAGAGGGCACGGATGCGCTTCTCCCGCACCGCCTCGAAGAGATCCACCGCCTTGAGCCCAGGCTTACGGGCTATGGTGGGCGAATTCCAGAAGCGCTGTACCCGATCGCAGTTCTCCTCGCTAAAGCCCATATGGGCTGCCAGCTGGGTGGCCAGGCCCCCCACTTCACGGCCGCCCATGGCGTTGGGTTGCCCCGTCATGGAGAAGGGGGAGGCGCCGGGCTTGCCCACCCGCCCGGTGAGCAGGTGGGCGTTGATGATGCTGTTGGCCTTGTCTGTGCCCTGATTGGATTGGTTCACCCCCTGACAGAAGAGGGTCACGGTCTGGGGATTGTCCAGAAACCAGTGGTAGAAGGCGCGCAGATCCACCTCGCTCAGATCACAGGCCTCCGCTACGGCGGCCAGCTCGTACTCCGGCTTGTCCAGCAGGGCACAGAGTTCCGGATAGCCCTCCACATGGGCATCGATATAGGCCTGATCCAGCCCCCCCTCCTGCTGCAGGTAGCGGCAGAGGCCATTGAAGAGATGCACATCGCTGCCGGGTTTGATGGCCAGATGGAGATCAGACTGCTCGGCTGTCATGGTGCGGCGCGGGTCCACCACCACCAGCTTCATAGCCGGATTCCGGCTGCGCGCCTGCTGGATGCGGCGGAAGATGACAGGGTGGGTCCAGGCGGTATTGGCCCCCACTATCACCAGCAGTTGGCACTGCTCCAGATCCTCATAGCAGGCGGGCACCACATCCTCGCCGAAGGCGCGCTGGTGGGCCGCTACCGCCGAGGACATGCAGAGGCGCGAGTTGGTATCGATATTGGCCGCGCCTATATAGCCCTTCATCAGCTTGTTGGCCACATAGTAATCTTCGGTCATCAGCTGACCCGAGACATAGAAGCCGATGGCCTCAGGCCCCGACTCGGCCATGATGCGCTGGAAGCGTTCGGCTATGGTGTCCAGTGCACTCTCCCAGTTGGCGTGCTTACCCTCGATACGCGGGTAGAGCAGGCGGTGGGGGTACTCCATGGTCTCCAGCAGGCTGGCGCCCTTGACGCAGAGGGCACCCAGGTTGGCTGGATGTTGGCTGTCCCCTTCCAGCCTCTCGCCCGCTATCTTGATGCCGCAGCCGACTCCGCAATAGGCACAGGTAGTATGCACGGCCTGGTTTGCCCCGTTTGGTTCAGGGGTAGAGGGGAGCGCTGTGGTGGGGATCAGGATCGGCGCTGTCATAGAGGGCTCCAGTCAGTATTGCAAAGACAAAAAAACGCCCACTCCCTGAAGCGTGAGGCCGGGGAGGTGGACGTCATTATCCAAAGTTAGATTTTAAAGTTATCAAATAACCACAAGGCAAAAGCCGTGCCGGAGCTTGAGGCACCCCTCCCGGGTCATGATGGAAGCGGGAAAATCAGCTGCTTCCTTTGAGTTCTGCCACGGCATTCAAGCTAACAAATTGATTTATATCAGCTTACTGTTCCTGACTGCCTTCCCGTGCGCCAGAGGCGAGGGGGGCGAGCCCCAGGCGCCGCGCTTCTGGCCGCTTTGGTGCGCTTGCCTGTTTTTGGGGCGCGACCGGCGCCCATTTTTGACCCGGATGGGATAAAGCTGGCTTTAAAAGCCATGTTTTCCGGTGCGGATCCCCTTTTTTAAACTTGGCACAGAAACTGAATACTCCTGTTTGTGCAGCCAATGCAGGATCAACGGCGATCCTCCAGCGCATTTCATGGCACGACGAGAATTGGTTTAAATGGCAATGACGCCTTGTTGATCGGACGATCGACAGGGCGTTTTTGTTTTTCAGGGAGAGAGAAACGATGACGCATACCAAAACCCTGCTGGCAACCCTGTTGGGGGCCGCACTGCTGAGTTCACAGGCTATGGCTGAAGTGGGGGCCCCCGAGAAGGAGGAGCTGAAACTGGGCTTTATCAAGCTCACCGACATGGCTCCCCTGGCGGTGGCCTACGAGAAGGGCTACTTCGAGGATGAGGGGCTCTATGTGACCCTGGAGGCTCAGGCCAACTGGAAGGTGCTGCTGGATCGGGTCATCGATGGTCAGCTCGATGGTGCCCATATGCTGGCCGGACAGCCCATAGGGGCCACCTTAGGGATAGGCACCCAGGCCGAGGTGGTCACCGCCTTCAGCATGGATCTCAACGGCAAGGCGGTCACTGTCTCCAATGCAGTCTGGGAGAAGATGAAGGCGAATGTGCCCAAGGGGGCCGATGGCAAACCCATACACCCCATCAAGGCCGATGTGCTGAAGCCTGTCTTCAAGGGCTACAAGGAGCAGGGCAAGCCGGTCAACTTTGGCATGGTCTTCCCCGTCTCCACCCACAACTACATGCTGCGCTACTGGCTGGCGGCCGGGGGTGTCCACCCGGGTTTCTACGCCCCGGCCAAGGGCGACAATTCCGGCCAGCAGCAGGCGGATGTGCTGCTCTCCGTGACGCCACCACCCCAGATGCCAGCCACCATGGAGGCCGGCACCATCAACGGTTACTGCGTGGGTGAGCCCTGGAACCAGGCCGCCGTGGCCAAGGGCATTGGCGTGCCTGTGATCACCGATGATTACATCTGGAAGAACAACCCGGACAAGGTGTTTGGTGTCACCAAGGCCTTTGCCGACCAGTACCCCAACACCCATATCCATCTGGTGAAGGCACTGATCCGCGCCGCCTACTGGCTGGATGAAAAGAACAACGCCAACCGTATGGAGGCGGTGGGCATCATCTCCCGTCCCAACTATGTGGGGGCCGATGCCAAGGTGATTGCCAACTCCATGACCGGCACCTTCGAGTACGAGAAGGGGGACAAGCGTCCGGCGTCCGACTTCAACGTTTTCTTCCGCCATCACGCCACCTACCCCTACTACTCGGATGCCATCTGGTACATGACCCAGATGCGTCGCTGGGGTCAGATCCCCGAGGCCAAGCCGGATAGCTGGTATGCCGAGATGGCCAAGAAGGTCTATCGCCCGGATGTCTATGCCCTCGCCGCCAAGGAGCTGATTGCCGAAGGCAAGATGAAGGCCTCCGACTTCCCCGACTTTGCCAAGGAGAGCGGCTACAAGCCAGCCGACAGCCTCTTTATCGATGGCGTCACCTATGACGGTCACAAGCCCAACGACTACCTGAAGCAGTTTGCCATCGGTCTTAAGGGTGACGAAAAGCTCTGAGGGCGCAGGGGGTTCGCCCCCTGATACCCGCACCGAATCAAGGAGAGGTAACACACTATGCAAGCCATAATGCAACGGATTAAACCCCTGGGGATGGATGCCATGAAATCAGGCAGCGCCCGGGCCTGGCGCGCCGGGCTGCTGCCTGTGATGGGGATCTTGTGCTTCCTGTTTGCCTGGCAGATGCTGGCCAGCCAGGTGCAGACCAGCCTGGGCGCCCTGCCCGGGCCCGGGGCCACCGCCACACAGTTGGGTGCCCTCTATCAGGAGTACCGGAGTGAGCAGGAGAAGAAGGAGGCCTTCTACGCCCGTCAGGAGGCGCGTAATGCCCAGAAGCTCAAGGCCAATCCCGACGCCGAGGTGAAGATCCGTCCCTATACCGGTCGTCCCACCTTCTTCGAGCAGGTGCTGACCAGTCTGCTGACCGTGGCGACCGGCTTTATCGTGGCCACCCTGATCGCCATTCCGGTGGGCATAGTGCTGGGGCTCAACAAGACGCTCTATGAGGCCATCAACCCTCTGGTCCAGATCTTGAAACCCATCTCGCCCCTGGCCTGGTTGCCGCTGGTGACCATGGTGGTGAGTGCCCTCTATGTGAGCACGGATCCCCTCTTTGCCAAGAGCTTCGTCATCTCCGCCTTTACCGTGAGTCTCTGCAGTCTCTGGCCCACCCTCATCAACACCACGGTTGGGGTGGCGACCATTGACCCGGATCTGCAGAACGTCAGCCGGGTGCTCAAGCTCGCCCCCCTGACCCATGTGCGCAAGATAGTGCTGCCCTCAGCCGTGCCCATGATCTTCACCGGTCTGCGCCTCTCGCTGGGGGTGGCCTGGATGGTGCTCATCGCCGCCGAGATGCTGGCCCAGAACCCGGGCCTGGGTAAATTCGTCTGGGACGAGTTCCAGAACGGCAGCTCGGACTCCCTGGCCCGCATCATGGTGGCGGTCATCACCATAGGTCTCATCGGCTTCATGCTGGATAGAGGCATGCTGGCCCTGCAGAAGTGGCTCTCCTGGGACAAGCGCAGCGACTTGCGCTGAGCCAGCCCGACGAATTAAGGATTACGACTATGTCCAAACACTATCTCGATTTAAGTGAAGTCGGTATGCGCTTTGCCACCCCGAGCGGCTGGTTCGAGGCACTGGTGAACGTCAACCTGAAGATCGCCAAGGGGGAGTTTATCTCGCTCATCGGTCACTCCGGCTGCGGCAAGAGCACAGTGCTCAACCTGGTGGCCGGTCTCAACGAGCCCACCTCGGGCGGCATCATACTCGATGGCCGCGAGGTGGCGGGCCCGGGCCCCGAGCGCGCTGTGGTGTTCCAGAACCATGCCCTGCTGCCCTGGCTCTCTGTCTACGAGAACGTGGAGCTGGCGGTGCGTCAGGTGATGAAGGGGGCCAGCAAGGCGCAAATCGCCGAGAAGGTGCGCTACTACCTCTCCCTGGTGCAGATGGACCATGCCCTGGAGAAGAAGCCCCACGAGATCTCCGGCGGCATGAAGCAGCGGGTCGGCATAGCCCGGGCCCTCTCCATGTCACCCAAGGTGCTCTTGATGGATGAGCCCTTCGGCGCCCTGGATGCCCTAACCCGGGCTCACCTGCAGGATGCCCTGATGGAGATCCAGGCCGAGCTCAACAACACCGTCATCATGATCACCCATGACGTGGATGAGGCGGTACTGCTCTCGGATCGCATCGTCATGATGACCAATGGCCCGGCGGCAACGGTAGGCGAGATACTGCCCATCAACCTGCCGCGCCCCCGTAACCGGGTGGCGCTGGCCGATGATCCCGAGTACCACAAGCTGCGCCAGTGTGTGCTGAGCTTCCTCTACGAGAAGCACAGCAAGGTGACACCGTTAAAAAAGCCCAAGGCTGATGCCAGGGCCGCCGTGGCCTGAGCGGGATGCCGCTGAGGGATCGCATGGGGTTGGGCAAGGAGTGGGTCAGGCAACGCCACCCAGGATGGAGAGAAGAAGAATGAGTAAACAACAGCTACTGGTGGTGGGTAACGGCATGGTCGGCCACCACTTCATAGAACAACTGGTGAATGCCGGTGGGCTTGAGCAATATGAGGTGACTGTCTTTGGTGCCGAACCCGACAGCGCCTACGATCGGGTGCACCTCTCCGAGGTGTTCGGTGGCAAGGCCCCCAAGGAGCTGCAGCTGGCCGATCCGGAGTGGTATGCCGAAAAAGGGGTCAAACTGCTGCTCTCCAGCGCCATAGAGGGGCTGGATCTGGAGGCGAAAACCGTCACCACCTGTCATGGTGAGCAGTATCGCTATGACCAGCTGGTGCTGGCCACCGGCTCCTATCCCTTCGTGCCGCCCATCCCTGGCCATCTGCGCGCCGGTTGCTATGTCTATCGCACCCTTTCCGATCTGGATGCCATCCGCGATGCCTGTGCCGGTGGCCGTACCGGCGTGGTGGTAGGGGGGGGCCTGCTGGGGCTCGAAGCCGCTAACGCCCTGCGCCTGCTGGGGCTGGAAACCCATGTGGTGGAGTTCGCCCCGCGTCTGATGCCGGTACAGCTGGATCCGGTGGGCGGCGATCTGCTGAAAAACAAGATTGAGAGCC
>JBOFBS010000286.1:0-2242 GCA_051645725.1 Aeromonadaceae bacterium | reverse complement strand
GGTTTTGCCCCCACTCCGCGCAGTTGGCGGGGCGCAGGGACGAACCTGCAATGGTGGAAGCTGGGTTCATGGCAGCAGCGTGGCCAGGGATCACTGCTGCCAGCATGTAAGTGCCGATCTGCCCCCAGCCACTGGCGACGATGTCTTGGTTGCCATGAGCGGCTGTGTGAGTGTGTGACTTATATGCAAAGCCACCTTGGCACCAGTCGATCATATTGGAGCCATTGAGACGAGCTGGGTATAGCTCGCCATCGCCGTCAATCCGCCATCTGCCGCCAGCAGCGGCAAGGTTCCCGCCGTTGCTGAACCGCCAGACCCGCCAGAAGCCGCCGCCGTCCGTAGAGCTAAGGACGTGTTCCACGTTGTTAGGGTTATCATCTGGGTTAAACATCCCGTAATGATTTTCTAGCGCCCAAATACCGGTGCGTTGCATCTGGATTCCGGTAATGCCAAGCAAGGAACCCGCGAGGGGTGGTGAGATAGTCTCACCCCAGAACGAACACTGCCCCTTGCTCGTCCAAGCTCGATTGGCTGACGGGTAGTGGGCTCGGAAGCGGCCAGCTACGGTGAAAAAGCCATCACTATCTACGCCGCCATAACCTTGCGACTCACCACCTGCGCCATTGCTGGCGCAAAAGCGCACGGTCGCAGTCCCTTGCGGCTTATACATCATCACCGCAAACTTGCCCGGCTCGTGTAGCTCGACCGTAGGGTTTCCAGCGTTTCTGACCTGGTGATATCTGCTCTCACTGCCGCCATAAACGACCAGGGCATTCATCCCTACGGAGCCAACCGCATCAACCCAGAACGGCGAGGAGGTCCAAACCCCGTCAACATATTTGTGCAAACCCCAGGTTCTGTTTTCGGCGTTAACCCCAAGACCCCAAGTAATACCTCGTAGATCCTCATAAGGTGAAAACTTCAAACCAGCATCAGCAATAATCCGCATTGCGGTGGCAGCCAGGCGCTTGTGGGCGGTAATCTCATTTCGACCAATGGAGATGACCTGCGAGGGGGCATTCTCGGCGTTCACCTTGGCGCTGATATATGGATCGGCATTCTCGGGCGCTTCTATGCCGAGCCATGTGCCACCATTACTGCCAGTACGTGAGCGCGCTATCAGCCCCACTCTGGCGTAGATGACATCCTTGGAGTCGATCCCACCGTCCAGATAGCCTCCTGTTTTAGGGTATGCCCCAAGCTCATCGGGTGTGGGCTTGTTCAGAGTGTTGTAGTCCCTGGCCCAAGGGGTGAACGCCAAGGTGTCGTACTGGGCGCGGGTATAGACCCGGCTGGTGTTGTAGACGTGATAACGATGCTGCACCCCTGCCCCGGCGGTCACAATAAGGGAACCGGATTTCGCCTCTGGGTAGTTGAGAACCAATGTCGCATTGGCGTCGGAGTCCTGACGATACGCGCCAGGGGCAATAATCGTGTTCAGGTCTTCCTTGGCCAGTGGGATTGGATTGGTCAACGTGCCCTGATGGGTGTGGTTTGAAGGCGATTTACTATCAAGCGCTTGCCGCAATCCGTCCACATTGTCGATGATATGAGCGTGGCTGTCGTCTTTCACCGTTACTTCAAGCGTCGCGCCGTCCTTACCGAGCGTGACCGAGCCGGTTGCATCTCCAGACAGAGTGAGCTTGTGGGTGTGGTTGTGGAACTCTTCTTGGGTGACGGTGCCTTCGGGGTTAACCTGAACCTCAATCGCCTCAATGTTCATGACTGGCATCATCATGCCGATAATGAACTGGGCGGCCATGTTGGGGTTCTCGGGGATTTGAGAAGGGCTATACGCCGCATACACGATCAGGTTGCCGCTGGCATCCAGCAGACCAAATTCGCGCAGCCATTTACCACGGTGATCTGCTTGGGGGATGTAGTTGATACTCCCGCCCAGAATGGCATCCTCGGCCACACCATTATCCAGCAGTTGGCGATGGAACTCCCGCGCCAGTTTAGTCACGGATGGCTTGACCTCAACAGGGTTACCGCCACCATCGCCCAAGGCCATCTTGGTGATCACGACGGTCTTGCCTGCCTGGTACGCCTCTTCGATAAGTTGAGCGCCGACATCCGTCAGCACTCCCGCCAAATTAGTTGTCATACATCCTCACCCAAGACCATCATTTTCATGCAAACATTCACTACAACAGGCAGATACATGCCTGCTTTCATCGCTATCTTCGGACGCAAGGTCCAGTGCTGTGAGCCGCGTTTGTTACTCTCAACCAACGCATAC
>JBOFBS010000285.1:0-2375 GCA_051645725.1 Aeromonadaceae bacterium | reverse complement strand
GCCAGCTGGGTTATCAGCTGGAGCAGACGGTGGCTTTTGCTGACCATCAGAGTTTCGATGCGCAGGCGTTGGCCAGGCAGTTTAGTGAGCGGCCTCTGCTCATGACGGAAAAAGATGCGGTCAAGTGCCGCGAGTTTGCGCAAGCCAATTGGTGGTATCTACCTGTGGCGGCTCAGTTGCCGCCTGCTTTGGCGGATGTCATCGTTAACCGATTGAAGGGAGTGAGAGATGGCACTGGATCATAAGTTGCTGGATATAGTCGCCTGCCCGGTCTGCAAGGGTAAACTGCACTATGACAAGGATAAGGGTGAGCTCCTTTGTCGAGCCGATCGCCTGGCGTATCCCATAGAGGATGATATCCCGGTTCTACTGGAGAGCCGAGCCCGCACCTTAACTCAAGAAGAGCTGCCATCATGAGCTTTGTCGTTGTTATTCCTGCCCGTTACAGCTCTTCGCGCCTGCCTGCCAAGCCGCTGGCTGATATTCATGGTAAGCCCATGATTGAATGGGTGGTCGAGCGCGCCCTACAGGCTGGAGCCGAGCGCGTGGTCGTCGCCACCGATGATGAGCGGATAGCCCAGGCGATTGCCCATGCCGGTGCTGAAGTTTGCATGACATCGGTTACGCATCAGTCGGGTACAGAGCGGCTGGCCGAGGTGTGTGAAAAGCTGGGACTGGCGCCAGATACCATAGTGGTGAATGTGCAGGGTGACGAGCCTCTGATCCCGCCAGCTGTCATTCGTCAGGTAGCCGAAGATCTGGCGGCGAACCAGGCGCCGATGGCAACCCTGGCCGTACCCATTACCGAGCAAGAAGAGCTCTTTAATCCGAATGCGGTGAAAGTGGTGACTGATGCCAAGGGGTATGCCCTCTATTTTAGCCGCGCCCCCATCGCCTGGGAGCGGGACAACTTTGCCAAGGCCGAGCGCCAGATGAGGGAGCCCCATGCGCGTCATGTGGGCATTTATGCCTATCGGGCTGGGTTTATTCGTCAATATGTAGGGTGGGAGCCTAGCCCGCTTGAGCAGATCGAAGCCCTCGAGCAGTTGCGAGTGCTTTGGCACGGCGAGCGCATTCATGTGGCCATGGCGTTGGAAACTCCGACAGCTGGCGTGGATACGGCTGAAGATCTGGAGCGGGTGCGCAACTATCTGGCGCAGGCGTAACGGTTAGTTACTGAACTGTCGGGTTAGCCATCAGGTAAGGGGTCGCTTAGGCGGCCCCTTCTTTTTGGCCATTATTGTTAACCAGTTTGCATTTTTCGCTGGCTTAATCGATTCATCTTGTTCTTTTTTTGCTCTGGTTATAGCATGAAATCGTTTTCCTATTGATGGAGTGCCACGATGCAACAAGGTATAACGTTAGGGGAGTTTGTCATTCGGCAGCAGGCTGATTTTCCTCATGCCACAGGGGAGCTGAGCTCGCTACTCTCTTCCATCCGTTTGGCGGCCAAAATCGTCAATCGCGAGATCAATCAGGCCGGGATCAGCGAGATAGTGGGCAGTATGGGCGTGGCCAATGTGCAGGGTGAGGAGCAGCAGAAACTCGACTGGTATGCCAATGAACGTTTCAAACTGGCATTGGCCGCGCGCGGTGAGGTGTGTGGCCTGGCTTCCGAAGAGGAAGAGGAGTTCGTCTCTTTTGCGCCACTGGAGGGAAGAGGCTCCAAGTATGTTGTGCTGGTGGATCCCCTGGATGGCTCATCTAACATAGATGTAAACGTCTCGGTCGGGACTATTTTTTCTATCTATCGCCGGATCAGTGAAGCGGATGAACCTGTAACCCAGCGCGATTTTTTGCAAGCGGGGCACAGACAAGTTGCTGCCGGTTACATTATCTACGGCTCCTCCACCATGCTGGTCTATAGCACGGGTCAGGGGGTCAATGGTTTTACCCTCGACCCCTCGATAGGTTGTTTTTACTTGTCACACCCCAATATGCAGATCCCGGAGCAGGGTTACATCTATTCGGTGAACGAAGGCAACTATCTGAAGTTTCCCCAGGGGGTAAAGCAGTATCTCAAGTTTTGTCAGGCACAGGATCCACAGACCCAGCGCCCCTATGGCTCTCGTTACATAGGCTCTTTGGTCTCGGATTTTCACCGTAGTCTGATCAAGGGGGGCATCTATATGTACCCATCTGGTACTAACTCACCCCAGGGCAAGTTGCGTCTGCTCTATGAGTGCAACCCCCTGGCCTTTTTGGTGGAGCAGGCCGGTGGGCTAGCCAGTGATGGTTTCTCACGTATTCTTGATAAGCAACCGTTGAGTCTGCATGAGCGGACGCCCTTTTTCATCGGCTCGCGCAATATGGTGCTAAAACTCGAAGAGATGATGCTGGCCTGTTCTCCAGAGCTGCAGCCAGCAGCCAAGTAA
>JBOFBS010000284.1:0-2362 GCA_051645725.1 Aeromonadaceae bacterium | reverse complement strand
CGAGAACCAGACTGTCGCAGGCACCATTGAGCAGCAAATATTCACATACGGAGACGCCCACGGCACCTGCGCCTATCACTGAGACTTTCATTGTGGATTCCTCATGTGCAATTTAATAATGCTGAGCTGGCTGGGTTATAGCCATAGATATGACTGCATCATTACGGCTTATCCAGTTAAAACACAATAGATTTAGGTCAGTATAGTGCAGACAGGATCAGAGCCGTGAGCCCTGGCGGCTGGCTGTAGCCTGGGTAGTAGAGGAGTTTGTTACATCGAAAAATCAGGCCCAGCTTACGGGCCTGATCTCTTATACGCGGTCAGCCCAGGATCAGAAGAAGGCACTTTCCGGCTTGACCGTGACTTTCAGGGGTTTAACCGTCACTCGGGCATAGACGCCGGCGGCCACATAGGGGTCGGCATCAGCCCACGCCTGAGCTGCGGCCAGTGAGGCAAACTGTGCTATGACGGTACTGCCAGTGAAGCCTGCCTCCCCTGGCTCCTCGCTATCAATAGCCGGGTTGGGGCCTGCCAGCAGCAGACGCCCCTCATCTCGCAAGGCTTGCAGCCGGGCCAGATGGGCTGGTCGGGCTTGCTGGCGTAGGGCTAGGCTGTTGGTGACATCTTCAGAGTAGATCAAATACCACATAGGCTCTCCTTGACTAGGGTATGACATAGATGACGCGGTAAAGAGAAAAGGGGCCGACTGGCCCCTAATGCAACTCAGTTAGCGAAGGCGAGGGAGGCGCTCTCGGTCGACCCTCTTAAGGGACAAACATCAGCCGATTGGCTCCCATTTTACTCTTGTTGTTCAGCTGGCAAGTGGCGATAGAGATAGACCACAGTGCCCAGTGTGCAGAGCAGGGTCATGCCCAGCAGGCCAAATACCTTGAAGTTAACCCAGATCTCTTGCGACAGGTTAAAGGCGATATAGGTGTTGAGCAGGGCGCAGAGCAGAAAGAAGAGGGCCCAAACCAGGTTGACGCGCGACCAGATGGCATCGGGTAACTGCATCTCTTTGCCCAGTATCTGTTTGATAAGCGGCTTCTTGAAGCCGAATTGGCTAATCAGCAGCGCACCGGAGAAGATCAGGTTGATGACGGTCACCTTCCACTTGATGAAGGCATCATCATGGAACAACAGGGTGAAGCCGCCAAACACCAGCACCAGAGCCAGCGTGATGAGATGCATCTTCTCCAGTTTGCGCAGGGTAAACCAGGTGATGGCCATCTGCAGCACGGTGACGACCATCAAGGCGGCGGTGGCGGCATAGATATCGTACATCTTGTAGACGGCAAAGAAGACGATAAGGGGGATAAACTCTAAAAACTGTTTCATATGGGCACCTGGCGTGTCGGCACTGGGGTAAATCTTGGGCCCAGTCTAACGGCTGTGCGTGGGGAAAAAAAGAAAAAAGCCCGTCAATGCAATGACGGGCCAGTGTGAGCGTGCCAGAGGGTGGTCAGCTCGCCCTGCTCAATAGTGAGTTGCCGCCTTCATCTTGCTGACAAACTCCTGCAATTTCATCAGCATATCTGCAGGTTGAGCCAACCCCTGCTCAATGATCTTGACCACAGCCGAGCCGGAGATGGCTCCGGCGGCGCCTGCGGCAATCGCTTCACGCACCTGAGCCGGCTCGCTGATGCCAAAGCCCAGCAGAGCCGGTGCGGCGTTAAAGCTTTTGAGGCTCTCGATGAGGTGCCCCACTGGTTTGCCCGCCCGAGTCTCGGTGCCCGTGACGCCGGCGCGGCTGAGCAGGTAGGTGTAGCCGGAGCCCAGCTCGGCCACCTTTTGCAGGGTGGCGCTGTCACCATTAGGCGGGGCGATGAAGATGGAGGCAATCCCCACCTTATCAGCTGCAGCCTTGTAGGGGGCACACATCTCGACCGGGACATCGGCAACCAGAACCGAATCGACGCCTGCGGCTAACGCCTGCTCATAGAAGCCATCAATCCCCTTGGCATAAACCAGGTTGGCATAGAGCAGCAGGCCAATCGGCAGCTCGGGATACTTGGCGCGGATCTGTGCCAGCATGGCAAAACAGATATCGGGTGTCGTTCCGGCCTTCAGGGCGCGGGTGGTGGCATCCTGAATGGTGGGGCCATCGGCCACGGGATCGGAGAAGGGGATCCCCAGCTCCAGGGCATCGGCGCCCCCGGCGACCAGGGCATCGACTATCTGCAAGGAGAGCTCGGGGTTGGGGTCACCCAGGGTGACGAAGGGGACGAAGGCCCCCTGCTTCTTCTCGGCCAGACGGGCAAACAGTTTTGCGTAACGACTCATCACAGGGCTCCTTGCTTTTCCAGAATGTCGGCCACGGTAAAGATATCCTTATCGCCACGACCCGAGAGATTGACTATCA
>JBOFBS010000283.1:0-2717 GCA_051645725.1 Aeromonadaceae bacterium | reverse complement strand
ACCAGTTGCTACCTAAAATGAAAGAAGCCAATGCGGTCTTGTTGATGGATAAATTTATCTACTACCTGAAGCAACACCGCTTATATACCCGCACACTTGGAATTATTTGAGTCTCTAAAAATGAGGGGATCTCTGAGCTTAAATGGCGAAGAAACGGTCTAAATAGGCTGATTCAAGGCATTTACGGGAGAAAAAATCGGCTCAAACATGAAGAAATGAAATGACTGCGTAAGCCGAGAAGAATTTCCCCGCTTATTCGCACCTTCCCTAGACTCTTCTGAGGCAGATACGAAAAAGCCCAGCCAAAAGGCTGGGTTTTAGAATTTGGCTCCCTCGACATCATCTGAAATTGCAACACAACTCATTGTAAGTCAACTGTATTTGTGGTTATGAAATTGATTGTTGGTACTGTGCTTGGTACCAACTTTTTAGGTACTTTTCAGGAATCAAATCAGTCCCCAAATAGGTTTCCCGCAAGTTTCAGGCTGCTCTTTCTTGTGTCACGGTGTCATTCTGTCACAGCCTTTAAGTAAATCGCCTTCGAAGTGTAGGCTACGTTGCATATTACTGGTTAACTTGTTGATTATTAAGGGTGGTGCTTTGGGGTGGTTGAGCTGCTGGCATTTGGGGTCGTGATGCGAGTGACACCGGTCGCGAATGAGAGGGCGTCAGAGTGTCATGTGGTGACAAATGTCCCTTGTTGCATGCCATATCCTCCCCCTGTCCTGACGCTGCTCAGTGCCCCAGAGTGCTTGCTGGCCAAGTGATATGGGGGCGTCATTGCCCCTTTTGTTCATAGATTGCGCTATGGGCCTTGGAGGCGCTCTGGGCAAACAGGGGCGGCCAGCTTTGCTGACAATGGAGGGGGAGGTAGATGATGAAAACTAACCGGATGTTAGGGCGGCGTGGCATCCTGACCAGCTATCGAGCAAATCAGGTAAGCAAACGAGCTGGAGTGCTGTCTGTATTGAGGCTGGAGTTGACGAAGCCAGCTTGGCCTTCAAACGATGGTCAAGCTGGCCGTTTATTGTGATGCAGATGGGAAGGTGAGTCTTTACAGACTCAACTGCCTATTACCATAATTTGTCAGCGAGCATGGTAGGCATCAAAGATTCTTTTTGCATCAAGCTTGGCCAGTTCATCGAGTGCTGGACTCAAGGCTCTGAGAGCGGAACGTCCTTGCCGATTATTCCAATCGGGAAAGAGGTACGACGCCTGTTCTTCTGTATCGCATTGTAGGAGCAGATAGTCGTGGTATTTATGCTCAATCTTCGGCTCGCAACTGCGCCACCTATTATCTGAAAACAAGCGAGAGAAGTAGGTATTCACGGTAGCTCTATACAGGAGATCGTGTTGGTAGCAGCTTGATACAAGCCTGTGCTTGATACCGTTATGTTTGGTGGCAGCCAGCCATGCCTGAACTGCGTCATCATGGTAGCTGGACTCCATCAGCATTGGTGCAACCAACGCAAGATTCCTACCACTGATGTACTTGAGGTTTACGCCTTGATCGTCGTGCCTAATCCAATCTGCCAGTAAATCTTCGGCATCTTCATCGTCAAGTGCAATGGCATCGAGCAGCAAATCTATGTGCATGCCTTTTCGCCATCTAGCGTACGCCTCGGACTTTGCAATTTGCAGCTGTTCGCCGTGCAGCTCAGCACCACCAAGGTACAACCGGTAAGCCTCATCACGACGTTCCAGCGTAGCAAAATCCAGGTATGCTTCGGGTTCTTGTAACGGGACAGACAAATGGTCAGACAAGGCCACGAGAAGAGCGGGGATGTACTCTCTCTCAGCTATGCGTCTGACCTGCTTGACCAGACTGTCAACGACCTCGTAATTTTCCCCATTGGGGTGGTCGATGAGGGGGGCCAAGCGTGCTAATTGGTGCAGAGCATAAGCCGGTATATAAGACGGTCTATAAGGTGGATTTTCGTCTTTGTTGACCTCATCTTCTTCGAGGAGGGTCAGCACATGGACTCGATGCTGGCGCATGATGTCAACGATAATGTGGGCTGGTATCTCTTGGCCAAGAATGTCTTTGGCTCGCTCCTGGACACGCTCGATATTGGTAGACATGGGTGTCTCCTGAACGTCGGCATCAACCAGCACGATCGACCTGTGCGTCAGCGCGGCATACGAGCCAAAACCCAGAGCTGCAGCTAGCAACTCCAGCGTTTGTTGATGAGTGGTGGTGGTACCAGAAAAGAGTTGCAGAGCACTGCGTGCTTCACGAGCGAGATTCGATAGGTTCATAGTTGCATCCTCGAACCTTGGGTTTTCATGCCGCACGTTTAACCATCCAAGGTCATGATATCAACTACGAGAAGGTTAAGAATCATCAGGCCTGTTTCGACTCGTGCGAAGGTCATGCTGGCGAAGCAAGAATACCCTACAACAGACGGTATGATTTTCGCAAATCCATTTTTTGGGGCTCACAGGGGAGTGTTAGGAGGATCATAACCTCCCATAATGGGTAGTCTTCAGCCCCCATAACATCTGAAAGCCATCGAAGTTCAGGCAACTGATGCTAGGCCAGTCATGCGCCATCAGTGGCCATCTCTGGGTGTGTGGTGTCTTTTAGAGCAAATAGCCAAGTTCAGGGGGCAGTCGTGATGTATCGCATGGCCTCACCGAGCTCAACTGGTTAAACTTCTTGTCAATTTGTTGTGGTGCCAACATGGCTGCGTCACCCATTCACATCGTTCCATGCG
>JBOFBS010000282.1:0-6432 GCA_051645725.1 Aeromonadaceae bacterium | reverse complement strand
CAAAGATTTAGAAAGACAATACCGTAAAAACTTGATGGTTGCTGCCAGCATAGTACTCATCTATTCAATAGCTGGCGGCCAGATGTCAAGTGACCTCAGTATGCTGGGGGCGAAGTTAAAATTTAGCCGGCCAGAGTGGTTAGAATATGCAATGTTATCAATAATGATATTTTTTTGGTGGAGACACTGGCAGATATCACATGATATTAGGGATAATATAACTCAAATTGTATTTGAAAAATGCCGATTATCATGCGCATCAATTAGATATGCGATAAATGATAAAGTAAAGAGTCCATTTTCGGTAATAAGTGTTTCTCTTGCGCGTAATCCTTCTGCGTATCTAATTAGTTTAAGCGAAAATAGTAGTGTTTATAGTGAGGTGCGACTGAACTCACTGCATCCAATCGTAATCGATTTTGGTAGTCTTAATACATACTTTAATTGTGACGAGCGCCAGTTATTTGAATACCCGTTGCGTGCAAAATTATACGTTTCACTTGACTATTTCAGGGCGTATGTTGTTTGTGCGATAAAATTCCCTGATTTTGGAGATGGGGTTTTGCCAAATTTAATTTCATTGGTTTCTTGCATTGCATATATAGCAAGCAAACTTGTTCAATCTTAAAGACTAACCCGCTTCGGCGGGTTTTTTATTGCCTGAGATCCACCAATGATCGAACCCGACATCTCCGCCATGACTGAGCAGGAGCAGATGGCCTACATCCGCTCGAAGCTCGGCGATAAGTGGTGGCGGATGAACAACCTTTACATGATCGAGAATGAGCAAGGCCAGCTGGTGCGCTTCCGGCTGCGCCCGGCGCAAGAGCTCTTGTTCAAGACAATGTGGTGGCTGAACATCATCCTCAAGGCGCGGCAGCTGGGGTTCTCCACGGCCATCGATATCTATCTGCTGGATGAGGCGTTGTTCAACAAGAACCTCAAGTGCGGGATCATCGCCCAGGACTTGGCCGCAGCAGGGGAGATATACCGTACCAAGATTGAAGTCCCGTTCGATAACCTGCCCAGCTGGCTGAAGGCCCAGTTCCCAGTGGTCGCACGGCGTGGCGGGGCAAACGGCGGTCACATCCTGTTCCGGCACGGCTCAAGCATCCAAGTGGCCACGTCCTTCCGCTCGGGTACCGTCCAGCGCTTGCATGTCTCTGAACACGGGAAGATCTGCGCCAAGTACCCCGAGAAAGCCAAAGAGGTGCGCACCGGTACCCTGCAGGCCATCCACCCGGGCGCCGTGGCATTCATCGAATCAACGGCTGAAGGCGTAGGCGGCGATTTCCACGCCATGAGCATGAAGTCGCTGGAGCTCAGCAGAACCGGCGGCGAGCTCAGCCAGCTCGACTGGAAGTTTCACTTCTTCGCCTGGTGGCAAGACCCCAAGTATCGCGACGAAGTGCCGGCATCTGGTGTGGTGGCCAGCAAAGCCCAGCTTGAATACTTCGCCGCAGTAGAGAAGGCGATGGGCTGCACCATCAGTGATGAGCAGCGCCAATGGTATGTGCTCAAAGAGGCAACCCTGGGTACTGAGATGAAGCAGGAGTTTCCCAGCACACCGCTAGAGGCGTTTCTAACTTCTGGTCGCCGGGTGTTTGACCCGATAGTGACGATGGAGGCGGAAGGTGACTGCATTGCGCCACTCATCGTCTATGACATCGACCCGGTTACCGGCGCGCGCCACAAGGCTCGCAAGCCAGAGCGGCTGGACGAGCAGGGCCAGCGGTCGCTCGAGAACATGCTGCTGGTGTGGGAGCTACCCGATCCCGATGAGGATTATGCCATCGGCGGCGACGTGGCAGAGGGGCTTGAACACGGTGACCGGTCATCATTAGATGTGGTGGCCAGAAGCGATGGTCGTCAGGTAGCGCACTGGTATGGGCACCTGGACCCCGGGCTCTTTGCGCAGCTGCTGGCTCACGTAGGCAAGTTCTATGGCAGTGCAGAGCATGGCCCTGCTTACATCGGCCCAGAGCGCAACAACCATGGCCATGCCGTAGTGCTCAAACTGCGGGAGCTTTACCCCATCCGCCGTATCTACACCCAAGAGCACATCGACCGTGACCGGGATGATGAGACACCCCGTTTGGGTTGGCTCACTACCCGGCAATCCAAGCCACTCCTGGTTGATGGCCTCAAGACCCTGCTGCGTGCCGGCCAGTCGGGGATCCGCTGGATCGGCACCATCTCCGAAGCAACCACCTTTGTCTACGACAAGAACGGCAGCATGAACGCTCAGGAAGGCTGTTACGACGACCAGCTGATGAGCTACATGATTGCCCAAGAAATGCGGGCCAGAATGCCTGCTCGCATCGTCAAACCTGAATCCGCCCGTAAACCAAAGCACTGGATGGCCAACTGATGATCAATGCCCAGCCCAAGGCCCCTGAAAAAGGCGGCCTCGATACCGCACGCCTGCTCAAATTGATGAGCGACATCAACGGCCAGCCAGACTGGCGCTCGATGGCTAACCGAGCATGTGCCTACTACGACGGTGATCAGCTGCCTCCCGAGGTCAGCAAGGTGCTCAAAGAGCGTGGCCAACCTATCACCATGCACAACCTGATCGCCCCAACCATTGATGGGGTGCTGGGCATGGAGGCCAAGAGCCGGACTGAGCTGATGGTGATCGCCGATGACCACGACGAAGAGATCGAGCTGCTGGCCGAAGCGGTGAACGCGGAATATGCCGATATGTGCCGTCTTGGTGGGTTAGACCGCGCCCGGGGAGGGGCCTACGCCGGCCAAATCAAAGCGGGATTGGAGTGGATTGAGGTCTGTCGCCGTGATGACCCGTTTGGCCCACGCTACAAGTTCAGCAACGTCCACCGGGATGAGGTGTTCTGGGACTGGCATAGCCGCGAGCCTGACTTGAGCGATTGCCGGTGGCTGATGCGACGGCGCTGGTTTGATGTGGATGAAGCCAAGACTATGCTCCCGAGCAAAGCGGACATCTTGGACCGCAGCATCAATGACTGGGCGGATATTGTGAACCTGACCTCCATTGAAGGGATGGATCCCAACCTGGTCAGTGCGTATGAGGAGTGGAGCCAGTTCAGCAGCAAAGAGGTGGAGTGGTGTAGTAGAGAACGGGACCGGGTGTTGCTGCAGGTGGTTTACTACCGGACTTACACCACGCGCCAAGTGCTGTTGCTCGATTCGGGTCGTGCACTGGAGTTCGACAAGGGCAACCAGCTACACCGTGCGGCCGTTGCGATGGGCAGAGCCAGGGTTGAACGTCGCCCAGTGGCCGTAATCCGAGAGTCCTGGTTTGTAGGCCCTCATCATCTGGTAGACCGTCCCTGTTCAGCTCCCCACAACATGTATCCCCTGGTCCCGTTCTGGGGATACCGAAAGGACCGCACCGGAGAGCCCTATGGGTTGATTGCCCGGGCCATGCCGGCACAGGACGAAGTGAACCTGCGCCGTATCAAGCTGACCTTCTTGCTGCAGGCCAAGCGCGTCATCATGGACAAGGACGCCACCAACATGAGCCGAGCCCAGGTGCTGGAAGAGGTTGAGCGTCCTGATGGCTACATTGAGCTCAACCCAGATCGCCAGAACAAAACCAGCGTGAGTGATGCCTTCAAGGTTGAGCAGGACTTCAACGTGGCGGCCCAGCAGTTCGAGGTGATGCAGGATTCGGTCAAGCTCATCCAGGACACCATGGGCGTCTACGCAGCATTCCTAGGGCAGGGCACAACAGGCCAATCCGGTGTGGCGATAAGCAACCTGGTGGAGCAGGGGGCCACCACTCTCTCGGAGATTAACGACAACTACCGCATGGGCTGTCAGCTCGTAGGCCAGCTGGCCCTGTCGTACCTGCTGGAAGACATGGCCAACAAGCGCAACTACAAGGTGACTATCAACCGGGATGACCCACGCCGGCGTAAGGCGGTAGTGCTCAACGTCGAGGCGGAAGATGGCCAACTGACCAACGATGTGACTCGGTTACGGGCGCATATCGCGTTGGCGCCAATCCAGCAGACTGCGGCCTACAAGCAGCAACTGGCCGAGCGGATGACTCAGGCAATGGCCCAACTGCCGCCAGAAGCGGCTGCTGCCTGCTTTGACTTGCTCGTGGAGCTCATGGATGTGCCGCGTAAAGCTGAGTTTGTAGAGCGGATCCGCAACGCACTGGGCATCCAGAAAGATCCGGACGAAATGAACGATGAAGAACGCGCGGCGGCTGAACAACAGGCGGAGCAAGCGCAGCTACAGCAAGACCTGGCGATGCGTGAGATGCAGGCCAAGCTCGCAGAGCTGGAAGCCAAAGCTGCCAAGTGGCAAGAGGAGGCGAAGCGCATCAGCAAGCTGACCGACTCTATTCGGTTCGAGGATGCGCTCAAACAAGCACAGACCGGGAAGACCCTGCAGGAGATGGAAAGACTGGCAGCCGAGCGGGATACGCTTCAGAGCGAGCAGGCGGTGCTGCAGGCTAAGCTACTGGAAACCATTCAGCAGCAGATTGATGCGATAGCGCTCTGATAGTTGCTTTTATAACCACCCAGCGTTAGCATTTCCCCAACATGGCCCAGTCTATCAAGATTGGGCTTTTTCGTTTGTCACATGTGACAGTTGTGAGTAGAGACTAAATCCAAAATAATCTCACACGAGTCCTTACCTCACCGTAGTGATATGCTCTATTGCCCGCCTCGTGCGGGCTTTTTTGTATCCGGCCCTCGCCGGGGAGCGCTTTTGCGAGAGCGTTCCCCCGCTTGGGCAGCGATACCACCCGCGAAAACCTACGAGGACGACCATGAAAATGAGCATCGATAACCTGACCGGAACTGAGAGCCTGGATGAACTGGAAGCCATGTTGGCTGAAATCGAGCAAACACCCGATGTCGAGCTGAACAATGGCACTGCTACCGAGCAAACGGACGTAGAACCCGCGCCGTCGGCGGGTGAGGGGGCAGCCGGCACCGACCAGAGCACGGTAACCAGTGCGGCGCAGGAGGGCGATGACGCAGCCAAGGAGCCTGAGAAGGTGATCTTGGCGAAAGGCGGTCAACACACCATCCCTTACGAGGTGCTTGAACATGCACGCCATGAGGCCAAGGAATTGCGGGAGCAGTTGGCCAGTGCGCAGCAGGTTCAGGCTGAAAGGGATAAGTTGCAGGCGTTGCTGGATAAACACGGGATCAATCCCGATGTCGATCCTGATGACATCAGCCCGGACGAGCTGTATCTGCTGGCGCAGGACTACCCGGAGATCGGTAAAGCCCTGACGGCAGTTGCCCGCAAGCTCCACAAGCTGGAGTCACAGGCAGCACCGCAACACGATCAACCCACGGCAAACCCCGTTCAGGCCGCGCTGCAGGTGGTACCCGAACTGGCCGAGTGGCGTGATCAAGACCAGGACCGCTTTGACTTTGCCCTCGCTATCGATGACAAGCTGCGGGTTGACCCGGCATGGAGCGATAAGTCCCTCGAGGCACGCTTTGCTGAGGTTGCACGACGCACCAAACTGGCCTTTGGCGATGAGGTCGCACCTCCTCCTGCCAAGGCACCCAGTAAGGATGCAGACAAGCCCGCGGACTTTATCCCGTCCAGTCCTTCAGCTCTCGGCCAAACCCATCATGCTCCAGCTACTGGGATGGAGCGCTACGGCGCCATGTCCCAGGCAGAGCTTATCGGTGAGATGAGCTCCATGTCTGAGGCCCAGATGGAGGCTTTGCTGGAGCAGGCCGGGTTCTAAATCAACAATCCACGTGACAACAAAGCCCCGACTACCACGTCGGGGCTTTTGTTTTTGTAGGAGAGGTTCATGACCCAAATTACCACGGCGCAAGCCAACAAGATTCTGCAGGCCGCCCTGTTTACTGCAGCCAACCGCTCCCATTCGCTGGTGAACATGCTGACCGAAGAGGCCCCCAAAGGGGTCAAGATCAACGGTGGCAAGCAGACCAGTGCAGGAGCCCCGGTAGTGCGTATCTCTGATCTCGGCAAAACAGCCGGTGACGAAGTCGATATGCAGCTGTTCCATCAGCTCTCTGGCCGCCCGACCATGGGTGACAAGAAGCTGGCTGGTCGTCTGGAAAGTCTCTCTTTTGCAGACTTTTCGCTGACGATCAACCAGTCCCGCCATGGTGTGGATGCCGGTGGCAAGATGAGCCAGAAGCGCACCAAGCACGATCTCATCAAGACTGCCCGGGTGCTGCTGGCAGATGGCTACTATGGTCGCCTGGTTGACCAGCGCGGCTTTGTTCAGCTGGCTGGTGCTCGTGGCGACTACGCGGCTACCGATATCATCTTGCCACTGGAGGATGATGAGGAGTTCGCCGAGATCATGATCAACCCCATCACGGCACCGACCTACGAGCGCCACTTCTTCGGCGGTGACGCGACGACCTTCGAGTCCATCGATGCTGCAGACCGTTTCAACCTGGGCTGCGTAGACAACATGGCGTTGTTCCTGTC
>JBOFBS010000281.1:0-25966 GCA_051645725.1 Aeromonadaceae bacterium | reverse complement strand
CATGGGTTATATCAAATCGGCCATAAAAAACAGGAAGCCAGATTCATAAGTTGAGTTTTTCGTTTCGCGCACGGGTATTTGCATAGTAGCCATAGCCTGTACGTGGCGGGTGTGTCGGTGTGACTGTGGTTAGTGCGTGGGGGCATGCGTTGGCCAATGGCCTTGGCTCTTCTGCCCGTTCAGTGCCCCAACCGGTCGGGGTTGCATGTCAGCCTGTGTGCCTATTTCTCGGGGCTCTGTTCTGGCTCACCGTTCGCAGTGCGCAGCGCCAGGCTGTGAGCCGCGTTCGCCTTGATAACCGAGCATAGCATTCGACATTTCTGCAATTTTATGACATACATGCCGCCACTTGATGGTCGGCGTGGTTCGACCCTGTCTTTTGGTCGAGGAGAAGTGATGGAGACGTTTTTTTTAGAGGGGCACCCCCATGTTGAGTTGTGTGATCTGCTGAAGTTGCAGGGGTGGAGTGACAGTGGTGCATCGGCCAAGGCTCTGATTGCCGAGGGGCTGGTATTAGTCGATGGTAATATCGAGACGCGCAAACGGTGTAAAATCCTGGCAGAGCAAGTGGTCTCGTTCGCCGGGCAAGAAGTGGTGGTTAAGGCCTGAGCCTTGCGCCGATAGAGAAAGGGATGGTGGCTTACCGTCCCTTTTTGCTTTTTGGGGGTATACTCCCTTGGCGCTCAGTATTATGGTGATCAAACCAAATTGTCGTTTCTGCCAGAGGGTAATTGGCTATGGCGGCTCCTTCTCCTGATGAACCTTATCCTGTTCCTGGGTTTCCTCAAGTCGGCTTTTTAAAACCCCTTCTCCGTTCCGCCTACATAGAGGTGGGCGATTACACCTATTATGATGATCCGCTCGGGCCGGAACGGTTTGAGCAAAATGTGCTGTACCATTATCCCTGGGATAAGGATCGGCTCATCATCGGCAAGTTTTGCGCCATAGCCCGGGGTGTCACCTTCATCATGAATGGTGCCAATCATGCTATGAACGGGTTTTCTACCTATCCATTCAGTATTTTTGGTCAGGAGTGGGCTCGCGTCATGCCCCATGCCGAGCAGATGCCGAATAAAGGTAACATCGAGATAGGGCATGATGTCTGGATTGGTTATCAGGCCACCATCATGCCCGGTGTCAAGGTGGGGTCGGGGGCCATCATTGGGTCGCATGCCGTGGTGAGTCGGGATGTGCCGCCTTATGCGATAGTTGCGGGTAACCCGGCAGAAGTCGTCCGTTATCGCTTCGACGAGAAGACGATTGCTACTTTGCTGGCGATCGCCTGGTGGCATTGGCCCATAGCGCAGATCTCGGCACACCTGGAGGCGATTGTGGGGGCCGATATTGCCACTTTGCAAAAAGCGGCCGAAGCCAGGTGAGCCAGGGTTTTTCATAATGGCATAGCCAGCAGGCGAAGTGGGCTGCTATTCTCTGGGCTGGTTTCAATGAGCCCATTTCTGTTGGCTTTTCAAGGTCGCCCTCACGCACCAGCTCAGCAAGCTGGTTGATGGTGGCCTATTCCAGTAAGAGGATCACTTCGTGTCGCCCTACCGTTTTTGGAACATCCCCTTCTACAGTTGCTACTCTGCTCATCTGTATGTTCATGTGGCTCGAACCTGGCAGGGATTCGGGCTGCTCTATCTAATTGGGGTGCTTGCCGTCTGCTCCTTGAGCACCACGTATCGTCTGGGAGTGGTCATGGAGTCTGTGCTGCAGGAGCGCGTCATGCCGGTCATCGACAAGTTGCCTGTGCTGACATTTGAGCAGGGCCAACTGAGCGTAGCCGCGCCTCAGCCTCTGGTGATCCTGGATCCTGTCACCGAGCAGCCTATGGTGGTGATAGATACCACGGGCAAAACAACCTCGCTTGAGCAGCATGATGTCCCACTGTTGCTGATGAAAGATCGGGCCTTAGCGCGGCAGGGCACAGGCATGGAGCGAACGCTGGAGTTTGCCGGTTTGAATGATGTGCAGTTAGATAACGATGCCATTCGCAGTGGGTTGCAACGAGCCATGGGCTTTATAAAGCCCTTCGCGTATATCCCAGTGCTATTGATGGAGTCCCTTTACCGTATGGCTCAGGTGTTTTTGTATGCGGTAGGTGGCTTGCTGTTTGCCTCTTTGCTGAAGGTCTCCTTGCCTTACACTGTACTCCTGCGGCTGACCTGTGTGGCGATGACGCCAGGTTTGTTGCTCACCGCATTGCTGGAGCTGTTCGGCATCGGATTGCCTCTGGGGGGGCTGCTCTTTTTTATCTTGTCACAACTCTATCTCTATTTTGCAATTCGGAGTGTGGCGCTGGATAGTCATACTCATAATGACCCTCACTATCTAGAGGTCTAATGCTTGGTGAGCCGGATAACACACTGGTTGGATAGGCTAGATAAGCGGCAGGTGTACGGGGTTCTTTTCCTACTGCAGCTGTTGCTGGTCGCACTCTTGATCTGGTCCTGGGGTTATCACAGGAACATGTGTGAGTTCGAGCTGGAAAATGTCAGTGGCAGCGGGGTACGAGCCCTGCACTTTAGCTATGTGAGTGCTTCGGAAGATGGTGAGTTTGATATAGAGCTATCACCTAAGCAGGAGTCTGTGCTGCATGTCGGTTTCTACCTTGGAACGGAAGGGGACGTTGCCATCGAGGCTCAGCTGATGGATGGCTCTGTGGTCTATGGTCAGCAAGATGCCGTGACCCCGCAGGAGTTAGTCCGTATGGTGATCACCCAGACCCGCATAGAGAGCCGCTAGTCTGGCTTATCCTTGGCGTCGCTGCCCAATCCACCAGACACCGAGGATCACCATGGCTGCACCTAGCCACTGTAGTGCACCGAGTGACTCGTCGAGTAATTGGGCGCTCATGAAGATGGTGAGAATAGGCCCCAACGTAGCAATGATAGCCGTCTTGCTTGCGCCAATTTTTGCCATGGCGGCAGATAGCGCGTAGAGAGGTAGCAGGGTGGAAAAGAGCGTCATGGCGGCGGCATAACCCCAGTCTTCGGCAGGTTGCGTCGCTATTACGCTCAGCGGTCGGGTCATGAGGAAGTGGATCATCATGGCTGCGGCCGAGACCAGGAGAGCCAGTTCTGTGAAACGCATGGTGCCGGTTTCACGTATGATTTTGGGGCTCCAGGTCAGGTAGAGGGCATAAGTGATGGTGCTTCCGACTATCAGTAGAACCCCCCAGAGGTCAGCTTCTCCTTCCACCAGATCCGGCGCCAGAACCAGACCAATCCCCAGATAGGTCAGTAGCAGTGCCTGCACCATATGGCGGGTAATGGGGCTTTTGGTCAACCAGGCTGAGAGCAGCACAGTCAGGGTAGGGTAGAGGCAGAGGATCATTCTCTCCACGCTGGCACTGACGCTCTGCAGGCCTAGAAAGTCGAGCAGGCTGGAGAGGTAGTAGCCTAGCAGCCCCAGCAAGATCAGCCAGCCTCGCGTATGCCAACTCAATGGTTTTTCATCCCGCATGTGGAAAAAGCGCAGCAGCAAGAGAATGGGGAGTGCCAGACCCAGCCTCAGGGTGACCAGGGTGATGGCATCCACACCGTATCGATAGGCTAATTTGGCAAAGATGGCCTTGGACGCAAAACCGGTGGCCGCCAAGATGGCCAGTATAAAACCTATGTGTCGGCGCAGGATAAACACAGATTACTCCTGGAGTGTGCTAGGTGTTGTCTGGATGGCAGAAGGCGCAAACCCGGTATGGTGCCTGACTGTGCATAGTTAGGCCAGCATCAAACGGCAGAGATCAGTAAGCAGGCTAGACTTACAAAGTCAAAGGAGTCATGGGAGTCAGCTATGCCATGACGGACTCTTGTCGTTTGGGGGGAGAGCATGCTGGCATTGATGATGACGCTCTGGCTGACGGTTGAAGAGGTTCGCCCTCAGGCAGAGGAGAGCTGGCTGTATGTCAGCAGTGCGCAGGTGGCCTATTACCCGCGCACCGAGGCTCTGCGCCTGGAGTGGCAGGGCGGTGTGTACCCGGCATTGAGGGTTGAGCCGACTCAGAGCGGCTGGCGTGCGCTGTTCCATGTGCGCAGCCGAGCCCCCGTTAGCCTGCATATTGACGAGGCGATACCGGCTGATGAGTCGCTCAGGCTGTCAGGGCCGGCGAGTGGGGGGACTGGGGAAAGGGTGATTTGTCACAGGGTGAACCGGGCCGGCGAGACGTTGTGGCATCTGGGTAATGAGTTGGCGGGTGGGGCCGACCCCTATCTCTACATATTGGCTCTCTTTGCGGCCAACCGCGAGCTGTTGCAAAATGATCCTCATGGGCTGCGGGTTGGCGATCAGCTGCGTTGTCCGACCCAGGATGAGTTTTCTCCCTTTCTCACCATGCTGCCAGATGAGCGTAAACAGATGTATCAGAGGTTATTGGCCTATGGTGAGCGCCTGAAGAGACGCTAGTTGCTTGTTTAAGCTTGCTATCCTTGGTATCATCCGCCGCGTTTTACCCGAGGTGATTGGACGGTCGCATCCGGTCACCATCAATTCATTTAAAATAGTGAGATTATACCATGGCTTATTCTTTTGAAGCTCAATTGCGTTCCGACCTGGGGAAAGGTGCGAGCCGCCGCCTGCGTCGTGACGAGAAGGTGCCTGCTGTTGTTTACGGTGCTGGCCAAGAAGCAGTTTCTATTACTGTTGATCACAACAAGATCATCGTTGCCCAGCAGAACGACGCTTTCTACAACGAGCCTATCACTCTGGTGATCGATGGCAAGGAAGTGGCTGTTAAGGTTGTAGCCGTACAACGTCACCCTGTTAAGCCGAAAGTAGTTCACCTGGACTTCGTTCGCGTCTAAGTCTACGACTTAGCAAAAAGGCGCTCTCAGGAGCGCCTTTTTTGTTGATATCTGCGCTAGCATATTCCCCTCGCTCACTCGTTTACCAGATAGGGCTCGACCTCGATGATCAGACTTGGATCTATGAACACGCTTACTCTGCTCCGCCGCGATGATAAAGGTGGCTGGCTGGATGCAGAAGATTTCGGTGAGATATTGCTACCACTGCGCCAGTTGCCTCGAGATGCCAAAGCCGGTAGCGGGGTTAAGGTCTTTGTCTATCTGGACGGTGATGGCGAGCTGGTTGTTACCGGCTTCAAGCCTTTTGCCGTGGTTGGTGAGTTCGTTGGGCTCAAGGTTGTCAGCGCCAACCGCCTGGGTGCGTTTTTGGACTGGGGATTGAAAAAGGATCTCTTCGTTCCAGCCCGGGAGCAGGCCCAGGCCATGCAGGTTGATCACCACTACGTGGTCTATCTCTATCTGGATAGAGAGGGGCGAGTGGCGGCGACCAGTAAGCTGGATCGCTTTTTAACCGAAGGCTTCCCCGATTATCGCGTCGGAGATGAGGTAACCGTTCTGCCTTGTGAGCATACCCCTCTGGGTATCAAAGCCGTAGTGGATGGCCGCTTCTGGGGGGTTCTGTACCGTAATGAGCTATTTGGCAAGGTGACCATAGGTCGCCAGATCCGGGGCTTTATCAAGCAGGTCCGTGAAGATGGCAAAATAGACCTCACCTTGAACCAGCTTGGCAAGGCCGGCACCGAGAGTGCAGCCGAGAAGATTTTGGCGCGTTTACAAAAGCAGGGTGGCTTTCTGCCTGTGGGTGATAAAAGCAGCCCTGAGACCATATATCAGCTATTTGCCATGAGTAAAGGCACCTTCAAGAAGGCGATAGGCGCGCTCTATAAGCAGGGGGTGATCGCCATAGAAGAAGAGGGCATACGCCTTGTGATGAACAAGGAGTGACGCCTGGAGCGGCTTGAGCGAATGCAATCTGGAATGGGACGGTGTGGCTACCGTCCCTTATTATCTCGCCATCTGATAACGTCAGGCCATAAACCACGTTAGAGCCGCAGTAGGGCTAAATAGCCATTCCTTATTATGCGACATCGACAAGTTAGCCCCCTCTACCTGCCGTGTTACCTGCCTTGAATCCATCCCTCGGGCTCCACCGCGCCATCCCTGGCATAGAGCAGCAGCTTAGGACTACTCTATCCTTGTGGTGAGTGAGCGGCTATTTGGTGCAGCGAGTTAGAGTGCCGGTTTCCAGTGAATTATGGCGCGCTGGCGTTCGCCACTCTTGGGTAGCAGTATTTTGGCAAACAACTGGCAGAATTCATCCTGGTGATCCAGGAGTCCAATCCAGATCTCTAGCCACTCGTCGGCAATAAAGGGCATCGCGACCTCATTGAGCCACTCGTTACCAGGTGGGCAGGACTCTACCGCACCTCTTTCTTCAAACTCCAAGGTCACATCGACAATATCTTCAGGTGGTAAATGATCGGCGGCAGACTCCAGAAATAGCTCATAGGCCAATTCAATCAGTTGCTCCGGAGATAACAGAATAGCCATAATGCCCCCTGGTCTGTTGGATTTGTACCTGATGACAGTATCTCTTTACTGGTTAGTCAGGCTCTAATTCACTATCTATTTAAGCAAAGCTAGGGCACGAACACTCTGACTCACGTCATCAGAGTCATTATTGGTTGCCAGCATAATATTTCTGTTTCGCTTTGAAGAAAAGGATGACAAATACTGCCAATCCTATACCCGTCAAGGTACCCCAAAGATGTGACTCCACATGGACCCTTATCCCGATCATGTGCGCGGTTGCTTCATCTTGTCGGGTAAGATCAAATAATAGTTTGCCTCCTAATCCGATAAGCCACCATTTGGCACAAGCTTCACCACGCTGCCAACTGCGTATGCAGCAAAATACAAATAGTCCGTGGAGTGCACCAGAAAGCCCCCAATAGTTTAGGGTAGATGGCATGAATAATAGCAGGCAGAGATTGACCAGGAGTACTTCCAGCATGGTCACCCATAGCCAGTACCAACCCGATAACACAGGCTTAAACAGGTAGTATATCAGGCACATGGCTGCCAGATTCATCCCCATATGCGCCAAGTTATGATGTAACCATCCCCCGGAAAACAGACGCCACCATTCGCCAGTTATTATCGCCTCTCTGGCATAAGCAAGAGGTAGCCAAGGGGCTAGATATTGGCTAGCCAGGGTGATGAGAATAGCCACGAGGAGTGGATATGAAGAGGAAAGGCGAGATGCTGCCACCAGGATACTTAATTAGCGTGAGATGAAAAAAATAAAGGGGGCTAGGCCCCCTTCACTATGGTATGCATTATGCCTTTTCGATCAGGAAATCTTCGAGAGACTTGCCCTCTTTCTCGATGGCATTACGAATAGCAAGCGGTTGGCGGCCTTGACCTGTCCAGGTACGTGCTTCGCCGTTTTCGTCTATGTATTGATACTTCGGCGGACGAGGAGCGCGCTTGCTGCTCTTTTCGATTTCGCCCAGCATGGGAACCAATTCAGATGGGTCAATCCCATCGGCGATCAGCATGTTCATATACTCGGTGATTTTACGAGTACGCTGTTCGCGTGATTCACGCTCTTGGGCATCTTCGCTGCGGCGCTCTTCAACGACTGTGGTCAATTTGGCCAAACCCTCTTCGAGCTGCTCAATTGTCAACTCACGAGCGATAGCACGAAGACTGCGGATATTCAGTAAAACCTTGAGGAAGTCGGACATAATAATCTCACCCTATCTGTTTTTTGTTAATTATTGTCTGCTCTAATTAATTTAGCAATCTATATTGAATAATAAAAATGTCAAGGGTGTCTCATCTTTATGCTATTTATTTACTGCTTGCCCATCATGGGTGGGGGTTAGGCTATACCCAATGTTGTTCAGTAAACACAAACGGCAGGTTGCGTATGATGATTTATGTTTTATGTTTCATATGAAAACACTGTCGTCAGATAGTCTGTGTGCGTTTAGCGGAATGTGGTGTTTATAGCCTATCAGAACAGCCGGACTCATATTGCTAGCCTATTACTCACTCCCAAGTTCGGGAGCACTTTAATCGTCACTATAGGGTGTGAGAGTGGCAAGGTTTCTTGCACTTGGTTTAGCGGGTGAAAATCCAACGCTTCCCCTAAGCGGTAAGGGCTGCAAGGGGGTGTTACGGATAAATGAGCTAAAATATGGGTGCAAAATGAGGCTCTAAAAATGACTATCACCTTGTTCAGACACGTTTAATTTATATGCCTCGTGTTCAGTATAAATTGGTACCTGCGTCATGATCTGGCATCATCTCGCCATGCGTATATTCAGGAGTAAGCATGGCCTCTTTGCACTACAAGTTTGCAGCGATGAATTCGGGGAAGTCTACCCAGCTAATCCAGGCTCATTTTAACTACCGTGAGCGTGGCATGTATCCTTATGCCATGACGCCTGCGATTGATGACAGATATGGTGTTGGCGTGATTGCTGCCCGGGTAGGGTTGGAACTCAGAGTGGATGTATTCACAGAGCAGAGCGATCTATTTGCTGAGGTCTCCAGTCGCCATGCCGAGCGCTCAATTGATGTGTTTATAGTGGATGAGGCCCAGTTCCTTACTCGCGCACAGGTCTATCAATTGGCTCGTCTGGTGGATGAGTTGAATATGCCTGTAATTGCTTATGGTCTCAAAAGCGACTTTAGAGGCGAGCTGTTTGAAGGCTCCTATCACCTGCTATGTTTAGCGGATAAGGTTGAAGAGTTAAAGAGTGTCTGCTGGTGTGGCAATAAGGCGCATATGAATGCGCGCGTGACAGCATCCGGAAATGTGCTCAGAGAAGGGGATCAGGTCGAGATTGGTGGCGATGGCAAATACGTGTCGTTATGCCGGAAGCATTACCTGGGCGGTATCGCATTTCCCCCTGTGAAGTAGCTAGGGTGTGTATGCAGTGGGCTATTAGTCCGTTTCACTAAGTAACGTTTTGTATTAGTTGGTTGCCAAGACTTGGTCTGCCCAAGTATTTGCCTCCAGATAGCATTGAACCATCTGGTTTTCACTCATGGCGATTTTCTTTGCTCGTCTGGTTAGTCTCTCCCAGTTGAGTTGTTCATAATCGATGGCAAACGAGAGATAGAAGGCCAGCTCACCCTTACGTTCAGCCAATGCCATGATGATATCTGCTGAAAGAGGGGTGTGGCTCAATATGTCCTGAAAGGGCTGATCTAAAATGGCGTCAAGCAATGAAAACAGTCCACAAAGAAAAGCTTCTGAAGGATCTGTCCAACCATTACGATGGAGCGCCAGCAACTCACAAAACCGGGCACGAACCATACTCATTCGATAGAGTTCGGCCGATTTGTTTTCTCCTCCACTGGTTGCGGTCACTAAAGAGACGAAACGGCGCAACTCCTGGCGGCCTAGAAATACAACGGCCTGGCGGAATGAGGTGATGGGCTGAATGGAGTGGTAACGAAGATTGTTGACGTAGCGTAACAACTTATAGGAGAGACTCAGATCCCTACTCAGTAGATCATCAATTTTCCCATAATCCAAATCTAGCTGATTAACTTCGTTAAGCAACTGCATGACAGTAAGTTGATTAGCCGATAGGTTCTTGCGCTGTACGATTTCCGGTTTACTGAAAAAATAGCCCTGGAATAGGGTGATGCCCATCCTTTTCGCCGCCATGAAGGCCTCATGACTTTCGACCTTTTCAGCTAAAAATGTAAGCTGGCTGTCTCTATGTTGCTGGATGAATGCGTTGATCTCTTTTGTCGGGGTATGAAGAAAATCGAACTTGATTACATCAATAAATGGCAAAAACTTTTCCCAGCGCGGGTCGAGCGTAAAGTCATCGAGCGCGACCTGAAAACCACGCTGTTTAAGGCGCTTGATGCTCTCTAGCAACAGTTCATCAGGTTCTGCATCTTCGAGTACCTCGATAACTACTTTATCGAACGGGAGGGAGTCCGCTAGCCCCTCTAACAGCAGGGTGTAGGGAAAGTTGATAAAGCAGCGTTGCTCTCCTACCAATTGCTGTATGGGGTGGCTCAGAAATTGTTCAGCAATGAGTGTCGTGGTGGCCAGCTCGGCGCTCACATCAGGAAAGTAATTATCCAGACCTTTTCTAAATAGCAGCTCATAGGCTACGGGCCTCTGCTCTGTATCCAAAATAGGTTGTCTTGCCACGAATGAGTACATCTTTATACCTGTCAGCCATCAGCATAAGAACCGAGACGAGCTTGGTTACTTCGCCGACCAAACTAACAGTTGCACAGGGGCTCAGGCAATCATAAGGAGAGTAAATAGCGAGGAAGCCAGCAAAACTCGGCGTAAAAAGCAGAAGAACTGTCATTTTTTTGGTTCGAAAAAGCCTCAATTCTCTGCTAAGAGAGTTGAGGCTTTGGGGTATTTAGCCTAAAAGCCGTGAACCGATTTTAGAATCGGTAGTTGGCTTGTGCGGCGGCCAGGAATGCAGACGCGCTGGAGGTATATTTGGCGGTCGGTAGACCCGCAGCCAGTTCTTCATCAATTTGGACATCTTTGCCGTCCAGATAAGCCAGACCCAGATCCACACCAAAGGCCGGAGTGAATTGATAGCTGGTGCCCAGGCTATACCACAGGCGCTCTGTATCAGGAATACTGATCACATCATGCGCCGCTTGTTGATCCAGGGCGATCCCTGCTCGCAGCGTCCACTTGTCATTGACATAGTAAGAGGTACCAATGGCGTAGCGTAAGCTATCGGAGAAATCCTCGTCTTTCTTGAAGCATTGTCCCGCTGTGCCGTCATTACAACCTGAGCTGGTGGCCCGCAGCTCTTTAAGCACACTCCAGTCTGTCCACTGCACCGAATAGTGGACCGCGACTTTCGGATTGAGCAGATGATATCCGGAGAACTCGGCGATGGCCGGTAATTCCAGATCCAGATTGCCTGTTACCGTTTTAAACGCCAGAGGTGACACTGATTGCACCCCAGCGGCTTTACCTGTGAAGTCGCCTTCAAAATTGAGTGTGGTACCAGAGCGATAAGTCAGGCTCCAGCGGTTGGCGTCATTGAGTTCAAACAGGGTGCCGATGTTCCAACCCCAGTCCCAGGTGTCACCTGAAAGATTGACCATTTCTGTGCCGGGTGCTTTGGGTGAGGTGGCTCCGGCGCGACGTATCAGGGTAGCATCGGCATAGATAGCCGAAATCCCGCCACCTATACTCCACTGGTCATTGATCCGGTAGGCGAGGTTGGGGTTGAAGTTGATGGTTGTCAGCTCGGTTTTTCCGCCTATGAGGCCTGCAGCATAGTTGTCAGCGAACTCGGTGGAGAGACCATAGTTGGTGAAGAGCCCCAGGCCCCATGCCCATTTGTCATTAATGGGTTGAATAAAATAGGCTGCGGGTACGAAGGCGCTGGGGGCGATATCATTCGCATCCAGTTGATTTTGTGAGATGCCAAGAGCAGGTATCCCTTCTCGGCCCTGCAGGTCGATATTGGGTTTGACATAACTACCTGCAACGCTCACTTCCATCCGCTTGAAAAGGGTCATGGCGGCAGGGTTGCGGGAGAGCACGGCCGCATTGTCTGCTATGGCACCTTCACCGGCAAATGCACGCCCCAGACCGGAAGCTGAGTGCTCATTAAGGTTAAAAGCGGCCGCATGAACCTGCTGGGTCAACAAGGCGACAGAAAGGGCTGTGAACACCTTACAAAAGTTTGGCTTAAACATCTTGGAGTATTTTCCTCGGCTAGTTTATGACCCTGTGGGGCCGCGTATTCTACGTGGGGTGTACAGCAGGACAAATCTGACCACCTGAGTCAGGATAGCCGTGCCACAAGGGTTTGCGCAAAGTTGCCACTGAAATGTTAATTTCAGCGCCATGGTTGAAGGGGGCGAGGTAGCGAGGTAATCAAGGCGGAACAAAAGGGCGGTTTTAGCAAAAACCGCCATGAATCAAGTGCAAAGGGTCTTACATCAATCCATCTGGATTGACCTCGGGTTGCGAGATGCTCTGACGTTCACGCCAGCTTAACAGAGCGCGGCGCAGGGGGGCGACGTCCCACTTTTGGGGAGGGGAACTGTAACAAGCAGCCAGCAGGCTATCCAGTTCGCGGTGCAGCTCCGGGTAGCAGGGGAGTGCCTCGATACAAACCGGAAATTGTTCAGGCCAGCGTTGTTGCCCCCAGCGTAATAGCGCCTGGTGGATCTGGGCGGGCTCTTTGTGTCTTAGTGCTTTTTTTAAGGTTCGCCAAGCAAGCTTGTCGTTGATATAGGGAAGCTGTGCCAGTGTGGGTTTGTGATGACGCACCAATAGCCAAAGTAGGGCACTGCACAGTGCGCCAAGTAGCACACCAGCCGCTAGCCAAGGCCACTGCGTCTCTTTACCAGGCAACGCTTGGGGGGCGGGGCTACCACTGCTGCTGCCCTGGGTGATCTCAAACGACACGGCGGGTAGGTGAGCATGTTTCAACTGCTGGGTTTGTGTATCCCACCAGGGTATTTTAATTTCAGGAAGAGAGAGTGTTCCTAGTTGTTGTGGAAGTAGGGCTTGGCGCCAGGTGCGCTCAACCACCCATTGACCGTTGATGACCTGTTCCCGTGTTTGAATGCCATCATCGTAACTGCGCAGGTTGCTCTGGCGTGGTGGTTCAATTATCGGTAACTGTTCGCCAAGGTTGCCAACGGCCGTGATGCGGATCTGCCGAATGATAGGTGTACCAATCAGATAGGGCGCGCGCGAGGGTTGCCAGCTCTCTTCTATCCGCAGCTCCTGACTAGGCACTGCTCCATCTATTTTGGGCTGGGGAAGTATGGTGACCAGCAGGTTGGGCGCTTGCTGCAAGAACGGGTTATTCTTGCCGTTCTCCTGAATGATGCCTTGTAATAGCGGCCCCTGTATGACCTCCTGTCCTGGTTTATCGCTCTGCACGGCATAATAGCGCAACAGACTTTTGACACGGCGGCCCGCAATGATCTCATTGAGCAGCTGATCATCACCCAATTGACGCAGTGCTTTATCGCCAAGCATAGGTGGCGATACCGAATCTACTTGCACGTTGCTTGGTAAACGAACTTTCAGGGTATAGAGGGCAACCTGCTGTGGATAGATCCTTTTCTGCTCGAGGCTGGCTTCCAGCAAGGGAGAGCGCTTGGCTTGTGGGGCTTGACCGGGTAATACCTGAATGGCCAGGGGGCGGGTGGCCAAGGTTGCAACCGTCAAGGATGGAATCGTGAGTGAGCCACTTTGCCTTGGTAGCAGAGGGATTTGCCATTCGGTGATAAAGCCGGTTGGTTCGGTACGCTCATTGAAGCGAATTTCACCGACAATAAAGTGACGGAAGAGTGGCGTAAGCTGCAGGGCACTGGCTTGCAGTCTATCATCTGCGCTGATCAGCAGTTGCAGGCTTTCACTTTCATAAAGTCGGCTCTTATCAACAGAGATGGTGACATGTTCAAGCGCCCATGCCGTGTGAAGCCAGCTGCTAATAAATAGTAGAGCAAATATGAGTACTCTTACCATGGCTGGGCCGTTCCTCTCGTTATCCGCTTTTGACTCTGCAGGCGTAACCTGTTTTTCATCAGATTTCCGGGTTGTTCAGCCACTTGTTTGAGCAAGGGCATAGGTTTTGTCTGGTCATCTGTCTGCTCCTGCTGGCTTGGATTGTGATCAGCAGAGCGATAGTCACTTAGCCACTGCTTGATGAGATCGCGGTTGTAGCGAGCATCTTCCAAGTCGGGGGCTATATTCAGGGCCTCATCGTAGGCTGCGATGGCGTCATCCAGACGTTGCTGATTGGCCAGAGCGTTTCCCAGATTATACCACCCTTCGGCCGTGTCACTTTGCCGATAGGCCTCGGCGGCTTCTGCAAAGTGACGGGCGCGGAAGAGGGCATTGCCTCGCCAGACCGGGTCTGTTAACAGGGCGGCAGCCGCCAGATATTCCCCCTTTTGGTAGAGGGTTTGACCCTCTTCGGCTACGACAGGATGGCTCTGCGCCAGAGTGAGCAGCAGGGGAATGACCAGTAAGCCACGGCGAAATCCTGCTGCGAGTAGTAACAAGGGGAAGAGCAGCCAGTAGCCCAGATCACTAAGTTGCAACTGTTGCAACCCACTGGCTTGGCCTGTGCTGCTGGGATGTAGCAGAAGGCCTGCCAATTGCTCGGCATTATCTCCGGGTTGCAGGGTGAAGAGCCGTCCTGAGCCATTGCTTGCCAGACGAGAGAGCTCTGCCCTATCACTCTTGGCTATGACGATATTTCCGAGGCGATCCCGTAATAGATTGCCGCTAGGCAGTTTGATGGGGGCCCCTTGCTCTGTGCCCACGGCGAAAACATCCATTGGCCATGGATTGCTCTTTCCCAGGGCCTGTATCGCTTTGCTCTGTTCGGGCTTGATATCGTCGGTTATAAGCAGCAGACGGCCATGGTTTGCACCAGACTGTTCGAGTATCTGATGGCCCAGCTTAACCGCGGCCAGAGGGTTGGAGCCTGGAGTTGGCATCACATCCGGGGTCAGCTCTCGCAACAAAAAGCGTAGGGTGTCCATGTCATCGGTCGGGGGGGAAATGACATAAGCATCCCCGGCAAAGGCGATAAGTCCGATATGCCGACCTTGTGCGAGTTCAAGCAGTTGCAGCAGTTGGTAACGCGCTCGTGACAGTCGCGAGGGGGGGGCATCATCGGCAAGCATGGAGTGAGAGACATCCAGCATCCAGATCCAGGTCTCGTCCTGTTGAAAGAGGTCACTCTGCTTCTGTTGGGCCGGGCCAGCCAGCGCCAGCACAGCCAATAACCAGGCTACAGCCTTGACAGCCAGCAGCCAGAATTGTGTGCCCTGAGTCAATTGAGCTTGGCCTGGATTGAGATAGTCGAGTAGTTCTGGGCGGATAAAACTCTGTCCTCGGCGTTGTCTGCGAAGATTGAGGAAAAAGAGCAGTAACGGCAGCAGAAGCAGCAACAGGCACCAGGGGCGTAACAGGGTCCAATCAGCCATGCTGTTCTCTCCTTAGCAAGAGCAGTTGGGCCAGCAGATAGCAACCAATTGCCAAAGTCAGGGGCCAAAAATAGAGCTCACTTCTGGGTTGTAAGAAGCGATGTCCGCGCTCCTGGGGTTCAAGACGATTGATCTCCATATAAATATCAGAGAGGGATTGGGGATCCCGAGCCCGGAAATAGCGGCCTCCGGTCAAGAGTGCGATCTGATTTAGCGTGGCTTCATCCAGGTCGGCAGAGGGATTGTCCCCTCCGTTATTTAGCACGTCATCCAGTGCGACTTCGGCCCCTAAGCCAATGGTATAAATCTTCATTCCGGCCTGTTTTGCCAGCTCTGCTGCGGCCAGCGGGGGAATGGTTTCGACTGTGTCACGCCCATCGCTCAACAGTATCATGATCTTCTGTTTACTTTGTTGGGCGGCAAAACGTTTCAAGGTCAGGCCTATGGCCTCGCCCATGGCCGTCAGGTGACCGGCCAGACCAAAATCCAGCTCATCAACAAACTGATTCAAGGTCTGCCAGTCCCGGGTGAGTGGAGCCATCAGGTAGGCGTGATCGGCAAAGAGGATCAGCCCCATGCGATCCCCCGCTCGTTGCGTGATGAAGCTCTTGAGCTGGGTTTTGACCACACTCAGACGATTAACCGTGTGCCCCTTCTCCAGCATGTCTTGGGTTCGCATGCTATCGGAGAGGTCCACCGCCAGCATCAGGTCTCGGTAAGGTTGCTCCAGCGCGACAGGTTCGCCCAGCCATTGGGGGCGAGCCAGGGCAAGGCATAACAGGCACCAGGCTAACAGGGTAAGATAAAAGCGGAGACTGGAGCGCTCCGGCGGTTGAGCATGCACATGGGGCAGGCTGGGAGTGAAGAGAGGGGTATAGTGCTGTGCCTTGGCCGGTAGCAGCAGGCGCAGCACCAGGGGAAGTACCATCAATAGTAAGCACCAGGGCCAGACTAGCGTCAGCACATGCGTCTCCTGGATTGTTGTTTAAACCAGGCGCGGACCAGGTTGATAAGCGTGGCGCGCTCAAGTGTGGATAATGGCTGATCGCCGTAGACCCAGCCATCCCACTGGCTGGCATATTGCGTGAAGCCGCTGCCACCCTGTTTATCTAAAAAGGCAAGCCAGGCCTGGCCATGTAAATGGGCAACCTGCTCTTTGGGGTAGTAGAGCAGGGCACTTTGTTTGAGCCAGCGATTGAGTTGTCCTCCCCAGCCTGGCGTCTGCTCCGGGAGTTGCTCCAGTGCACGCAAGTTGCGCCAGGCCTGTCGTCGAGGCGCATTTCGCCACCAAGAGCGAACGAGCCATACGAGTAAGGGCAAGGTGAGCAGGGCGAGAGCCAGCAGTGCCCAGCTCAGGGGGGAAAGGCCGGAAGGGGGTGGGGCATGAATATCGCGCAGCTCTTGTACTGGAAATGGCGTCACAAGCTTACCCCTTGTCGCAGAGGCTGCGCCGCATCCAGGGAAAAGGCGCGTTGGGTGGTTTCACGCAGGTGTCTGTCTATGGTGTGCTGGCGATGTTTGGCTATTTGCCGATAGTGGCGCACAAAGCTCTCGGGGGTCGGTAACAAAAAGCCCTGCTGCTTGCCATTGTCTATGGCTAGCGAGCCTGTACCCACCACTTCACGTTCAAGGCCATCGTAGACCTGATAGGCACGGATCTGATGGCTTTTATTGAGTCTGCGTAACCAGAGCCAGCCATCGTCATTCATTTGGTAAAAGTCGCTGATCAGATGGATGAGGCTACCGGGGCGAATATGGGCACTGAGCAGTGCCAACATCTCATCGAGTCGTAATCTCTCTTCGGGACGGGATAGTCCGACTTGGTAGGCATTGAGGAGCCTGCTTAACCAGTGCAGCAGATCTTTGCGTCGACCACCGGGCTGATGGCGGATCAGTGTCTCTCCCACCAATATGAGCCCACCCACCTTGTCGCCCTGCTCCAGAGCTTGCCAGGAGGCGGATGCGGCAATGAGTGTGGCCAGCCTGGCCTTGAGTTGGCCTCGAGAGCCAAAAAACATACCGGCAGAGAGATCCAGCAAAACATAGACGGAGCGATCGCGCTCTTCCCGGAATAGCTTGGTGTGGGGCTTGCCGGTGCGGGCCGTGATCCGCCAATCAATGCTGCGAACATCATCGCCTGGCAGATAGGGGCGCACCTCGGCAAACTCCATGCCGCGCCCCTTGCTGGCCGAGTGGTGCAGGCCCATCTTCAGGCCACTGGTGCGTTGCGATGGTAGCAATTGTGACAAGGGGGGAACCTTTAGCAACTGCTCCAGGCTTAAGGCGATGGCGTCACTCATGCCACCACAACCTTTTGCAGCAGTCGTGTGATCACCTGGTTGGTGTCAATGCCATCGGCTTCGGCCTCCATGCTCAGGATCAAACGATGGCGTAATATGGGGTAAGCACAGGCCTGCACATCATCCGGGGTGACAAAATCACGCCCCTGCAACCAGGCTCGGACTCTTGAGCAGCGAGCCATGGCCATGGTTGCACGCGGGCTGGCGCCATAGGCCAACCAGCGCGCCAGTTCACCATCGTAAGCAACCGGGCGGCGCGTGGCCATGACCAGGGTGACGATATAATTTTCTACCGCCGTGGCTAACTTGACCTGCAGTACCTCCTGGCGTGCGGCGAAGAGGGCCTCCTGACTCAGATGTGGCGCTTCACTCTCCGGCTTTTGCTGACACTCATCATGATTCAGACGCAGTATGGCCAGCTCTGTCATGGCATCCGGGTAGGTCAGCTGCAGGTGCAGCATGAAGCGATCAAGCTGGGCTTCAGGCAGGGGATAGGTGCCCTCCTGCTCCAGCGGGTTCTGGGTGGCCATAACCAGGAAGAGCTCAGGAAGTTGATAGCTTTTGCGACCTATGGTGATCTGCTGCTCGGCCATGGCTTCGAGCAAGGCGCTTTGCACCTTGGCGGGCGCCCGGTTTATTTCATCGGCCAGCAGCAGGTGGTGGAACAGAGGGCCAGGCTGGAAGACGAAGCTGCCATCTTGCGGACGATAGATGTCCGTACCTGTCAAGTCGGCGGGGAGCAGGTCGGGGGTAAACTGTATGCGGTGAAAACGCCCCTCGATACAGTTGGCGAGCATCTTGATGGCTCGCGTCTTGGCCAGACCTGGAGGCCCTTCCACCAATATGTGACCATCTGCCAGTAGGGCTGTTAGCAACCCATCCACCAGTTCAGGTTGTCCCAGAACCTGTTCGTTAAGATAGGCGCGCACCGCGCTTATAGCTTGTCTCGACATTTCAACGCCTTAGTTTGTCCCTATACCGTCTGGATTCTACCCTGTCACCCTCCTGATGGGCAGAATGAATTGAGTCTGGCTGCAATAATGTGAGCCAGGTGAGCTATGCATTTGTAAATCCTTGGTTACAGTTATTACAAGGGCTCGGCTTCATCTCACCAGCCAGGAGTTGCACATGGCCAGATCCAAGTGTCTGATGACCCCTCAGGGGGAGCGTATCGCCTTGGTGCGGGGGTTGCGGAGCCCCTTTGCCAAGCAGGCAACGCACTATCTATCCCTTCCCGCCTTGGAGCTGGGTCGCCAGGTAGTCGAGGAGTTGCTACTCCGAAGTGACCTGGATCCTGGTTTGGTGGATTTGCTGGTATTTGGTCAGGTTATTCAGACCCCTTCTGTCCCTAACATAGCCAGGGAGATAGTCCTGGCAACACGTTTAGGTGTGAGTACAGATGCTTACAGTGTGACGCGGGCTTGTGCCACCAGCTTTCAGGCCGTGGCCAGTGTGGCCGAAGCCATAGTGGCCGGGCAGGCTGAGGTTGCCATAGCCGGGGGGGCCGATAGTGCCTCCTGCCTGCCAATTGGTATCAGTCGCAATCTGGCTGAGGTGCTGTTGTTGTTGAGCCGAACCAGGAGCTGGCACCACAGAGCGCAATTGCTGCGCCGGTTGCGCTGGTGTGATGCCAAATTGGTGGCCCCCGCCATAGCTGAACACTCTACCGGCCTCACAATGGGGGAGATAGCCGAGCAGATGGCCAAGCAGTATCACATCAGCCGGGAGGCACAAGATGCTTTTGCTCATCGCTCGCATACCCTGGCGGCATCGGCCTGGCAGCAAGGCGCGATCCACGACGAGGTTGCCCCCATTTTTACCTGTGATCATGCCGAGGTCTTAGCATCAGATAACACCATACGATTTGAGTCCGAGCTGGAGAGTTATGCCAGGTTAAAACCGGTATTTGATCGACAATGGGGCTCAGTCACAGCGGCTAACTCGGCTCCACTCACAGATGGTGCCGCGGCCCTGCTGCTGATGAGTGAAGGGCGAGCCAAGGCCCTGGGATATGAACCACTGGCTTATCTCTATGGTTACAGCTTTGCCGGTTTGCCAGCCAAGTACGACATGCTGCTTGGACCTCTCTATGCCACGGCCAAGCTTCTGGCGCGTACCGGTTGCACGCTGGCGGATCTGACGCTTGTGGAGATGCACGAGGCCTTTGCCGCGCAAGTGCTGAGTAATCTGCAACTCTTTGGCGATGCACGTTTTGCCCAGGAGAAATTGGGGAGGTCTCAGGCGCTCGGAGAGATAGACCCTGCTCGATTCAATGTGCTGGGGGGCTCTTTGGCTTATGGCCATCCTTTTGCCGCGACCGGTGCCCGCATGATAGTGCAGAGTGTGCGTGAATTACGACGCCGGGGGGGAGGATTGGCCCTGACTACCGCTTGTGCGGCGGGCGGGTTAGGCGCGGCCATGATTTGGGAGGTGGCATCATGAGCTATTTCACACTGCACGAGCACACAGATGGCATAGTGGAGCTGATCCTGGACGTGCCTGGTGAGCGGGTCAACACACTGCAGGCTGCTCTGATCCCTGAATTTGCCGCCTTGTTGGATCAGATCCAGCAGAAAATTGGCGTGCGTGGCCTTTTGATCCGCTCGGGTAAGGCAGGGAGCTTTGTTGCCGGCGCAGATCTGCACATGCTCGATCAGTGCCAGAATGAGTCACAAGCCCTGGCGTTGAGTCAACAGGCCCAACAGCTGTTCAATCAACTGGCGGCGTTGCCCTGTCCCACAGTGGCGGCCATTCATGGCACCTGTCTGGGGGGAGGGCTCGAATTAGCACTAGCCTGTGATTACCGAATCTGCAGCCAGGATGAATCCACGCGCTTAGGGCTACCCGAGGTGCAATTAGGTTTGATCCCAGGCAGTGGTGGCACCCAGCGTTTGCCTAGACTCATAGGTTTGCCGCAGGCTTTGGAGTTGTTACTCACCGGGCGTCAGCTGGATGGGCGTCAAGCCCATCACGTAGGCTTGGTCGATGCCCTTGTCTCCGAGCCGCTGCTACTGAGTGCCGCCTCGCAGCTGTTGCGTCAGGGTAAACCCAGAAGGCATCTCTCCTGGTTGAAGCGGATGTCGCTGTGCCTGCCTCTCGCGCCTCTTATTCTCCTGCGTGCCCGCAAGGCGATGATGGGGAAAACCAGGGGGAATTACCCTGCTCCTCTGGCTTTGTTGAGTGTGGTCGAGACAGGGCTACGCCATGGGATGGTTGCCGGATTAACACACGAGTCCGAGCAGTTTGCGACTTTGTTGCTTGGCCAGGTTTCAGCAAACCTGCGTGCCCTGTTTCATGCCGGGGTGGCCCACAAGAAGGAGCAGCTCTATCTGGGGGCCGAACCCCAGTTACTGCGTCAGGTTGCGGTGCTGGGGGCGGGCATGATGGGGGCGGGAATAGCCTATGTTACGGCGGCCAAAGCCGGGTTAGTGGTGCGTATCAAGGATACATCGCTGGCGACTATCAACCGGGCAATGGGCCGCTGTCGTAGCCAGTTACAAAAGCGGGTCAATAAACATCAGTTGACTAGCCATCAGAGCCAGGAGGTGATGCAGCGTATCAGCGGTGGGCTGGATTATCAGGGCTTCAAGGGCATGGATGTGGTCATCGAGGCGGTATTTGAGGATCTTTCTCTCAAGCAGCAGATGGTGGATGAGGTCTTTGCCGCCAGTGTGGCCTCGACGCTCTTTGCCAGTAACACCTCCTCTTTACCTATAGCCAACATAGCGGCTCGGAGTGCGTTTCCGGAACGTGTTGTCGGTTTGCACTACTTCAGTCCGGTAGAGAAGATGCCGCTGGTGGAGGTGATACCCCATGCGCTGACCACAGCCAGCACGGTGGCGACTGTGTTGGCGCTGGCCAGGTTGCAGGGGAAGACGCCTATCGTGGTCAGAGATGTGGCGGGTTTTTATGTCAATCGCATCCTGGCGCCCTACATGAATGAGGCTGCGCTGATCCTGGCCGAAGGGGAAACCATAGAGGACATCGATGAGGCCCTGCTGCGACAAGGTTTCCCTGTGGGTCCACTGGCGCTGCTAGATGAGATAGGGCTGGATGTGGCAGGAAAAATCGCGCCACTATTGGCGGAGGCTCACGGGGTGCGCTTTGAGCCGCCCAATGTGCTGACGCTCATGTTGGCCGATGGCCGTAAAGGGCGTAAATCCGGGCGGGGTTTTTACACCTATCCTGCCTCGGGCAAGAAACAGGCAGATGGTAAGGTCTATGATCTGTTAAGAGTTCTGCCCTTGAAACGTCTGGGTCATACCGTGATAGCCGAACGCTGTCTGCTGCTGATGTTGAATGAGGCGGTGCGCGCACTGGATGAGGGGGTGATAGCTTCACCTCGAGATGGTGATCTGGGTGCCGTGTTGGGCATTGGTTACCCGCCGTTTTGCGGTGGGCCGTTCCGGCATCTCGATCACTGGGGGTTACAACAGGTTATTGATAAACTCCGTCACTATGCACAACTTTATGGTGACCGTTTCTTACCCTGTCCGGCGTTGTTACAAAGGGCAGAGCAGGGTGAACCGTTTCACTCCATCCGTGTTGACGATATCCCCTCTTAACTACCGGATCCTGGCCTGGTTGCCGCTGTGTATGAGGAGCGCCGTCGCGCTCCTCATACATCAAGCGTCTCAATGATTGGTGAACATTCGGCTGGCCAGCCGGAACGCATTGAGATCGCGGATAAACACCCCCTCTTCGATCCGCTCACCCTGGCGGTGAGCCTCGCCATAACTGCAGAGGATCAGCCGGTCCGCTGTTGCACTACGCAGGGAACGAATAAAGCGGATGAGATCGGCTCTTGTCATCTGCTCCAGTTCCTTTGCGACGCGCTCCCTCTGGTTGAAGCTGAAGTCGCGGCTGCCGATGCTGACCCAAAGGCGCTGGCTGCGGGTACGGAGATTGGCATCTTTTTCGCGTAACTGACTCAGCAGACCCTGCTTGCTCTCCTGCCATGCCTGCTCGGAGAGCTCCAGCAAGATGAGATAAAAGTCATCGATGAAGAGTTCGATGGCATCCAGCAGATGCCGAGGACCGGCGACGGGTGACTGGATATAGAAGATGAGCCCAGGGTGACGATTGAGGGGCAGGTTGCCTGTTCCCACCACGTAGCCCAGTTGTTGCCGTGTGCGCAACTCATGAAAAAACGTGGAGGAGATGATGTGGTTAGCCAGCGTGTAGTGGGCTATGTCCAGGGGACGGGTATGGGGGGACTGGTAATAGACCAACAGGGCTGAGTCCATATGATGACACTCCTGCTCGCGTATCAGGGTGCCAAGCTGGCTGATGTCGATCAGCCTGCGGCGCGTCTCCTGGCTAGGCAGACTGTGAAGCGTCAACTCACGCTCCAGGAGACCGGCAATTTGGCGCACATCATCTGCGAGCCAATCACCGTGGGCCAGGACCTCCAGATGGACCGCCTTATAGAGCTGGCGGACAAACTCAGGCAGCTCATCAGCCGTGGTGTCAGTAAGGAACTGCAGCAGCTGCTCGGTTGGCGGATTGTTCGGCTGCAGCACACTGGTCAGGTGGCTGAAGAGCTGGGCAATGGGGCGCCCCTTATTCTGATTTTGCCAATTTTGTATCATCTGTTGTTTGATGTTGGCAAAGCGTTTGGGATCGACCCGGCCAAAGGTTCGGTTGCGCAGGATCAGCTCCAGCAATCGGGGTAAACGGCTGCTAAAACCCTTGAGTTGTAGGGTAAAGCCACCCTGATGAGCGTAGATGTTATAGCTGAGTCCGGCTAACTCGGCCGGATAGGTCAACTCATTGAGGTGATCGATCAGCAATTCAACGGTCAGCCGCATCAGGGCTATGTGTCGAGGCGAGCGGACGGCGTGTTCGCTATCTACGGCAATGAAGAGTGCCCCCTTGGGCACAGGGTACTCGGCATCGTGCAGGTGCCAGACTCTGAGACCGGCACGGGAGATGAGACAGCGGGGATGGGGCTCCGGATTGGCGCAGTGATGGGGCTCCAGACGGTCGCAGATGAAGGGGTTAGGATCAGGCAGTGTCAGGCTGGGATCCAGAGGCATGGGCGCTTGCCAGCGGCGAAGCCAGGCACTCTCTATGGGCTCAACCCGATAGGGCGTGTCATACCAGCGGGCGCGCCTATCTGTGCTGACGCCCGGGGCCGTGAGCTGGATACGCATGTTATCCGGACGCATGTAAGAGAGCATCTGCTGGGTCAGCGCCATATCAAACTGCTCCATCAGGTAATCGCCAGCGACTATCTCTTCGGGAGCATAGTGGTGCATGTTGATGACCAGATGAGAGACATTATCTATGGCGCGGCCACCCTCCTGAAAGCGAAAGATAGAGTTCAGCACCTGACGTTTCTCTTCATAACGCCAGGCTTCGAGTCCCTGTTGTTCAATCAGACGCAGGTAGGCAAACAGGGTCTCGATTATGGTGCCCTCATGGTGTAACCCCTCCTTGGTGAGACCGAAGCTGACACAAAAATCTTTGAAATTGCTTCCGCCGACACCGCTGCCAGCCGAGAGGGTATTGACCCAACCCTGGCGTTTAAACCATGAGAAGAGACTCCCTTTGCCTTCGTAGCCGAGCAGGTGGCTGATGAAGGTGAGCGGTTTGATGGGGTAGTAAGCCTCAATGCTGGGCAGGGCAAAGCTGACTATCAGTTTCCGACTCTCCTTGATGGGCTCTACCTGAAGGCGAATGCCCAGGTCCTGAGGTCGATAAAGAGGCGCTGTGATGAGCGGTTTGCCCAGGGCGTGGTTGCGGATCTGGCCAAAATAGTCACGGCAGAGTGCTTCCTGCTCTTGGAGGCTTAAACGTGACTGGACCACCAGCGTCATACGATCGGCACTGTAATGCTGCTCATAGAAGCGCAACAGCTCCTCACGGATATGCTTGCCCTCTCTGTCACCGAGAGTCTGCCAGTTACCTACCGAAAACTTTGCAAAAGGGTGGGCCGGATTGACTGTCTCTTTATGGACCTGGTAGCTACGCCTGACATCATCTTTGATCTTCAGCTTATATTCGGAGTCGACTGCGTTGCGCTCCTTGTCGATGAGCGAAGCGTCGAAAGTGGGGCAGGTGAAGAATTGGCTGAACCTGTGTAGCCCTTCGGCGAAAAACTCATGATGCAGATCGAAGAAAAAGTTGGTGAATTCAGTACCGGTCCAGGCGTTGTGTGAGCCGCCATGACGGTTGATAAATTCCTGGTACTCTCCGGGCTTGGGGTAGGTTTCGGTGCCCAGGAAAAGCATATGTTCGAGAAAGTGGGCCATGCCTTCCCGGTCGGCGGGGTCGTCAAAATGTCCAACATTGACGGCTAGGGCCGCCGCGGATTTATCGGTTTTGTGATCCTCGATGAGGAGGAGTCGTAACTGGTTATCCAGTTCGAGGTAGTGATACAACCTATGATCGTTCGGGCTGACATGAAGGCGCATGGGGAGGGGATCATCGACAGTTTATTGTTCTGTCGCATTATTATTGACTGGCAAGTGGGGGGGTGCAAACCGTTTCTGCAATCAGAGGGCATTGTTATGGTATCGGGAAGTCAGTAAACTCGCGCAGTTAATCTGACAGCCTATGGATGCGAGTCGATGAGAATCATTGTGATGCGGCATGGTGATGCCGTGCTGGGGGCCGATGATGATTCGGCACGGGCACTGACGGAGCTGGGGCGCCGTCAATCGTTGGCCATGAGCCAGTGGTTGGGGCCGCAACTGCCGGGTATCGATCGTGTATTGGTCAGTCCCTATCTGCGCGCGCAGCAGACATGGCAGGCCATCTCGGCTGTGTTGCCTGGTTGTGTGGTTGAAACGCTCGATGATTTGGTTCCACATGGAAATGCTGCACGGGTGGGCGATTATCTGCGCGCACTGGAGAGTGAGGCGAGCACAGTGCTGGTTGTGAGCCATTTGCCTTTGGTTGGTTACCTGGTGGCCGAACTCTGCGCCGGGGTAACGCCCCCCATGTTTGCCACCTCGGCCATGGCTGCGATAGAGCTGGAGCAGGGGTGTGGCCGTCTGCTGTGGCAGCAATCGCCCCATCTGCTGGATACGAAATAATTAACCCTTGCCAAAGTGGGGCATAACTCTAAATTTTGATAATTAAAAGAGTTTTTATCTCTGGATAAGGAACTTTTCCCCTTATTATGTTTCCAACTTGACGTGAAGCACGAAAAGGGAAGAAGAATGAGAATTTTCAAAAAGTATCTGCCAGTGATGATTGCCAAGTATGTGAAGACCTTTTTTCGGGGACGGATCTACATTCAGGGACGCGGTGGGTATGAGTTCGCAGAAGGGCATCTGGTGATGCCAAATGAGGCGGACAGGGTGCATCAATTAACGGTCAAAGAGATCAATACCACTATCTCTGAACTCAACAAGGCCGCCTAGTTTCAGTGTGGCGGCTCGATGAGTCGAAACGATTTTAGCCAAAGGGGCAGCGTCAGCTGCCTCTTTGCATTTTGTATCTACAGATGCGTCCTCTCCAGGCGGGTGGTGTTGCTACCTGCTTCTGGCTAAACTGGCGCCGCCTATCTTGACTGGAGTTCATGGTCCCTGATGTCTAGCTCGTTACGCAGCCGGTTTGCCGAACTGGATGGTCTGCTTACGCAACATGCCTCATTTTGGCAAGTGCATCCGTTTCGGTTACGGCAGCACACCTGGCATGAGAGCCACCCTGCGCTGGCGGCTTGTCTTGATGGTTTGAGCCTGGAACAACTCTGGGCGCTGGATGAAGATCAGCATGCCTTGGTTGCCTGCCTGCAGCCTCATATCCCGGTTGCCGAACGTTTGGCCGAATTAACCCGCTGGCCGCTCCTTGAGCGCCCCATGCCACCGGTACCCGAGCCGTTGGCGCGATGTATTCCTGGTCGTAAATTGTCTCAGCTGCGCCACT
>JBOFBS010000280.1:0-20979 GCA_051645725.1 Aeromonadaceae bacterium | reverse complement strand
AGGGTGCGCCACGCAGTGGGTGTTGAGGTCTAACTTCCCTTCCAGATAGTCGCTGGCTGGGCTGGGAAAGCCGCAAGAGGCGCGGTGCAAGAACAGCGGGATGGTCACCTCGGCGGGTGATGGGTCTGGGGTTAACAGCTTCATGGTAAAGTACCTGTATTTATATACAGCAGTTATAGCGCACCACCTTTGAACCAGCGCAAGTCCACCCACATGCCAGTGATGACCAACGTTGATGTGACTAACATTTGGGGCATTCTGTCAGGTAAGCATCGACCAAAAACACATATATGGATGGTGTGATATGACGAACATCAAAGAGTCATATAAATACGGTCCTTTCTAGTAGTCTCCCAATGATTCAATCAGTTAGTATCTGTCAGATATGGAATGACAGGGTTATACCGTGAGCACAATCTCTCTTCGCAAGGCACTCGGGGTCTTGGCTAAATCATCGCCGTTTTCTGTAAAAACCACCTCAGAAAGACCAAGAGACGTGTATGACAAGCTTAAAGACTATCTCTACGTCAAACCTGAGATTGAGTTCGAATTTGAGCGTTTATTGAGCACCCTGCGGTCGGGGGACTGTGTTTTTCTCTGCGGCAGTAGTGGGGATGGTAAATCTGAAATTCTCTCTCACAGCTATGAACGTTATAAAAAGCACTATCGATTCCACTTAGACGCCACCCATAGTTTTTCTCCCCATCAATCAGCCATTGAGGCCCTTGATGAACTCTTCGATAAAAGGACGCAGGATCGGCGGCCTCTAGTGGTTGGGATCAATATCGGGATGTTAGCCAACTACGCCAAAGAGGGGGCTGATCGACATGCCGAACTCAGATCGGTGATCGAGAGCTTTTTAAGTGGAGGGCTTAGAGCCGAAGGGGCTTACTACTTTTTAGATTTTGAAGCCTACCCCAAGTTTCGTTTTAATGATGAGGAGGGTGGTTATTCGGCCTTTGTGCGTCAGCTGCTATGTCAGTTGACCGAGCCATCTGAAAGCAACCTATTCCATTTCATTGCTCAAAGTGACGAGCAGTGCCAACTAGATGCTAAGTTGATAGCGAATTATCGTTTATTAGGTCGTGAGGAGGTCCAAGAAGCCATAATCACTACCCTCTTTAAAACTCGTCTTTTTAAGGATCAGTTCATCACAACACGAGCTTTGCTCGACTTGCTACACCAGTTGCTCACCGGTGATGGCTATCTTTTCGATAACCTCTTTATAGGGGGTAGTAATGAGTTGGCGCAGAAGATTGCCGAGTTTGATCCCGCACAACTGCACACCAATGCTATCGACCAATTTGTATTGCGCTACGAGCTGGGATTGCCCGATCCGATGCTAGATGCTTTTTTGCTATCACTCGCCGAGATTGGGGTCTATTTCTCCGAGCCTAGAGAGGGGAAGGCCCCATCTTTGATTCGTCTCTTTTATCTACTCAAGCATTGCTCGTTTGGCAATGACTACCACCATCAGTTTAAGGGGGATTTCGACGAGCAGTTATTAGAGAGTTATGCCTGCGCGTGGATGTTGCATGGGCAATATGGTGGAAGCAGCGATGCCCAAAATGGCTTGCGACAGTTTTACACCAAGGTTTTGATCCCCGCTATCTTCACTTATGCCAATCGGCATGCTCCTGAACTGGGCAAGCGTGAGATCTTCTTAGGAGAATTTGGGGGTATTAAGGTCGCGGCCCCCTTGGATCTCAAAGCTGACTATAAGCGAATTCAATATGAACATGTCGAGAAGCATGATTACTTCTGTGCCTATCTCAAGGTTGGCGAGTCAGAGCTCAGCCCTATGGTGATTGGACTCAATTTGTTCGAGTTGATTGGCAAACTGAACTGCGGTTATCGCCCTAATCGGTACGATAAGAACGCCATCATTCTGCTTGACGAAATGGTTGAACAAATTCGTACCTTGGCAAAAACCAGCCCGCGCCTGAGCTACTACGAAGGGGCATATACATATCGGCTAGAGCTAGATGATGAAGGAATTACCGTAGACGGGAGAGCTTAACAGTGACCGAATTTCCTATTAATAAGACTCTCAAAGTCGCTAACAACACCCTAGATAACTACTGGCCTATTCGAAACAAGGGTAATGAGTTTCACTGGGATACAGTTACTGGGGTTGTACTTAGCCAAGTCTTACGTAAACAGGTACAAACTTATGAGCTGGCCGATTATCAAGAAGAGTGTAAGGAGTACTTTCTTTCGCGGCTAGATGATGCTTCGGTTTGGCAAGTGCTGGAAAGAGCCTACTTTACCAGTAAGTCTTTGTATGATATCTCTCCACTCTTTTTACTCTTCGAGGCCAAGATTCGCACAAACGGTAGCCTAGATATCAGCGCATCCGATTATCGACTCAGTAAAGTATTTGCTGGTCTATTAGGCGATTTACAGGTAGAGGATATCGACGATAACCTTAACTTTGTTGAACAGGATATGTTGGGTATTTTGCGTGAAAATCTTCAGTTTGGGATTGCTCTGGAAAATAATGAGCAACCCTATCTACCATTCCTTAACAAAGTGTTTATTGAGGATATAAAATTTCTGGCCGAGCATCCTCACTATCTGCTACAAACCTTGCCCAAGATGCTCAAGCTTTATGCTTTTTCTTATTGTGCTCAACTTGCCCTTAATATCACCGATTGGGAAGAACCAAAGAGTCGTCCCCTCTACTTTATTCTCGACTCGGAAAAGGCGAGTGCAGAGCGCACTAGCGTTAAGCGTTATGGTTACAAGCTACTTGCATCGGCTTGTGAACGAGTCTTTCCGTTGCTGTCAGCTTTTGATGCGTTACAGCGAGGTATGCGACCACGTCCACTTTGGCAGATTTATCAAGATGCGGTTAATTATCATAACCAACCTGAGTTGCTTGAAGTATTTAATAAGTATCTGCAGGAGTTTATTAGTGATAGATATGACGACCGAGTGAAGATCCCTCCTGTTTCTAATATCAAAGATGCATTTGAATGCCTAAGGAAATTGTCGATTGAACAATTCTCGGACTCAGGAAGAACCACGGTGTATCAGAATTATATCAAGGAGCTTGATCGGTACCTGCTTAACGACTTTATCCAAGCCCGTGGTGCCGCAGGGCGAACTCTGGTTCTTAACCAAGATCAGCTGTTATTGCTGACCAACCTCACCATAGGTAAAGCAGATAAATTGCGATTGCACGAGTTGCGCAAGGGGTTCGAGCAGCGTGGTTTTTATCTTGATAACCAGACCCTAGAAGTGCTGGTGGCCTTCTATGAACGCATGGGAAATGTCGAGCGAATGAGTGATAGTGGAGACGCCGTGTATGTCCGTAAGACCCTTTGAACAGTTTTTGGTACAGTCGCTGATCGAATGGATCGGCGGTCAGTTTGAGGCGGGAGCACGTTATCAGTTTAAGTCTCCTAGTGCTGAAAACGGTCAGGCGCTTTTTGATGCACTTTTGGGCCACTCGGCAGGTTCGCTTGTGATCGATGGGGTCACCTTACCTATGCTGAATTGCAACGGCGTCGCGCTTATACCCGTCTTGCATGGGGAAGGGGAGGGCTTTAGTGAAAACTACATATCTCACTTGCGAGATCTAGTCGCGGGACGGGGTGGGGCGTTTAATAATGCCGCGCTATTGATCATACATAACAGCATGCTTGATACCCTGAACAACAGCGCATTCGATCTCGGGGGAAAAGGTGCGATTTGGCACCCTGAACAGATTTCAAAGAAGCTCTACGAGCTAATTGATATTGGCCACCCCCGTCGTGACCTCTCAGCCTGCTTGCTCGAAGAGCAGCTTAAGTTAATCAAGGCCGACGGCTCGACTGTTTTCGGGTTTGCCTCTCTTTTTAGGGCCTTGGACAAAGATGTGGAGCTCGATTTCGACGAGCTTCACCTCTTTAACGATCCACTTCTGCTTAGTTGCAGTGGCAATAGGGAGCATATTAGCCAGCGCCTACAACAAAATCGCGAACTTCGCCGGGATATTGAAGAGGCGGTTGAACACTACGACCGCGACCAACTGGAAAACATTCTAAAGGAGTTCAGCTCTCATTTTGTTCGTGAGCATTTTCAAGATGACCGTTGGCGCCAGCTCTGTCTCGAGAGTCTGTTACAAGAGATTGCAGCCAATAAGGCACAAAAGCTTCTACTTGATGAAGTAACGCTGCAAGAAGGAGTCGTTCATCAACGTGCCAAGGCACAGACCAAAGCTGGCCTGCGCGAGGTGAGCCTGATGCTGGTGATGCCAAAAGGGGCAACTCAGTGCTCCCTTTTGCTCAATTTTCTCGGCAACGATCTTGAGGCTCAACAACTGCAGCTAAAGCACAACCGGGCCTTGAGTAAATTGGTGAATATCACCGTGAGCCGAGCTGGCGGAAAGCGCTGCAAGGCTAGTCTAGTGGTGCCGGTGACCGGCGAGCCCACCTTCTTTAGCATCGAACTTAAACGAGATAACCGAGCCGAAGAGTACAAGTTTCGTTGCCTGTTGCTGGAAGAGGGGGACTTCTATCTCGACGAGATTTTGCACCGTTACCGGGTCGAGCCCGGTAATGGTAAAACCTGGTTGACCCTGCAGCTTGAAGAGAACCGACTGCGCGTTAATGCTCAGCTAGATAGCTGTAGAATCCTAGAGGAAGATCAGGTCGAGGTTGATTGTCGCGCGGTGGGTTGGGCAGATTTTGAGCGTTTGGCTGAGTCAAATGAGCAAACCATCTTTACCCTTCGAAATGGCGATCGCCAACTTACGATTAATGTTGAGGGGCCAGCCGCTGATGATGGGATCACGCTCCCTTTACTTTTCGATAAGACCCGTTTTAGCCGGCTTTTTCATGATGAGCGCAATGCTGAATATAATCGTGCCAATGGACGCATCGTCTTTGATAACGCCGAGAGTGGCGTGGTGGGCATCCGTCAGCAACTGCTTAAGCTCGAGGCTCGCATGGTGGATGAGCAACTGCTCCATCTAAGCGATGACGATACCCTCACGTCAGCCGAGTTGAACGATTTTTCGCCTGCACTGTCAGCGGCTTATACAACACTTTTTACCTACCTAAACCAGAAGAAAAGTCTCCCTAGTTTAGTGGCCTGGGGGCAACACTATTGTGCTCTGGTGCAGGGGGTGGTGGAGGCCTATGAAGAGGCACTCGCCTCAATTGTGCCTAGCAGTGTTTTGACCCAAGAGCAGAAACGATTGATGCGAGTTGGACTGTACCGCCATGAGGGAATTCTGAAGTTAACCCCTCTGCATCCTCTGGTGTTGGCCTATTACCTAACGCTGGTCAGTGCCATTTTGAGTGAGCCCGAGAGCGAAGAGGGTCATAGTTTTGCTGAGCTGCCCGATGTGACCCGAGAGCGCCTTGTCGCCTCTGGCCTTTTGCCCTTTGTCTATGACAACGACTCAGGCTATGCCCATCTTCAGGTTGTCCGGGAAAACTGTTTTTGGTTCAACGTGGTGCCGCAAAAGCAGGAGAGTTTTGATTACATCAAACGTCTGGTGCGCGATAAGCTGGCAGAGTTTACTCAGGCTTATGCCCGTCTCTTTAGTGCAGGGGCCAAGAGTAGCCTGATTATCAATGCCATCAATCAGGGGGGGAGTGGAGAGCTCTTCTTAGGTCTGGTCGAGCATTTCAAACAGCACAAAGAGCAGTCTATTGCCATCCACGTCAACTGTTATGACGAGCGGTTGCAATTTAATGACTTCGACCGCTTCGCCGAGACGCAAGCCTATGAAGAGCTTAAGGTCTGGTTGGGTTTAAATAGTGGAAAACAGCGCGCTGATGCCGATATGTTGATCGATCTCATCAGAAGCAGACTAACTTATAGCAAGTTCACCCTGCCCAAGGGGGAAGAGTCCTTCGCCTATTCCCATTTGGCATTCTTTCGCAATAAAGAGCCGGTAGAGTGTCGTGATATCAAGAGTGAGATGGCGATGAGCGGAGTGCTGTGCGATGGATTGATCGCTGGGGAAGCTGCAGAGATCCAAAATGGTGCTTACTTCACCTCCTTTGGACTACGTGGGGTCGATTACTTGCCCCATCAACCCCTACGATTGGCTCACCGAATAGCAAACCTGTGGAAGCCTGCTCACCAGAGTAATACTCCATATCTAGAGACGAGCCTAGGGCTTGCTGTCAGTGCCGATTTTCAATCCCTGCTGCAGCGCTCTTATAAGAGCTCTCTTTGGACCACCATCATAGATCCCAAGGTGACCCTCGACTTCTTTGCTAATCAGCAGGATGTGGTGCTCATCCACTATTCGGACCAATACACCAGCGCTGCTGGTTATGACGCCATTACGGTGACCCAGCAGGTCGAGCTCTTTCAGCGTTTGCTGCAAAAAGAGGGGCATGGGCAAGGTGAGGTGCTGCTGACCGAATTTAACGCCTTCAACGGCGAGTGGCTGCTTAAGATGCTGACTGCGAACCCCAAGGAGCGCAAAGAGAAGAATGGCATCATAGGGGCCTATAAGTTTGCCTCGGCCTTGCTGCGCCAATCCGATATCTGCTGGGTCCCCCTGTCGGTGGCCGAGATGATCCGGGTGTCGGGCAATGTGGGGCTCAAGATGAGCGATAGCGAGTTTTCTCGTCAGGTGCAGGGCTATCGCAAGGGGGCGATTTCGGATGATGTGCTCTTCGTCGGTTTTAAAGAGGATCGTCTCTATCTGATGCCCCTCGAGGTGAAGACGGGTGTGCGGCCCGATTATGCCTATGCTGGGCAGCAGGCGGTGGAGCTGAAGCGTTACCTGAGTGAAGAGGTGCTGGGGCAAGACACCTTTGCCAGCCGTCTCTATCGAGGTCTTTTTATCCGCCAGGTATTGATGCAGGTCGATAAGCTCTGCCTCTATGGGGTGCTAGGACGAGCACAACTGCAGCCGCTGCTCGATAGACGAGAGTGGTGGATGCGAGGGGATTATCAGCTAGGCGCTCTACCCGATTATGTAGAGGCCATGGTGGTGGCCCATGTGGAAAACGACAGCTGCTTTAAGCCGAGTTACCAGACCACAGGGCAAAACGTGCTGCAAATTGAGCTCCCTTACTCCCTGCTGCCAGCCTTGATTGCCAGCAAGATGGATACATCGATCCAGCGCTTGGTCGAGCAGTGCCAAGTGCCAAGCCAATTCTTCCTGATGCCGCAGCACGAGGTTGAGGTGGCGCAGCCCCCCGTGAAGGGGCGTGGCATCGAGCCTGTGATCGCAGCACAGGATGAGGCGCCAGTGGCCATTCCAGCGCCGTCGATCGAGACGGCCCCACAGCCTCAGGGGCGTGAGCCCTTAAAAGTGCTCTTTGGTCATGACGCCTTTTATAAGAACCCACTCTATTGGGAGCCCACCAACACCGCCCGATTCATGAATACCAATACTGGCATTATAGGTACCATGGGCACCGGCAAGACTCAGTTTACCAAGTCGCTGATCACTCAGCTAATGCGCCAGCAAGACAACAATGTCGAGGGGGCTCGGATTGGTCTGCTGATCTTCGACTACAAGTCAGACTATGTGGATGAGGCCTTTAGTGAAGCAAACCAGAGCCGCAAGCTAAAGCTGCACCGCCTGCCCTATAACCCGCTTTCGCTCTATGGGGATATACCCATGCTGCCGGTGCACACGGCAACGGGCTTTTCAGAGACCCTTGCCAAGGCGTTTGGCCTAGGACCCAAGCAGCAGCTGCGGCTGCGTAAGTTGATCCTCGATGCCTATGAGTTGGCCGGGATCAGCAAATCTGACGCTAGCACCTGGTCAAAACCGGCTCCGACCCTGGCTCAGGTCTGGGATCTCTATATGGAGCAAGAGAAGGTCGATGAAGACTCTCTTTATGCGGCCCTCGACTCTCTGGTCACTTACGAAATTTTTGAGACCCAACCCGATAGGGTGAGCTCGCTCTATGAGCTGCTCGAGGGAGTCACGGTGATCGATCTGGCGGGTTACTCCCCCCAGATCCAGAGCTTGGTGGTGGCCCTGACCTTGGATCTCTTCTACTCGCAGATGCAAAAGCGTGGTAAGCCCACGGTTGCAGGGGATTATCGCCAGATCACCAAGATGATTCTGGTCGATGAGGCTGATAACTTTATGTCGCAGGACTTCCCCAGCCTGCGAAAAATCCTAAAAGAAGGGCGTGAGTATGGGGTGGGGGTTATTCTCTCAACCCAAGACTTAAGCCACTTTAAGACAGGGGAGAACAACTATAGTTCTTATATCTTGACCTGGGTGGTGCACCGCGTCGCAGAGATAAAGAATGCCGATATTAAGGCCATCTTTAATAAAGATGATAAGGCCGAACAAGAAGAGTTAATGGAGCAGATCCGTAAGCTGGATAAACACTTTAGTCTCTATATCGATGGAGATAAAAAAATGTCTATGATGCGAGATAGAGCGTTTTGGGAGCTGAGACTATGACAATAATTGAAGCCATTCAAAAGGTATTGACTGATTCTGATAGAGCGCTTACTCATAAAGAAATATATGAGTTGATCGTAAAAAAAAGCTACTATGAGTTTGGTGCTAAAGACCCTGTTTCTGTAGTAAGAAGTAAAATTAGAAGACATTGTTTTGGGCTAAACTTCCCAAGTTCATCTCCGAAGAAAATTTTCATTGAAAAATCATCTTCCTCCGGAAAGCCGTTATATTCAATATGGCAAGGTCAAGACTATCTTGAATCTTCAGCTCTAGTTGATAAAAGTTTTAAAGATAAAATAACAAAAGAGCAATTACCAGAGGAGATAATACATATTAAACATGTTGAGCACATTACTATTATTAAACAACAGTTGCTCGACTGTATTAATTCTTCAGACCCAGCTTTTTTTGAACAATTAGTGGTCAGGCTTTTGTTGAAGATGGGTTATGGCTGGCATGAGTCTCTAGCCGGTAAAGTTATCGGAGGTTCCGGTGATGAAGGCATTGATGGCATTATTAATGAAGATAAATTAGGTCTTGAGAAAATATATGTTCAGGCAAAAAGATACAAATCCAATAAAGTTCCTCCAAGTGAAATTAGAGAATTTGTTGGTGCGATGGCTTTAAAAGGTGCAAGAAAAGGAGTTTTTTTTTCATCATCTTCATTTACTGAACAGGCAGTGTTGAGTGCTAGTAAGGCTCAGGGGATGAATGTAACTCTTATCGATGGCATTCAATTATGTGACTTGCTTGTTCAGCATGGAATGGGAGTAGCAAGAATTAGCACGTATGATATTTTGGAAGTAGATAGAAACTTTTTTGATATATAATGTTAAATATGAGGTTTTTATGCGTGAATATATCCAATGGGTGATGGAGCGCAAATGTCATTACTAGATCTGGCTAGGCCTGCGTTAGACAATTTATCTCCTGAGGAAAAACTGAGATCTCAGGTCGTGGCTCATAGGCTCGAGCATTATCTATACCCTCCATTTTTTCTTAGATATCAAGACTTACCAGAACTGACATGGTCAAAGGTGAGTTTTACGCCTGAGTCTAGAGCTGAGTTACCAAGAAGAAAGGGAGTATATGCTTTTGCCGTGGAACTTAGTTTTGGCTGTGTTCCGCCAATAACACATATACTGTATATTGGAAAGGCTGGTGATATTAATACAAATAATACAATTTATGAAAGATATTATGACTATATAAGGACTAAGAGGGTAAACGATAGGCCAAGTATATGTCAAATGCTAAGGATGTGGGATGGGCACTTGACTTACTATTATGCTGTTGTTGAAGACCATATTTCAACAGGTGAAATTGAGAAGACACTTCTTGATATATTAATTCCACCGTATAATCGAGGTGATTATTCTGCCGAAATAAAGTCACTTCTGAGAGGGGCAAATATTTTATGAGTTCAAGACTCTTACTTCCATGCTTACGAGGTGCTATAGGTGACTGGGTCACATATACTTGTCTTATGCGCCTTAAGGAAATAGTCGAATTAGTTTCATTTGCTGAGGATATCCATAAAAGTAAAAAATTATCAAAATTAATTCAGCGTGAATTAAAAAAAGATAGGCAAAAAGATATTGGTGAATATTTGTTAACGGAACCTGAGGCATTTTTTAACTCGCTGGTTGTTGCTATATATGATGGTGCTCCAAGATGGCATCAGTTTGATACTATTAATGGAGAAAAAGAAGAGACTAAAAACTATGAGACTCCAGATTACGCAGCTGAATGTTTGGGGTATTTAAGCATTACTAAAAAGGAAAAAATGTTCGCTATCGATGGGCAGCATCGCCTATCCGGTATCCAATATGCTATTCAGAAAGATCCTGATATTGGTTATCAACAAATACCTGTTACATTCATCCCACATTTCAATGATGATGCCGGACTTAAAAGAACTAGACGTTTGTTTACCACTCTAAACAAGAAAGCTAAGCCTGTTAATCGCGCAGCAGTTATTTCATTGGATGAGGATGACTTGTCTGCATGTGCAACAAGATACCTAGTTGAGGAAACGGATCTATTTAATGAAAATAGAATTAAATTTCAAGCTAATAATAGTGTGTCATATTCTGATGATGGAATATTAACGACAATTGGCAATTTATATGATGTTGTTAGGCATTTATTACAATATGGTCTCGGGATAGAAAAGAAATTAATTGATAACTATCGAGGAACAGAGACAGAAAAAAATAAAATATTTGATTTAATAGTGGATGTCTTCACTTATTTATTTAATAAAATACCGGCACTTAATGAGTACCATTTAGCTGAAAATAAAACGATTATAACCAAAAAATACCGTAGAAAAGAGGATGGTGGCCTTTTTATTTTTAGACCTATAGGTTTAAAAATATATATTATTGCCTTGTGTAGATATTCTTCTGTGAAGAAAAGAAATGGTGATTCTTTTGAAAATTCGGCAAAGGAGTTCATTAATGCAACATATGATATCGATTTTAGAATGGAAACACCATTGTTTATTAATAAGCTATGGGATATTAATGAGAAGAAAATATTAGCACTCAAGGCTGATCATAGGGATGATATAATAAACTTCTTTTTGAGTAAAACACATTTAAAAAAACAGTAAATTTAATTTGTGGCGATCTATATTTTAGATCGCCACAAATACTGTTTCATTATTTTAGTTCTTTACTAATCATATTGCTTGAGAAAAATCAAGTAGAGTCTTATGGTTACGCAGAGATGCTATCCCATCTTCAACATGAAATGCCCAAGCTTTTGCTTTCTCTTTTTGATCTAACCTCGGGTAAGTCAGCGCCAACAATAACTCTGTGATCTGGGTGGTGTCACCCAGCCAGGTGATCTTATCTAATACTAGAGAGCCATCGAGTTTCCGTTGGTCACCTTGATAGCGAAATCCTGACTCGATGGAGCGAAAAAAGGCAATTCGGGCAGCAACGTTGGGCGTTACTCCAGTCATACTTCTTAGTCGTTTTAACTGCTCTTCGGTTTGCTGTGTTAATTGCATGCGGTTGGGGAGCATCAGCATACTTCCTTTTGTTTCCAGAAGTAGCCATCTTTTAGATATGAGCACTTCATTAGGCTATCAAATTCGATCTGGTAAGCGTGTGATATATCGCCACTCAACTGTTCAGCAAAGTAGCGTTGGTCAACTTCGGTATCAGTTGAGAGCAGGACAACTTGGTGGCTTGCCTGTGGAAAGTAGTGCTCGATCAGATTGTCTCGGTGGTGTGAGTCGAGCCTGCCCAGCGGAGTATCGATAATAACAGGAAGTTGTCGACCCGAGGTTTTTGCCAAGGCTTCGAGAATGGCAATCGCATATATCTGTTTCTCACCGGCGGAGAGTAGCTTGCGATTTATACTAATACCTTGCTCATCGAGCAGCTCGACATCAAAAGTCACCGGATTGATCCTGGCTTGTATCTGTAAGTCTTCTTTGCGGGCGAGCTTACGGTAGGCGATAGAAAACGCTGCCTCTAATCGCTTTACCCTAGCCATGGTCAAAACATCGGTATATTCATCAAGCAGCTTAATGGTTTCATGGGCATGATGAACTGCACTGTTTTCATTAAATTGACTCCGCTCTTTATCGTGGAGTTTTTGAATATCCCGCGCCGCAACTAGTTGTTTATTAAGAGCTTGCTTGGCCTCTTCAAGTAACTGCTGGTAGCGATGGATTTCCTGCTGCCGCTTGCTGTCTAGTGCTCTCAATGCCTTGAAGATATCGAGGAGCTGTTCATCTTCAGGAGCTCTGGCAATATTCGTTGCTGCTTGTTCCAAAGCTTGTTCGACCTCTTGTAGTCGATCTCTAGCGGCACTGAAGCGCTTTTTAGCATGCAGACTATCTTTTTGGATAAGCATCTCAATAACACCAAACTCCCTCTCCGAAATATCGAGATGAACCCTTCCTTGTGGTTTATTGGCCAGATATTGCGAGAGCTGGCTCTCGATTGCCTCGGCGGCAATTTTGCCCGCCTGCGCTGACTGGAAGGCAACTTCCCCCTGCAAGGTTTGCAGGAAGTGGGTGAGCTCTGTGGTGAAGTGCTGAGTCTGCTTCAGGCTGGCTTCGGTCTCGAGCTGAGCAAGTAAGTGGGCCAAGGTATTAGGGGCCAACGAGAGGGGCAGATAGGTTTCCATCTCATGACGGATCTGCTTTTCTAGCTGCTCTTTCTCTTTGAGCATGGAATTGACCCGTTGCTGCTCTTGAGCCTTGGTGAGTGCAAATGCCCCCCCTTCTGCGGCAAGTTGTGCCTCCATCTTTCTAATATCGACGCCCAATAACTCAATGTTGGCCTTGTAGCGATCCGCTTCATAGCGAAGGCGCTTTGCGTCTGCGCCATGTCGGGCACATTCGGCTTCCAGTGTAGCTAGGCGTTGTTGTTTCTGGGTACCGAGACTATGTGCATCTACCCGCTTAAGATAGATCCCAAGATCGCTTCGCAGCTTGCTGACAAGATCCAGCCCCAATAAACGGCGAACGGCGGTTTTTAATACCTTGCCTGATTCATCTTCTGCTAACTCGGCAATCTTCTCACCATCGAAGAAGAAGAGGTCGGCGATCCCATGAGGGATGAGTTCATTAAGAAAACCTTGGCACTGATCATAATCGAGTTCATCTTTGGGCTGACCATCCTGTATTAGCATCAGGCGATCTTTTTTCCCCCGTTTCCAACTGCGGATAACGGTGAATTCAGACTCAACACCATCCTTGTTATAGGTAAAGCAGAGCTCGATACTTGCCGCATTTGGGCGTTGAGTATTGCTGACCCCGTTATGGACTAGAGCCGAAAGGTGATCGATATAATCCTGTTGACTATAGAGCCCATCAAAAGCAAGCCGGCCATAAAGAGCTAGTCTAATTGCCGTTAGAATTGAGGTTTTACCAGCCCCATTCAGCCCCCCAAAGAGTATAATTGGGCGATCATTAAGTTTACGACCATTTACAAGTAAGCGTGGGCGAGGGGTCAAATCTATGCTATGGCTACCACGAAAAACGCGGAAGTCATGTAAGGTGAGACTCTTAATGATCATCTGTGACTACCTCGCTCAGCAGACGGCTTATTTCATTAGCATCGTTTAGTTGTGACTGCACTTTTTTAAGTTCGGCTTCTATCGCGTCAATGGTCTCTTGGTGCTGGTCGCGCTGATTTCGTTTTTGCAGTGCGGCCTGTTTTTGCTGGATATCTTCCAAGGAACCCCAGTCCTGTTTCAAGATGCTGCCTATCTTGTCAAATATGCCTTGACGTTTACTCAGTCCCTCCAGTGATATTTCGAGCTCAATGAGTTTCATGACCATCTCGGGCTCGACTTCATAATGAGCCGTGAGTTTATCCAATAGCTCGGCATCGCTGGCATCGAAGCGAGACTGATCATCAATGACCCAATTAAGATCCTGTGTATAGACGTCACGATAGATCTTAGGGAGCGAGTCTTGCCAATCTGGCTCGTTGGGATCTTTTAGCCATTGTTGGCGGATTTCGTGTAGCTCAGGTTCGGTAATAAGGGTAATGCTATGGCCCTGCTCATTGAGAGCTTTTTCCATGCTAAGTAGCTCTCGCAGCCACTGCTGACGATATTTGAGCCAATAAGGGCCGGGGACATGCTTACGCTCACTGGCAATATCCTCTCCCTCTTTGGCGTATTGGTAGCTGACCTTGCCAGTGCGGCGCTTGTAGTTTCGATATGTGTCTTTCTGCTCCGGGTCAGTGGTTTTTGCCAGCAGATCACGAAACTTTAGTAAAGGGAGCATCCAATCTTCGCCGTTTTGGATCAGGCTCTCCATGGCCCTGTCCTTGGTGACCACGGTACAGGTCCAGCAACCAAATCGTGAATTACCACAAGAGGGTGTGCTCTCGTCGATGACAAGTGGGCACTCCCCTTGACCTGATGAGTCCATATACAGGGTCCATAAGGGGCGATTGTTGCCACCCCATGGGCTTTCCCATTCCCCGATATCATCAGGGGCATATTTGAATGCGCCACGCAGTAGCTTCCAGACATCCTCCACATCCCAGGTATCGATGGGTGTGTAGATGAAGGCGTTGGCCAGTGTGGTATGGCGGGCAAGACGGGTACCATCAATTTTGTGCTTAGCAATCACTTGGGCACGGGAAGCACTCTCACTGCTGCGGGAGCCAAGCACGACTATGACTTCTTCAAACTGGCTGACCTTGTCTTTTATAAAGTCACTGACCGGGTTGATCTTCATCCGCTCGGTACACCAACGGAAATTACGAGTGGGTGCTGGATAGCCTTTGCCGAGCAGGTTGACCCAAAAGGTCTCGTTGGTCTTGGGTACAACTGGATGAGCCGTGATTGGCAAGCCATCGCGCTTAGCACCGGCTTCAATTTGCTTCATGGTCTTGATGATGAGGTCAACCACGACCGGTGTTTCAACGAGGGTATCCGATGAGACAACGAAGATGGGTTTACTACGCAGCTCAGGTTCAAGGCCTAGCAGTGCTAGGTAGACGAGTGTGACGACAGCAGATGAGTCTTTGCCACCGCTATAGCCAATTACCCAGGGGCGCTTGTCGGCGCAGTAGATGCGCTGAACCTCGGCCACATAATCGGCCAACAGTTTACCGGCGAAAGGCTCGAGATTGATAAAGTCTTCATAGTCGGCCAGGTCATGGGCCATTTGTAAGGTGCTCATTATTGTACAACCTGCTCTTCGAGCACCTTTTCCTCAGGAGTGAGGGAAAGGTTCAATGCTTGTTTAAGGGCGTTGCAAGTGAGCTGTATCGCGGTAGTCGATTTACTCAGTTTGCCATGCAACATGGTACGGCGCAGCCATTCAGGATTGGTCTTGCGCCAATCGATATTTTTAAGTTGTGCCAAGTCATCTTGCCAAGTATCAGGGTGTTCGCAGATAAGGCTACGCCCCATCATGCCTAATGCATGCAGGCCAACTCCATGGGCGTGGACATACTCTTGTCTGAGTTGAGCCGGTGAGACCTCTTTGCGATTGGCCATCTGCCAATCTGGCATATTGCGATAGACCCCTTGCCAAAATGAGCATGCCAGGTTGGCCTCAGCATCGCTAAAGCCCTCTTTCGGGCCCTTACCCAGTAAGGCCCTGGTTGCTTGTTTAATGCTGCTCAGGGTAAAGAGCTTGTTTGACAGGGCAGAGATACTGGACTTTTCAAGTTCGGTCAGGCCCACGAACGGCTCGGTTGTCATCGCCAAGTGTCTGGCGAGTTCTGAAGATTGATCCCTGTGGTCATAGAGAGTCCCCAAGGAAGGGCTGGGTTTGACTGCGTATTTGTTGAGGTCAGCAAACATTTGTTGGCTCCTCTGCAGACCCTCATCAACAAAAAACAAAACTGGAATATTGTCCTGCCCTAATTCGGGGCGCTCTTCCATCGCCTCTTCAATGGCTTTGCGTCTGTGCTGGCCATCGTTGATCAGGATCTGAGCATCCATAGGGATGCGCAGTATACCGAGATTGTTTGAGTTGGGGTGCTCATCAAACTCAACATCCACTGCAATCGAGGCTGTCAAAGCCGAGAAGACGTAGTCTTTCGGATTATCAAGTAGATAGCGAACCATTTCCGGGATCCGGGATTTGTTGAGCGAGCGCTGGGCCCTCAGCTCTGGCGGCACTTCACGCTCATCAAAGCTGAAAATCTTGGGGATGATGCGAAGCGGACAGGTTGCGATGTAAAAGGGGCGCCCTGCCTGTATTCCTCGCACTGCCGGAAACGCATAACAATAATGGGAGTCAAAGGTGCTCATAAGCTGGACTTTAACGCTGAAATGATTACGTCAAATTTTACGTAACTTTTTAACGTAATGCATGTGAAAAAGCATTAAAAGGCCCTTTTCATGAGCAATCTGTGAAGCTTTAGAAAGTTTTACGTCAAAATTGAGCATATTTTGAACCCTAGGACTCGCTTGCTTGCCCGAGCAAGGGTTTGCTCAAACTCGTGCCGGCTGAGGTTTAGGTCTTGGGCAAGGTCGAGTGCCATGAGCTTGCCGAGGCGCAACTCCAGCGATCTCTGCTTATCCCAATCTGGATGCTCAGGGTCCATCAAATAGCTTTTATTGAGTAGCGGGGGGCGTTTGTGCTCATCCATATAGTCGAAGTAATCGACCTCCTGCTCGGCCATCTTGATCTTCACCCGCTCCACCAGATGGGGGATGGGTTTGCTGAAGTCGTCATACCCCATCAGGCTTACCTTACCGGAGCGGATGTGCAGCTTGATCACGTCGATATTGGTCAAGTCACCATAGAGCTGGCAGGCCGCCCCCAAGTAGACACGCAGCAGCGGCGGTAATTGCGGAATAAAGCATTTGTGCAGCAGCAGTGAATGGCTGGGATAGATCAGGCTGTTTGGTAGCTGTTGATGGGCCAGCTCGCAGGCATGGTTGATGAGGGCGATATCCGCTATCTGGTAGAGCAGTGCTTTGGCTGCCTGCTGTGCCTGCGGGTTGCCACCGAAAAAGGCTTTGATATCCCACTGCAGCTCGCTGGGGTACTGGGTATAGGCTTGGCGTTTGCCAAACAGGTTGAGTGCCAGGTAGACCTGCAAATCTTGCTGCCGCTCCAGCTCGGCCTGCTTTAACTGGGCAAGGTCAAAATGCTGGCCAAGCAGGGTCATGGCTTTGCGATGACTGCCTGCTATCTCTCTTAACTCATCGCTTTGTTCAAATTCGTCATTGGCCGGAATGCGGCCAAGGGTCAGCGCCCGCTGCCAGAAGGCTTCAAACAGCGGTTGATGGCGAGTGATCAGCAGTGTTGCAGTGGCCTGATGGTTGGGGGTGGGCGAGGTCAGCTGCTGCCAGCTATGGCTTCGACGTTGGCGCTGCGCCAAAAAGCGCTGCTCTTCGAGCTTGTCTTTGAACACATAAAAGATGCCGGGCCCCACGGCGATGGCATTTTCATCCAGTGTTCTGTCTATATAGTGCTTGAGCTCGCTTTGGTTGTAGTAGCGCTGAAAGGTGTTACGCGAAGTGATGACGCCATCTTTATAAGGGGTGAACTGGGCAATAAAGCTGTCGTTGGCCAGCATAGCCGAGACAACCAGCAGGGTTTGGGTCAGCTCCCAAGCGCCGAGCAGTGCCTCCATCCGCTCATCTTGATCCTCAATCACGTTGATCACAAAACCGAGATTGACCAGAGGGGAGACCACCTTCTCGCCATCCGGGCGAAAGTTCGGATCCCAGCCCAGCGCATCAATACCGTGTGCTTCCAGTTCCCGCAGGTCATCCCCCCGGCCGCAACCGTAATCAAACAGCACATAGTCGCCGTTGAGATAACCATGGCGTGCCAGCATCTTCATGGGGGCAGAGAGTTCATGACGAACCAGCGCAGTTTTATGGCGATCAATCTGTTGACCACCTTCTTCGGACGACAGCGCGGAGGCGCGAAACAGGTGTCCATCAACCAGTTGATAGCCGTGTCTTGCGATAAGGCGCTCCCACGATGCTTTGAAGCCAATCATGCGTGGATGATCGTAAAGTCCCGCCAACTCCCCCTCTTCGGTGATCTGGCGACAGCTCTCTGCCTGTGGGTGATCAGGGAGCAGCATGCTCTCTTTGCGATGCAGAATGGGGGGATTGTCCAGGCTATCGTAGCGGGTAACGTTATGGCTCAGTTTGGCCAGATCAACGGTCACGCTCTGCTTGAGGCTGGGGTAGGCCTCTTCGAAGAAGGTGGGGTAGCACAGCAATGAAAGGCGAAAATCGCGTTTGGCCAGTTTGACCAGATGCCATTCATCGTCTGACAGTTTAAGGGCCTTGGCCACGGCGCAGACAAATTGGCTTAAGAGCGAACAAGTGTGCTGCAGCGTTTCTCTGTGTAGATAGACAGCTTCGGGCAGCTCTTTTTTATAGGGAAGGGTGGCAACCAGCTCGTGAAAACGTGACGGAGTCAGCATCAAAGCCATCCTTGCAAGGTAGAGAGAGCGAGTGTGCGCGGCAGCCGTCGCCCTTTATACTCGATAAGCTGAGTCATTGCGCGACATTGCTCGGGGCCGTGACTCAGGTGCAGCGGCCGATCTGGCCCATAAAAGTAGATGCGATCAAAGGGCGTGTGGCAGGCGAGCCAATTGGCGATCTCTGTGCTGTTGTGAGTTGAATACATTAGGTCGATAGCTGCACCTTGGCGGGGGCAGATCAATTGGCCTTGTCGGTTCAGTTCGCAAGCCGCATGCTGATCTAACCGAGGAGCGATGCGAGGTTGAGGCTTGCCCTGTATGACGCGACGTAATCGATGGCCGCAAAATCCAAAGCTGATGAGCGGCATGCCAAATTGCTCGACCAAGGGATCGAGTAGTTTTTGTGCCAGAGCCTGATAGGCGAGCCAGCTGGCTTTTTGCTGAGGTGAGTTCTCACACTGCAATCCTTGCCAAGTTTCTCCGCAGTGAAACAGCATTTCGAAGGTAAAGTAGTTGCTACAGGCATGGGTTAGTTCCATGGTGCATTTAGTCGCTTTGAAGCAAAAAAAAATCTAGAACTATATGTACAGAAAATGCCCTTCATTTGAAGAGCATTTTCTGTTATGGGGCTGAATTTCATCAAGTTGTTCGTCGTATGACTCCTGTCTCAGTGAGAGATACAGCTCCTTCACTCCCTACCACGAGATGATCTAGCCGCCGGATATCAACCAGAGCCAATGCATTCTGCAGGTGCTGAGTGCTCACAATATCCGCCCAGCTGGGCTCTAGGTGAGCAGATGGATGGTTATGCACCAGCATCAGCGCAGCGGCATTGAGCTCCAACGCACGTTTAACAACTTCTCTTGGGTAAACAGAGGCACTACTGAGCGGGCCGCGAAACAGCTCCTCATATGCCAGGATCCTATGCTGGTTGTCCAAGAGCAGCATGGCAAATACTTCATGCTCTCTGCTCTGCAATAGGGTTTGTAGTGCCAGCTGTGCCAAGTGTTTGCCGGTAATCGCTTCTCCTTTGGCCAGTTTCTGACGGGCAATCTTGTTGGCGATAGTCAACAGACCCTCTTCGTTAATCAGCTCAGTGACAGATAGGTGCCGGGGAGCTCCCCGGCGATCAGTTTGTGATGCAACATGATTGTGCTCCATATGCCATCGCCCCACCGCATTGGGCGTAGCAGGGTTGGAGAGGTATTTAGTGAAGGGGAAAACGCTGGGTTAGTCAGTAGTGAATCATAACCACGGTATCAGTGTGGCCACCAGTGGATATGCGATCACGCCTTGGCGCAGTGCGTGATGTCCTCGCTTATCGCGGGGTAAATCGCGATATAGACATAGCCGTGACTGCCAAGGCTATCAGCTTCACAGGTAAAACCACCGTGCTGGATAGTGATGCAGTGCTGGTGTTGGGCATCCAGATCGCCCGTTAACAGTTTGGTTTCCATTGCTTTGATGATCTCCGGTAAAGCTTCGTCTAGCTTGTCTATCTGAATCTGACTCCACTCACCGATTAGACTGGCTCGATCGGATAGAAAATCGAGTCGGTAGCTGCTTTGTATCAGACGAGCACCAAAGCGTGGTGTTATATCACGTGGCAGACCCCAGCTAATACCGAGATCACGCGTGTAGGTTTGGGGAGCTACAGAGTGTTCCGTCTCTGCGGTAGGTACTTCGGAATGGGTTGTGGTCATGATTAGCGATACCTCAGTTGAATGTCTATACAGGTGCCGGGCACGTTGTGGCGCTGACGCAGCTTGGTCAGGTGTTCTGGGAGTTCGGTCAGGTTTGCCAGTCGTCCTCGGTAGAGCCGGGAGAGACTGACGTTGTCGGGGTGGTTCACGATGATGGTCACCTGATGTCCTGGCTGCCAACGGCTAAACAGGCGGGCTTTGGCCTCTTTGATGGTGGTGATGCCGGGAGCGGGTAACGTCTGCCGGTTACGCAGATGCAGTTTGTTGAGCTCGGGGGCATAGCGATGCACCTCGAGTCCGGTGATAAGACGGGTCATGTTCGGTGACTCCAATGATGCAAAGGGCCAGCCTGTGAGGGCTGGCCCTTTATGCTGTTTGTGGATGAATGGGGCGGTTGTTGTGGTTGTTGACCACTGCCAGGTCGCGGTGGCTAGCCGTTGTAAAACAGGATGTAGTTCACACCGGCCTGCTGGGCAGCAGTGAGCAAGGGTTGCAGTGCTGGCGGGATGGTATCGAGCTCCATGGCCAGGTTCAGGGTGAACTCATAGGCGGAGTCATCCTTCACGCCAACATATTCATGTGAGGCCATTTGCTTGACCCATTGCCATTCTGGTACCAGGTCTGCGTCATCGTAATCGCCGATGATGGAACTCATGGCGACATCCAGCATCCGCATCACTGTATAGCCTGTCAGTGGGCTTGTTGTTGCAGGTAGGAGGTTAGTCATTGAGCGGTTCCTTGTTGTCTGGGCTGTGCGTTACATCTGATTGATAACCGGCTTGCAATTGAGTCGGTCCAACAGATGCAGCGAACCGTACTGGGCTACCAGTCGGTCTATGGCCATCTGGGCGCAGACCTTTCTGCTGGGCTTATTCTCAGGGATTGCGTAACGCGCAGTGAGCCAGCCGCCGAGCAGCGCGATGCGATAGCCGCTCGGGATGTGGGTGAGCGACGTACCGATGCCCCTCCCGTGAATAAGAAAGGGCACTGCTTGGCC
>JBOFBS010000279.1:0-14558 GCA_051645725.1 Aeromonadaceae bacterium | reverse complement strand
TTCGGATCTATTGGCTCGTCAACCACAGTGGCCGCGGGGCTCTCCTCGGCTGGTGGTGTTTCCGCCTGGGCAGCCGCTGCTTTACGCGCCTTGGCACGGGCAATTGCCGCTGCCACGGCAGCCTGCTTGGCATCCTGAGTGGGCTCGGTCCCTGATTGTGGCTCTGTGTCAGGGCTGGCGTGAGCAACTCCTGTTGAGGAGGCCTCAGCAAGGGCTGATGCCTGTTTTTCCTGCTGGCGAGCCATGGCCTGCTCTTTACGGGCGGCGCGCAGTGCCTGCATCGCCTCCGGGCTCAGCATGTTGGCTCCGGCTTGCGGGACAGTGGTGGCTGCGCCAGCGGCCTGCTTGGCCTTGACGCGAGCCAAGGCTGCGGCAATCGGGTCTTCACCGCCCGTCTCACCCACCATCTGGCTGCGGCGCTGGGCACTGGCCTGCTGGTGGCGAGCCTCACGAGCCAAACGCTCCTCTTCCAGACGTCGTTTTTTGGCCTCGAAGCGGCGCTTGGCGCGTTCGGCCTGCTCGGTTTCCACGGCCAGGCGGTTGAGTTCGGCTTTTTCCTCCCGGTAATACTGCACCAGAGGTATGTTGCTGGGGCATACCCAGGCACAGGCCCCGCACTCAATGCAATCATCGAGATGGTACTCCTGTGCCTTGTCATGGTCCCTGGCCTTGCTGTACCAGTAGAGCTGTTGCGGCAAGAGTGAGACGGGACAGGCATCGGCACACTGGCCGCAGCGGATGCAGCTAAGCTCATCATCCCGGGAGGGGAGCTCCTGCTCGCTGGGGGCCATCAGGCAGTTGCTGATCTTGACTATGGGGACATCGGCATGGGGCAGGGTGAAGCCCATCATGGGGCCCCCCATTATGATGCGTTGCCGGGGTTCGGGGTTAAGTTCGAACTGGCCCAGGAGCCAGCGCACCGAGGTGCCCAGCAATACCCAGGCATTACCCGGCTTGCCGAAGCGCTCCCCGGTCAGGGTGACCACCCGGCGGATGAGGGGTTCATCCTCCAGTATGGCCTGGCGTACCGCAAAGACGGTTCCTACGTTCAGCATGATGACGCCCAGGGTCAGGGAGCGTTTGCCAGAGGGAACCTGCTTACCGGTTAGGATCTCGATCAGTTGCCGGGCGGCCCCTGAGGGGTACTTGGTGGGGATGACCCGCACCTGTACCTGTTCGCCATCCACCACGGCGCGCATGGCGGCAATGGCCTCTGGTTTGTTGTCCTCTATGGCTATCAGCACCAGTCGAGGTTTGAGAATGTGGCGCATCACCTCTATCCCCTCGGCAATGCGTTTAGCCTCCTCGCGCATGAGGCGATCATCACAGCTGATGTAGGGCTCACACTCGGCGCCGTTGATGATGAGGATCTCGACCTTCTCGCGTCCCGTGGCCAGTTTCACATCCGTGGGGAACCCGGCCCCACCCAGGCCGACTATCCCGGCATCATGGATGCGCTTGACCAGCTCAACCGGGCTCTGCTGGTGGTAATCGGGGAGGGGATGGCGCTCGCGCCATTCGTTGAGACCATCCGGTTTGAGGTGGATGCAGGGTTCACTCAAGCCAGAAGGGTGAGCCACAGTGTGCATCTCAATGCTGGAGATGAGGCCAGAGGTGGGCGCGTGGATAGGCACCTGCATTCTGGACTCGGGGCGCGTCAGGGGTTGACCGGCCAGCACCCGTTCGCCCACCTGCACTATCACCTCGGCACTGGAGCCAATGTGCTGTTTGAGCGGCAGCACCAGCAGGGGCGGAATGGCCGCATGCACTAATGGGGTTTCACTCGACTCGCGTTTGTGTTCATCCGGGTGAATCCCGCCATGGAAGTCCCAGAGTTTACCGTTACGGATCTTGTCAATGACACGCGACAGGCTCATTTGACCATCCTTACTGGAATGGTTTCCAGATCCCAGTTCCAGGTGTCGGGGGTGGGGGGCACATCAATCATCTCGATACAGTCCGTAGGGCAGGGGGCCACGCAGAGATCGCAGCCGGTGCACTCCTGTTTGAGCACGGTATGCATCATCTTGGCGCTGCCGACAATGGCATCCACAGGGCAGGCCTGGATGCACTTGGTGCAGCCGATGCAAAGATCCTCATGAATGAAGGCCACTTGTTTGATGGGGGGCTCGGTGGGGCCATCGACAGGCACCTCGACGCCCATCAGCTCGGCAATGCGCTTGATGGTGGGCTCGCCACCCGGCACACATTTGTTGATGCTATCGCCACCGGCTATGGCCTGGGCATAGGGTTTGCAGCCAGGGTAGCCGCATTGACCACATTGGGTCTGCGGCAAGAGGGCATCGAGCTTCTCAACTATGGGGTCATCATCGACCTTGAAGCGAACGGCGGCATAGCCCAGCAGCAGACCAAACAGCAGGGCCAGGACGGCAAAGATGAGTATGACTATCAGGATATGGTTCATATTAAGATTTGATCAGACCGGCAAAACCCATAAAGGCAAGAGACATCAAACCTGCGGTGATCATGGCGATGGAGATGCCGCGAAACGGGAGCGGGACATCGGCAGCGGCCAGGCGTTCACGCAGGCTGGAGAAGAGAACTAACACCATGCAGAACCCTAGTCCCCCGCCAAAGCCATAGACGAGGCTTTGCAGAAAGTCGTGCTGCAGGCTGATGTTGAGCAGCGGCAGGGCCAGCACAATGCAGTTGGTGGTGATGAGGGGCAGGTAGATGCCCAGCACCCGGTAAAGGTCCGGGCTGGTTTTGTGTACCACCATCTCGGTGAATTGAACCACCACGGCGATGACCAGAATAAAGGCCATGTTTCTCAGGTAGCCAACCTCAAGCGGGAGCAGCAGCAGATGCTCCACCAGGTAACAGAGTGCAGAGGTCAGGGTCAAGACGAAGGCGGTGGCCAGTCCCATGCCGGCCGCAGGCTCGATTTTCTTGGTGACACCCATGGTCGGGCAGAGACCCAGAAATTTGACCAAAACGAAATTATTAACAAATACCGTACTGATCATCAGCAGAAGATAGGAGGTCATCTCGGAACTCTGATTCGGTAAAAATGGGGCACATTATCAATCCTTGATGGCACCATAACAACCTCAAAAAACGTATATCAATTTTATGAGATTGGCACTGTACAGGGCTTAAGCAGGCTCTTGTTCGCCCGAGCCCTTTTCTGCTGCCTCCCCTGGCCTTGCTTTTATCTTTGCCCGGAGCACAGTACCATCGCTACTTTGATTATTTTGGGCTCCCGTCGCGACATAGGCGGGGGGATTAGCAGGGGTGCCATGCGTCTACAGGTCAGTTGTCAGGATAGAATTGGTCTTACCCGCGAACTCTTGGCTCGGCTTGAAGAGAATGCCATAGACTTGCGGGGAATCGAGCTGGATGTCTCAGGCTTCATCTATCTGCATTTCCCTGAGCTGGGCTTTGATCGCTTGCAGCAGTTGATGCCCGAGCTGCGCCGCATCAAAGGGATCCTGGATGTAAAGACGGTCGCCTTCATGCCCTCGGAGCGGGAGCATCATCAGGTTCAGGCCCTGATGAAGGCCTTGCCGGATCTCATCTTTACCATAGATACCCGAGGGCGCATTACCCATGTCAATGAGGCGGTACTCAACATTTTGCGGCTGGAGCTCAAGGACATTCTGGGTCTGCAGGTGGGCTCTTTCATCAAGGGGTTTGGCTTTTTGCAGTGGCTGGGTGAGGGAGCCAGACAAGCCGAGACCTGCAAGCTGAGCTTTGCCGGGGAGGATTATCTGGCGGATATCTTGCCGGTCACCATTCCCGAGGCGGATGGAGCCGTGGCCCTGGCCTGTGCCCTGGTGATCCTCAAGTCGGCTCGGAGGGTGGGCCATTACTTTAATCTGATGCACCTGCATGATGACAGCCGGTTCGATCTCTTCACTGCCAGCAGTCAGGTGATGCAAGATCTGTTGCACCAGGCTCGACGCCTTGCCATGCAGGATCTCCCCTTGCTGATCCTAGGCGAAACCGGCTCGGGCAAGGAGATGCTGGCGCGCGCCTGCCATCGAGGCAGCTTGCGGGCGAGTGGCCCGCTTTTGACCCTTAACTGTGCGGCCCTGCCCGATGAGGTGGCCGAGCATGAGCTCTTTGGCTCGGCGGCCGGCGCCTTCGGCCCGGAGTGGCCGGGTAAGATAGGTTTGCTGGAGCAGGCCAGTGGCGGCTCCTTCTTGCTCGATGAGGTGGCCGAGATGTCACCTCTGCTGCAGAGCAAGTTGCTGCGGGTGTTGCAAGATGGCCGCTTTCATCGCGTGGGGCAGACAGAAGAGGTGCTGGTGGATGTGCGCATTCTCTGCACCAGCCGTCAATCCCTGGCGGAGCGGGTCCGGCTTGGTCAATTCAGGGAAGATCTCTTTTTCCGCCTGAGTGTCCTGCAGCTGGAGATGCCACCACTGCGTCACCGGCAGGCCGATATCTTGCCGCTGGCCCAGCAATTCGTGGCCCGGATCTGTGATGAATTGCAGCGCGGCCGCCCACGCTTCTCCCGTCATCTGGAGGAGTTTCTGTTGGGCTATCCCTGGTCTGGTAATGTTCGGCAGTTGCGCAATGCGCTTTATCAGGCGTTGACCCTGCTTGAGGGGGAAGTGCTGGAGCCTGCCGACCTCAGGCTACCTCATGTGGAGCCTGTTGAGACGGTTGCCGAGCAGTGGTTCGAGGGGTCGTTGCAAGAGGCGAGCAAGCGCTTTGAGAAGGCCATGCTCGAGCGCCTCTATCCGCTTTATCCCTCCAGTCGGCAACTGGCCAAGCGCCTTGGCGTCAGCCACACTGCGGTGGCGAACAAGTTGCGTGAGTTTGCCATTGGCAAAAAAGAGGAGTCGTAAGAGGCTTTTTGGCGGTTAGTCGCCAACGCCTGTCACTTGGCAAGCGGGGAGGCGCGCTTGCGCCACCCTGCTCGGCCACTCAAGCGCGCGGGGGGAGTGGCAGGCTCTTGAGGCGCAAGCCATCCGGGCTGGCTTCGAGCACACTGAGGGTGCGATCCCAGTCGCCCAGCACTATGCGCTCGGCACGCTGGGTGAGCCCGCTGATCTGGTCCTGGATGGCGAAATCCAGTGGGTGTACGGCGGGTTTGTGAGTATGGCCGTGGATCATCACGCTGGCTTGGTGCTCTTCGAGCAACGCCTGGACGGCATCCGGGGTCACATCCATCAGCATCAATGATTTTCCCTGCTTGCCCTGGCGCATGCGCCCGGCTATTTCCAGCCGTTTGGAGAGAGGCAGGCGCAAAAAGAGCCAGCGCAACCAGCCGATGGCGGTGATGCGGCGAAATCTCTGATACTTCTCATCCAGGGTGCAGAGCAGATCCCCATGCAACAGCACCACCTTGCGGCCATAGAGCGCCATAGGGTGTATGGAGGGGAGTAGGGCCATGCCTGCGGCCTGGGCAAAGGCTTTACCTATCATGAAGTCCCGGTTGCCGTGAATAAAGTAGATGGCTGTCCCCTGGCGGCTGAGGGTAGCGAGAGCCTCGGCGATCTGCAGTTGCAGGGGGGAGCGTTCATCGTCACCGATCCAGAACTCGAAGAGATCTCCCAAAATGTAGAGCGCCTCCGCACTGGGGGCCTCCTGCTCGAGGAAGTGGATGAAGGCTGTGGTCAGGTCGGGTCTGAGTTCACTTAAATGGAGATCGGAGATAAACAGGGTCTTCATGAGGGCTCGATAGAACTGGGTGAGGGGGGGAAGAAAGTGAGGGAGTCTCCTCCCTCAACTGGTTATCAAGCAACGGTGACGCGCTCGATGATCACATCTTCCTTGGGGACATCGGCATGTCCGCCCGCTCTACCCGTCTTCACGGCCTTGATCTGGTTAACCACGTCCATCCCCTCGACTACGGCACCGAATACACAGTAGCCCCAGCCATGCATGGACTCATTTTTGAAGTCCAGATAGTCGTTATCGGTCACATTGATGAAGAACTGGGCCGTGGCCGAGTGAGGATCGCTGGTGCGAGCCATGGCCAGGGTGCCTACCTTGTTCGCCAGACCATTGTTGGCTTCGTTCTTGATAGGGGCACGAGTCGCCTTTTCCTCAAAACCGGGCAGATAGCCGCCGCCCTGGATCATGAAGCCGTTGATCACGCGGTGAAACAGGGTGCCATCGTAGTGGCCTTCACGGCAGTACTGCTCGAAGTTGGCGCAGGTGACAGGTGCCTTGTCTGCAAAGAGTTCAATCTTGATATCGCCATGGTTGGTGTGCAGGGTGATCATGCAGTTTCCTCTATACCGTGTTGATGAGTCATGGCCCTGGTGGGCCCATGACTGTGCTGGTTTTGTCGCTACTCTTGGGCGGAAATTCTGCAGGTTAGGCAGGCGGGAGTCCACCACTTTTCGTCTCGACGGCAGCGGGAGGCCAGGATGAGGCGAAAGTAAGGGGGCATTTGGCTAGTAACAGTAATATCAATACGTGATGTGTATCAAGCAATGGCGAATTACTCACCTCAAGCCCCTGCGATCTTTGAGCTTGGCAGCATATTCCCCCCTCTAGTTTGCTAAGATGTATTCAAGCTGACAGAAATGCGAGGTGACATATGAGCGATAATATTCTCTGCCTTTCTATGCTCCTCTTCCTGGTGGCGGGCGTAGGTTGCGGTATAGCCTGGTTATCATTATTGGTGATGTCTCATAAATAATCCCTCTTGCCGCGCCTTGAGTGCGCGGCTGGCTCCTCTGCTGTTTTTCCCTTCTACCTGTTTTTATCAAGTCTATCTTTATACTCGTCTCGTCGGCGAGGTCACGTAGCCCCTGGCTCTCATGCTCTATACTCTTATGGGTGCTTTGCTTTTGGTGCGTGCCAGCGGAGGCCATCATGTATCGAGATGATGACGTGGGGATTGAGTTACCCATAGGCTATGTGCGTGAACACTGCACAGCCTGGCAACAACTCTGTAAGGAGCTGGATCTGGAACCCGATGGGTTGGAGCGCTCCATCTATTTACCCTCTGACAGAGTGAGTCTGGATCTGGCCCAGGCCAAGCGTTATGGCCTTTGCCAGGAGTGGTGGCTATAGGCCCGGTACGCTGGCTGGCAAGCGGGGCCAATAGAGTCAGTGACCATTCACGGCTGGTTTTTTGCTAAGCCCGTTGGCAGTGAGCTTGCCCCCATTCGCAGTGAGCTTGTCGAACTGCGCGTTAGTATGATGTTACTTGCCCTTCGACAGGCTCAGGGTGAACGGAGTTAACGTATACAAGGGTGATCTGTAAGCCTATTCCCCGTTCGCAGTGGGCCTGTCACCCGTTCGCAGTGAGCTTGTCGAACTGCGCGTTATCCCGTACCTCTTCTTCCTGCTTCCACTGCGGCGCGGGCGTGGGCCAGCCTGCCTCTCGTCATTTTCTGCAAGAATCGCTAGAATGGCCCTTCGCTTTTTTCGACACAGGTTAGGTCATGCTGAAGATTTACAACTCCCTCACGCGGCAAAAAGAAGAGTTCAAACCCATCCGTCCTGGCAAAGTCGGTATGTATGTGTGTGGAGTCACCATCTATGACCTGTGTCATATCGGCCACGGTCGTACCTTTGTTGGGTTCGATGTGGTGGTGCGTTATCTGCGCTATCTGGGTTATGACCTGACGTTTGTTCGCAACATCACGGATGTGGATGACAAGATCATCAAGCGCGCGGCTGAGAATCAGGAGTCATGCGAGGCATTGACCGAGCGACTCATAGCCGAGATGCATGCCGACTTCGATGCTCTGAATTTGCAGCGCCCGGATATCGAGCCCAGAGCCACACTGCACATTGCCGAGATCATCTCCCTGGTGCAGCAACTGCTGGATAACGGCAATGCCTATGTGGCCGATAATGGCGACGTGCTTTTCGCCATTGATAGTTACCCTGAGTATGGCCGTCTCTCCGGACAGGATCTGGAGCAGTTGCAGGCTGGCGCCCGGGTATCGGTCGAGGAGGCAAAACGCAATCCGCTGGACTTCGTGCTGTGGAAGATGTCCAAGCCCGGTGAACCCACCTGGGACTCGCCTTGGGGTGCCGGGCGTCCGGGGTGGCACATTGAGTGCTCGGCCATGAACTCCAAGCATCTGGGCAACCACTTCGATATTCACGGTGGTGGCTCTGATCTCATGTTCCCCCACCATGAGAATGAGATCGCCCAGAGTTGCTGTGCGCACCATAGTGCCTATGTCAACACCTGGATGCATACCGGCATGGTGATGGTGGACACGGTCAAGATGTCCAAGTCACTGGGTAACTTCTTCACCATTCGCGATGTGCTGCAGGTCTACGATGCCGAGACAGTGCGCTACTTCCTGATGTCTGGCCACTACCGCAGCCAGCTCAACTACTCGGATGAGAATCTCAACCAGGCGCGCACTGCACTGGAGCGCCTCTACACGGCGCTGCGTGGCTTGCCCGTGGTGGAGGCTGCAGGTGGCGAGGAGTATGTGGCTCGTTTCCAGGCGGCGATGAATGATGACTTCAACACCCCAGAGGCCTACTCGGTGCTGTTTGATCTGGCCAGGGAGCTTAACCGTTTGAAGGGTGAGGGGGCTGCTGCCGCTGCTGGGCTCGCCGGACGTTTACGCCAGTTGGGTGGGGTCCTGGGTCTGCTGGAGCAGGATCCGGAAGCCTTCTTGAAGGGGGCTGCCGGTGACGATGATGAGGTGGCCGAGATCGAGGCGCTGATCAAGGCGCGCAATGATGCCCGAGCCGCCAAAGATTGGCCTGCTGCCGATGCGGCGCGCAATCGTCTGACCGAGATGGGGATAGTGCTGGAAGATGGCCCGCAAGGGACCAGCTGGCGCCGCAAGTAACGGGCGTTTTCATTGCTTGATGGTTGAGAAAAAGGCTGCCGTGGCAGCCTTTTTTGCGTTGGTTTTCTGGTTAGTCGGCTACGGATCTTAGCTGGTATTCAGCCTGCAATTGGCCAAACTCGGGGCGCTGTTTCAGTTGTCGCAAAGCCTGTTCGAAGCGTTGTACAACCTCATCACTGATGGCGCGATTGAAGGCATAACAGTCATCCAGGGTGGCCAGGATCAGTGAGGGAGTATAGCTTTGTTGCTCCAATCCAAGTTTTTCCAACTCGTAGCGGGCATTAATTTCATGTACAGCGGCATAGGGTATGCGCCCGGCCACCAGCATATGGATAACTTGATGTAGGCTCTGGGTCGTGACTGTCTGCTGCTCATTGAAACCGTGATTTAGCAGCAATTGTTCTCCTACATCCGCCTTGATGGCCCCCACACGCTTGGATCCGACTTGTGATAGCTCAACCATGGCTCCTTGCTTGCCGCTCTTCGCAAGTAGAATGATCCGGCTACGGCTGATTGAGCAGGCCCACTTGAATTGCTTATCCCGGTTAGGCGTACGAGAGACAGAAAAGAGGACCGCTGTCGGTTTTTGGGTTAGCAGGTAATAGGCTTGATCCCAGGGTAATAGTTGAATAGTGGGTGGCGGGGCCCCGAGCTCCTGCATGACTAGCTTCAGCAACTGGACACTAAAACCATCAATATCTCCCTTAGCGTTGCGATAATTGAAGGGCGGCGCCTGCTCGGTGTAGTAGTGCAGTGTAGGGAATGGCTCTGTGGCCATGGCATTTGCGGTAAATAGCAGCAGCAAGAGTGTGATACGTAACATGATGCCTCCTGACTTGGAGTCGGTTTTTCTCGGCAGGGGTTATTGCTCAGTCCTTCAACAACCAGGCTCCTTGACTGACAGGATTCGATTAGCTCGGAGCCGGCTGATTACTAAAAGCGTAGCAGTCCCTAGGCGCTTTTATGTACAAACCTTCTTGCGCACATAAACCTTCCTTTCTGATCAACCGACTTTTCCAACCCTCGATTCATATTATTTACCCTTTTTTACTCCCTTAAGCTCGGCTTAAGGTTGGGCTCCTACTCTTAGTTCCATAACGTGCATTTCTTCTGCTTGTTTAGCGAGCGAAGGGGTGTGGGGAGCAGCAGGGCGCTCGGCGCCTGTAGGAGTCAACGATGGCCGCAGCAATTCAACTTGAACCCGCAAGGCTTCATCTTTCGGTGCACATGGCACCGCCAGTCGATATCCAAGAGTTTGTCTGTCAGCGCTTTGCTCAGGAGCATGGTGCCCGGGTGGCCCAGTTGCTGCCCTGGCAGTGTGGTCTGCGGGATGCGCAAGGCCAGCTGCTGGCCAGCGCCGGGTTACGCTCGGCAGCCACTGGCCCGCTGTTTTTGGAGTGTTATTTATCTGCGCCAGTTGAGCAGCAACTGGCTGCACGCCTGCAACAGCCGGTGGCGCGCCATGAGATCCTGGAGATAGGTAACCTGGCTGCAGAGAAAGGGTGTGCCCGCTGGCTGGTGCTGAGCCTGATCCGCTATCTGGCCGAGCAACGCTTTCGTTATGTGGTCTTCACCGCGACCGATCAGGTGCAACATCTCTTCAGCCGGGTGGGATTAACCCCCCTCTACCTGCAGGAGGCGACTCCTGACCGGGTAACGGACCCACAGAGTTGGGGCCACTACTATGAGCATGCCCCCAAGGTGCTGGCCGGGGAGATACGTTCAGGATGGGCTCAATTGCAGGCCATGCCCACTATGCAGCCGTTGCTGAGCCAGCTGCCTGTCGGTGACAGAGAGTTACCCGGGAGTCGTGGCTAATGAAACAGATCTTATCCTCTCTGGCCCAGCATGCGGCCCACTCTCCGATGAGACCCGCCCTGACGGCGGGCAGGCAGCTTGTCACCTATGGTGAGCTTTGGGATGCGATCCAGGCGACCGCTAGCCAGCTTCGGCAGTGGTTTCCTGATGGTGAACGTCCGCTGGCACTGGCCGGTGACAATGAGATTGCCTGGGTGATTGCCGATCTGGCGTGTGCCCAGGCCCGGATCCCCTGTGTCCCTGTGCCTCCCTTCTTTAACGAGGAGCAGCGACAGCACCTGCTGCGGCACAGCGGTTGCGCCGGGCTACTCCTGTGCCAGCAGGGGCAGTTGCAGCACCAGCCGTTGCCCCTTTCTCAGCAGGCGCCTCTGATCCCGAGCGGCTGTGTGAAGATCACCTATACCTCTGGGACCACGGGCACCCCCAAGGGGGTCTGTCTGAGTGGTGAGCAACTAGATCAGAGTGTGCTTGCGCTGGCCGAGCGGGTAGGTGAGCTGGGCGTCACACATCATCTCTGTACTCTGCCTCTGGCCGTGTTGCTGGAGAACCTGGCCGGTCTCTACCTGCCGCTTAGTTTGGGTAAACAGGTGAGCCTGTTACCGCTGGCCGAGTTGGGGATTGCCTCCTTGCAGCAACCCGAACCAGCACGTTTTATTGCGGCACTAGCTGCCAGCGGGGCCGATAGTGCCATCCTATTGCCGGCTACCCTGGGTTGGCTGGTGGCCGGGGTGCAGCAAGGGCGGTTGCTGGCGCAGCAGTGGCGTCTGCTGGCGCTGGGTGGGGGCAAAAGCAGCCTAGGCCTGCTGGCTCAGGCAGAGGAGTTGGGGTTGCCACTCTTTGAAGGGTATGGCCTCTCCGAGGTGGGGTCTGTGGTTGCCTTGAATGGCGCACAGGCACGTCGCCTGGGTTCAGTGGGCAAGCCCCTCTCTCATGTTCAGGTGCGGCTGGCGGAGGATGGTGAGGTGCTGATCCGCGGCAACGCCATGCTGGGTTACCTGGGCGAGCCTCACTCTTCGAGCCATGGCGAGTGGCTCGCCACCGGCGATTGGGGGGAGTTCGATGCCGACGGTTTTCTCTTCATCCAGGGGCGCAAGAAGTCGACCATAGTGACCGGCTTTGGCCGCAATGTGGCCCCAGAATGGCTGGAGGCGGAGCTGGCTGCGCTGCCCGGCCTGCTGCAGGCCTTTGTCTACGGTGATGAGGCACAGGGGGTGCAGGCTCTGCTGTTCGCCCCCGGCTTGCAGGCCCATCCGCAGGCCGATGAGATCATCACAGGGCTGAATCACTCGCTTCCCGATTATGCCAGGCTCACGGGCTGGCGCTTTGTCTCCTCTCCTTTCACCGCATCCAGCGGCGAGCTGACGGCCAACGGCCGCCTGCGTCGCGATGCCATTTTGGCTAAACGTGTTCTATCCGAGGTGTTGTCATGAGTTTTTTTGCCCAATTGACCGAGGCTACCCAAGCCGAGCGCGAATACCTGTTGTCGGCTCCCATCATTCAGGCATGCCAGCGTGGAGAGGTTTCACTGACCCGCTATGTGGCCTTCCTGACCGAGGCCTATTACCACGTTCGCCATACCGTGCCGCTCTTGATGGCCTGTGGCAGTCGCCTGGGTGAGCGTCATCGCTGGTTACAGGATGCCATTACCGAATATATCGAGGAGGAGCGAGGTCATGACCGCTGGATCCTCAATGACATCCGTGCCAGTGGTGGGGATGCCGAGGGGGTCTATCAGGGGCAGCCGCGCCTGGCGACCGAGCTGATGGTCAGCTACGCCTGGGATAGCGTGATGCGCGGCAATCCGGTCTCCTTCTTCGGCATGGTCTATGTGCTGGAGGGGACCAGCGTCAATCTGGCTACGCCGATGGCGCAACTGATCCAGACGAAGTTGGCTCTGCCCGAGCAGGCCATGAGCTATCTCTACTCGCACGGCTCTTTGGATCAGGAGCATATCCAGTTCTTTCGCTCCCTGATGGAGAAGCTCGATGATCCGGCAGATCAGGCGGCGGTGATCCATATGGCCAAGGTGATGTTCCAGCTCTATGGCAATCTCTTTCGCAGTTTGCCCATGGATTAACACTGCGCAACGCAGGATGGCGAGTGATGGTGGCGCAAAGAGGGATGAAGAAAGAGGAGCAGAAGATGGTCGCGAACCATATGACGGTAACGGAAAAATTGGCCGTGGTGACAGGGGCCAGCGGCGGCATAGGCGCGGCCATCTGCAGGCGACTGCGCCAGCAGGGGTGGAGTCTGGTGCTGGTGGCTCGTGGTCAGGCGCAATTGGAGTCATTGAAGGCCGAGTTACTGGCCAAAACACCAGGTGTTGGCAGTGTGGTGGCCGTGCCACTGGACTTAACACAGGCCGAGTCGGCCCAGGCACTGCTGAGCCATGTGCAGGCGCGTACCGCCCGGCTGGATCTGCTGATCCATGCGGCGGGTACCCAGCGCTTTGCCTGGCTGGCCGAGCAGGATGAGGCGGCGCTGCTGCAACAGGTCGGGCTGAATCTGCTTGCCCCCATACGCCTCACGCGCGCCTTGCTGCCGCTGCTGGGGGCGCAGAGTACGGTCGTGAACGTGGGCTCGACCTTCGGGGCCATAGGTTATCCGGGTTTTAGCATCTATTGCGCCACTAAGGCCGGATTACGCGGCTTTACCGAGGCACTGGCGCGGGAGTTGGGGAGTCAGGGGCCACGGATCTGTCTGTTGGCACCGCGGGCAACCGCCACCGAACTCAATCATGGCGCGGTCGATGAGCTTAACCAGGCGCTGAAAAATGGGGTGGACAGCCCAGAGCGGGTGGCAGAGGAGTTGCTGCAACTGCTGGCAAGCCGCAGGCGTGAACACTACATAGGCTGGCCGGAAAAGCTGTTTGCCCGGCTCAATGGTTTGTTACCCGGTCTGGTCGATAGGGCCATAGCCGGGCAACGGGAGAAAATTCGTCACTTCGCCTGCTCGGCTCTGGCCTGGAAGGGCGGTTCATCTGCTGACTCCCACTCGAATACACAGGAGAAACAATCATGAAGATTAGCCATTATCTGGTTGGCATGGGCAAGGCAGGAGCCTTGGCCGCATTGGGCGTCAGCCTGTCACTGGTCACGGCAGTAGCCATGGCGGCTGAGTTGGAGCCTTATCAGGTTTTCCAGCACAAATGGGAAGTGGCCCAGTATCAACAAAAGGGGGAGGCTCAGGAGCAGGCGCTGGCCACCTTGTCTGATGAAGTGCGCAAGGCGGTGCAGGCTCATCCGGAGGATCTCAAGCTCAAGACCTGGGCCGGGACTATTATCGGCAGTTATGCTGGCGCCAAGGGTGGGTTGGGGGCGCTGGGGCTAGCCAAGGAGGCCAAGCGTGACTATGAAGAGGTGATAGCCAAGGATGCCAGCACACTCAATGGCTCGGCACTCACCTCGCTGGGCGTGCTTTATTACCGGGTACCGGGGTGGCCGTTAGGGTTTGGCGATGAGGAAAAGGCCGCCTTCCTGCTCAAGCGCGGGCTTAACTTCAACCCGGATGGTATCGACAGCAACTTCTTTTACGCCGACTACCTGCTAAGCCAGGGCAAGCCTGATGAGGCCAAGCCCTATCTGCAAAAGGCATGGCAGGCTGCGCCGCGTCCCGGGCGGGAGATAGCCGATGCCGGGCGTCGCGCAGAAATCCAGTTGCTACAACGGATGCTCGCCGAATGATAGTATGGCCCGATAACACAGAAGTCGTGGATGTGGGCATGAAAATACTGGTAGTGGAGGATGATCTGTTGCTGCGGCAGGGGGTCCAGAAGGCGCTTACGCATGAGCAGTACAGCTGTGATGTGGCAGCCAATTGTGCCGAGGCCGACTCGTTGCTGCGCGTGAGCGAGTATGGCCTCATCATACTGGATCTGGGCCTGCCGGATGGCGATGGCCTGCAATTGTTGAAGCGGTGGCGACAAAAAGGGCTCTCCCAACCAGTCTTGATCCTCACGGCACGCGATGGGGTGGAGGCCAAGGTGGC
>JBOFBS010000278.1:0-3253 GCA_051645725.1 Aeromonadaceae bacterium | reverse complement strand
CCGGAGTGACGCCCATCGCGCAGCATCAGATAACGCACGACACCGCTGTGAGCCGCTTCATCATAGGCGGCAATCTGGTACTCACGCAGCCAGGCCCGGACTTCGGCCACCAGCTCGGCAGTCAGAGCAGGCTGGATGGCACAATCATCGCAGACCACCAGCTCATGGCTCAGCTTGCGAAAAAAGCCCAACTCGGCACCATCAGCAGAGGCACGCACCGCATAGAGGGCCTTGTTACGATAAGCATAGGGCTCACTCATGCCCAGACACTCGGCCACCTCCGCCTCCAGCCCTTTGGCCGCCAACGCTTCGACCACCAACTGCCGCTTCAATTTCAGTTGTGCCGAGTAATTCAGCATGCCGAGCTGGCACCCGCCGCACTCCTCATGCGGGCAAAAATTTGGTACCCGATCCGGGCTGGCAAGTTGCACGGCCAGGAGCTCCCCCTGGGCATAGCTGGGCTTGATGCCATGCAACCTTACCGCCACTGTCTCACCAGGCAGAGCACCCGAGACGAAGATCTTGCGCCCCTGCGCCACCCCAATGCCATCGCCCTTATCGGTCATGGCGGTAATGGTGAGATCATGTAGGGTGGTCGAGGACATGTGCGGCTCCAGCTAAATAGAATGACTGCGCCAGAGGGCGCATCAGCCCCCTATTCTAGCATGAGCCACAGGCCTGCCGAGACGAAAAAGCCCGGCCAATCAGTTGGCCGGGCTCCGGGGTAACAGATGAATCAGACCTCTCACACGCCAGGAGTGTATGGGGCCCCTACTGGGCTTTTTCCACATGGGTGTCCGAGCCTGAGGTGAGGATCTTGACCTTTCCCCCCTTGGCAAACGCCACATCCGGCTTGTTTGGCTGCACGATAGAGAGCAACTTGCCGGCATCGGTTTTCACCGTCAGCTCTATCATCTGCTGTGCGGCTGCCGTCGGCGTGGCCGCACTCGTCGCAGCCGCCTGGCGATGCTTCATGGCTGCCGCACCCGCCACAGCCCCCACAGCCGTGGCGACATCCTTACCGGTTCCGCCCCCCACCTGATGACCTAATGCCCCACCCAAAGCCGCCGCCCCCAGCGTACGCAGCCCCGGATGTTTGGCCTGCGAGGTGGCCGTAGCGGCACTGACGCTAGGTGTAAAGATCCGCGTATCCTGAACCACCCCATACTCTATCTCCTGCGCCGTTCCCGCCACGGCAGACCCAGTCACCAGAGCCAACAAAAGTGCAGCCGCACCAACTAGTTTATTCATCTATCACACCTCATCATCCCTATCACCCCACCGCCCCTGCAGCAGGATTTATCAACATACCGCGCCGCAGAAACCGGGCTCCGAATGGTACACAAGAGCATAGCACCTTTCGCCAACGCCAAGCCAAACCAAGTGGCAACGACTCGCTTTTTTCGATAGGGGGGCGTAGAGAGATACCCAGATAAGAGAAGCACGCCAGCAGCAAGCCAGCAGCAAGCCAGGGTAGTGCCAAAACTCAGACCAGCGACTACTATTTGATCAGGCCGGCACACAACAGGTGACATCATGGGAGAGTGGATCCGCTTCTTGAGCCGCGCCTTGCTGCTCTGGATGGCAAGCTTGCCGCTGCTGGCGAGCGACCCCCCTGCTCCAGCCGAAGAGAGCACACCTGTGGCTGATACCCAGTTTTCAATCCCGCTTGAGGGGTGGCTGAGTCCGTGGCTGGGGGATCTGGATGGCATGATTGAGCGGCGCTACATACGGGTGCTGACGACCTATAACAACTCCTTCTATTTCTTTGATAACAAGGCCAATCCGCGCGGCATCACCTACGACACCTTTCACCAGTTCGAGCGCCAGTTCAACGAGAAGCTGCTCAAGCAGAAGCGATTGGCACAACGCCACCTCAAGGTGCGCATCGTCTTCATTCCCGTGGCACGAGATGAGCTGCTCCCGGCTCTGCTGGCCGGACGGGGCGACATAGCGGCGGCAAATCTAACCATTACCCCGGGCCGTCAGCAGCAGGTGGACTTTACCGACCCCCTCTCCAACGATGTGGATGAGCTGGTACTCTCGGCCCCGAGCGCCGCCAGGATCAATCATAGCGATGAACTCAGTGGCAAAGAGGTTTTTGTTCGCCGCTCATCGAGTTATTACGAAAGCCTGGTCGCCCTCAACGAATCACTGCGCCACCAGGACCGCCCGCCTGTGATACTGCGCCTCGCCCCCGAGGTGCTCGAAGATGACGACCTGATCGAGATGCTCCACGCCAATCTCATCTCCTATATCGTAGTCGACAGCCACAAGGCCCAGTTCTGGAAGAAAATATTCCCCAATATCGAAATCAATGAACAGGCCGTCCTGCGCAAAAAGAGCCATATCGCATGGGCCGTCCGCAAGAACAGCCCACAGCTGTTGAGTGAACTCAATGACTATATTGCCAACCATGCCAAGGGGAGCAAAACGGCCAACATCATACTGCAACGCTATCTGCAAAATACCCGCTACGTTACTGACTCGGTCAGCAAGAGCGAGCGTTCCAAATTTGTCAGCATGATGGATTACTTCAAAAAATACGGCGATCAATACGATATCGACTGGCTCATCATGACGGCTCAAGGCTATCAGGAGTCCAAGCTGGATCAGTCGGTGCGCAGTCGGGTCGGCGCCATAGGCGTGATGCAGGTGATGCCTAAAACCGGTAAAGACATGAAGGTGGGGGATATCCGCAAAACAGAGCCAAACATTCATGCCGGGATTAAATATATCCGCTGGATGATCGAGCACTTCTACAAGGATGCAAAGATGAGCGAGCTGGATAAGGCCCTCTTCTCTTTTGCCTCCTACAATGCCGGACCCGGTCGCATATCCGAGATACGCAAGCTGGCCAAGAGTCGCGGATATGATGAGAACCGCTGGTTTGGCAATGTGGAGTATGTTGCCGCAGAAAAAATTGGCGCTGAAACAGTCACCTATGTAAACAACATCTACAAGTATTACATAGGCTACCGCCTGCTGACCGAGCACATGGCCGAAAAGCAGAAGATAAAAGGCTCGCTCGATCTCAAACCCTAACCGGCACTCACAGGGCTAAACCAACAGTTAGCATCCAGGACTATGCCCTGGAGTCCCATGGATGCCACTCCCCAGCCAAGGGGGAGGTTGGGAGGGGATGGTTCGTGGCGTTCAACAAGCCCCAAAGCAAAACCTGTCCCGTTCGTGGTGAACTTCTCTCCATTCATGGTGAACTTCTCTCCGTTCGTGGTGAACGTCTCTCCGTTCG
>JBOFBS010000277.1:0-11519 GCA_051645725.1 Aeromonadaceae bacterium | reverse complement strand
AAAAAGAGGGGCGACGGTGGGCGATCAGCAGGGCAACCACTTGTCGCAGGGCTAATCCCTGCTCTGCCAACGGCCCCTCCTGGGAGATGGGTTGGTCAAGCAGGCTATTGCTGCGAGCCACATCGGCTGCAAACCAGGTGTGCAGGCCATCGCCCAGGCCGTGGACTTCGCCATAACCGGGTGCCGCCGCCAGGGGAACAGAGTTGAGGTAATCCAGAGCCAGCTTCTCCCGGGCCTGGTGAGTCAGGGGACCATGGCGATAGGCGCGTACACTGGCCGAGGCCATCTGGCGCAGTTTTTCCTTGCCCGAGTTGGTGCGACCATCCGGAGAGTGGCGAAATTTCTCCATCTGGGTCGCCAAGGTACTTCCCCCTGAACCATGATCCTGAATGCCCACCTGTTTACCCAGTTGGGAGGCGAGTGCATTGGCAAAGCGTGGCCAATCTATGGCTGGGTTCGTCATAGGATAGTCATCACTGAGCAGATCCCGGTTTTCGATATAGAGCAGGGCCTGGAGTACCAAAGCGGGTATGGCGGTAAAATCCGGATACTGGTAGTGGGGATAGCGGCTCTGGTAGAAGGGAGTCCCGCTGCAATCGAGCAGGGTGATGCCGCTCTGGCTCTTCTCGTCATAGGGAATAAATAACCCCCTGCTGGCATAGTCGAGCAGAGGGGCGGAGAAGTGGGCCTGCTGCTCTATACCGAAGCCGCGACTGCTCAAGCGTTCACTCAATTGCGGTAACAGGGCATAGCCCTGTCGCTTATCAACGGGTCCATTAGCGGGAAAGAGAATGGCATCGCTGGGGCCCGGCTCCACCTGCCAGGTCAGAGTCGGAGCGTAGCGTGAGAGCAGGTGAGCCTGCAGCCAGGAAGTTTGCATCTCCCACACCACGCCAGCCGTTATCGTAGTTACGCCTGTCAGATAGAGTAACCGGACTATCCAGCCTGACACACTGCGTTTGGGGGCGGTTGGTGGCAGGCCAGAGGCCTCGGTTGGCTTCTGGTTGGCTTGAGCTTGCTGTGTTGCCTCCTCTTGACGAGGTGAGGTTGTCGGCTCTGTTTTGGCTTGCTCCACTGCATCCATGAATGTGACTCCTGGATAAATTTTGCGCCATTCTCACGCGGTGCGGATAGGGACGAGGCACAACGGGATGGTGCTTGATTTGAGTGTAACCACTTGCCTGAAGTTGAGAGGGAATTGGTAAAAAAATTGAGACAGGATAGTGAGTTAAGTTGGGTTTTTGCACCAATTTGCGCATTTTATAATCGGGGTACTGTTACTTGGCGGTACCCTCGGCAAGCCGTTCCAGCAAGAATGCTCTAAAGGCTTGTACTCGGGTTGGCGTCCGCAAGCCGCTCATGGTGATGAGAAACAGCTCTCCCATCGGGCTTTGCCATTCGGTTAGCAGAGGCCGCAGCTCGCCTCGCTTGATAGCCTGTTCTGCAATCAGCTGAGGAAAATAACCTATGCCACCGCCGGCCAGAGTCAGGCGCAAGACGCTGGAGTAATCACTGCTTTGCAGGCGAGGTTGGAGGGTCAGATAGTGGTGTGCTCCCGCCTCATCTTGCAACTGGAGCCGGATACCGGCTGCCCCCGTGCCGGCGAGTACCAGTGCATGTCGGTAGAGATCATCCGGTTGCTGCGGCGCGCCGTGTTGAGTCAGATAGGTTGGTGAGGCAAAGAGTCCCATGCGCAGCGGGATGAGGGATTTTGCACTATAGCCCATGTCGGGAAGCCCGCCTGCTGTGGCCCGCAAGGCAATGTCTATCTGGTGAGTGGCGAGATCCAGCCGTTCATCTGAACTCAGCAGCTCAACACGTATCTGTGGATGGCGCTCGACAAAGGCGACTATGAGCTGGGGTAACCACTCATGGCCCAGGTCCAGAGGCGCCGTGATCCGTAAGGTGCCGCGCGGTTCACTGCGGGTAGCCCGGGCTAGTTCGGCACCTTCATCCAGCAACAAGATCCCTTCGCGGGCCTTGCCATAGAATATCTCCCCTTCGCTGGTGACACTCACGGAGCGTGGGTGTCGGGCCAGTAGTTGTAAAGAGAGCGTACTCTCCAGGCGGCTGATGCGCCGGCTGATCCCCCCCTTGGTTTCTCCCAGTATGCGCGCTGCCGCCGAAATGGAACCCAGTTCGACGACGCGACAGAAGGCGCGAATATCTTGCAAGGCTCCCCCTAAGGTTTCCTTTTCGTCAACACTGTGTGCCATAAATGGGGTCTTCTCGAAATAAATGGAAACCTTATTATGGCACTCATTGCTGAATGACCCAACAGGAGTCACCCCCATGAAGATGCCCGTCCTCTTTCTTGCCCATGGCAGCCCAATGACCCTGGAGCAGCCCCATCGTATGGCAGAACTTGGTGAATTGGGGGCTTCTTTACCCAAGCCTAACGCCGTGTTGGTGCTCTCAGCCCATTGGGAAACGCACCCTATGATGCTGGGGGCGACGACCCCTCAGCCGCTTATCTACGACTTCTATGGGTTTCCTGAGTCTTACTACCAGTTACGGTATGACGCTCCCGCTGCTCCGGAGTTAGCACAGCGGCTGATCGCTTTGCTAACGCAAGCGGGTCAGCCTGTTAGTGAACGGCCACAACGCGGTTGGGATCACGGGGTGTGGGTTCCCTTATTGGGCCTGTTTCCTCAGGCCGATGTTCCCGTGCTGCAGCTCTCATTACCCAGTCGTGATGCCGCCGAGTTGATGAACTTGGGCCGCCTGTTGGCACCGCTACGAGAAGAGGGGGTGCTTATCATTGGCAGTGGTCTCATCACCCATAACCTGAGGGAGTGGACACCCGATGGCGTGGTTGCTTCCTGGGCTCGAGATTTTGATGCCTGGGTCGCGCAAAGGTTGCTGCTGCGTGATTGGTCTGGCCTGCTCGACTTTGCTCACGCTCCGGGGGCGAAAGAGTCGTTGCCAACGGACGAGCACCTACTGCCTCTGTTTGTCACTGTAGGCGCCAGCGATGCCGCAGATCGCCTTACGTTTCCCGGCGAGGGTTTCGAGTTCGGTTCATTTTCACATCGCTCGGTGCAGTTTTCGGCCAGCGAATAACCCCTGGTTTTTGGGGCAGGTGCTTAAGAGTGGATTAAGCCTGCCTGAAGAGGCCATCACTTGAGGAATTGGAGAGAGATAATGGATATACGTACTGCTTCTTATGCTGCTTTGCTGTTGCGCGTGAGCCTGGGGGTGATGTTTCTGGCCCACGGTTTGTTAAAGCTGTTGGTTTTCACTCCGGCGGGAACGGTTGGCTATTTTGCCTCGCTGGGAATCCCGGCTCCCTTTGCCTGGTTGACTATGGCGGCTGAGCTGGGTGGTGGGCTACTCCTGATCGCCGGTGTACAGGTGCGGTGGGTTGCTCTGCTGCAGTTACCCGTCTTGCTGGGAGCGACAGTGGTTCATCTGAATAATGGTTGGCTCTTTTCCAGTGCCAATGGTGGCTGGGAGTTCCCGCTATTTTGGGTGATGGCGCAATTGGTCTTGATCCTGCTGGGGGATGGCGCGTATGCCCTGTGGCCGAGCTTGCGTCTGTCCCGCCGAGAGTAACGGTTACCTATGAGTGCCTGTGGAGAGTTTGAGGGGGGCCGTTGGGCTCACCTCTTTTTTTCGCTACGGTTTATTGTCGCTCGCCGTAACCTTAAAAGGGGAATGCCCCTATAGCGGTTGAGGGTGTTACTGTCGCCACTCAGGCGCTATCATATTGCACCCCCGGGTCGCCGGGCATGCAATTTTGCCTGTCTGGTCCCCTTTACTCGATGAAATAGGTGCAACATGAGCGGTTTACCCCAGTGTCCCAAGTGCAATTCTGAGTTCACATATGAAGATGGCAGCATGTACGTCTGTCCCGAATGTGCTCATGAGTGGCCACAAGTAGCCGAAGTGGAAGAGAGTGCCGTGGTAAGAGATGCCTACGGCAATGTGCTGCAAGATGGCGACAGCGTCACCGTGATCAAGGATCTGAAGGTCAAAGGCTCCTCCTTGGTGGTCAAGATGGGAACCAAGGTGAAGAGCATTCGCCTGGTGGATGGCGATCATGATATTGACTGCAAGATAGATGGCATAGGAGCCATGCAGTTGAAGTCCGAGTTTGTCAAAAAAGCATAAACGAGCTCAACTCGTCGTGCCGAGGCGGCCTCTGGCCGCTCTCATCTTATTCCCCTGGCGAATGGCCCTTTTGCGTTTAAAAACCACATCACTTTGAACTTTGTGAGCAAGATCGCTACTATGGCGCCAGTTTTTATCAATTGGCCTCGGGTTGCGCACGTCTAAGCCCTGGGCCCACCCTGTGCCCTCATAGGCTGGAGTTTAATCTTGCTCTCTACCAACAACATCACCATGCAGTTCGGCAGCAAGCCGCTGTTTGAAAACATCTCTGTCAAATTCGGTGGCGGTAACCGTTATGGCCTTATCGGTGCCAACGGTTGCGGTAAATCCACCTTCATGAAGATACTCGGTGGCGATCTGGAACCCACCGCCGGTAACATTGCGCTCGATCCTAACGAGCGGATCGGTAAGCTCAGGCAGGATCAGTTCGCCTACGAAGAGATGCGGGTGCTGGATGTCGTCATGATGGGCCACACCGAACTGTGGGCCGCCATTGCCGAGCGTGATGCTATCTATGCCAACCTGGAAGCCACCGACGATGACTATATGCGCGCGGCTGAGCTTGAAGGCAAGGTGGCCGAATATGACGGCTACACGGCCGAGGCCCGTGCGGGTGAACTGTTGCTGGGGGTCGGCATTCCGGCCGAGCAGCATAACGGCCCCATGAGCGAAGTGGCCCCAGGCTGGAAGCTGCGGGTGTTGCTGGCCCAGGCGCTCTTCTCCAACCCGGATATCCTGCTGCTGGACGAACCGACCAACAACCTGGACATCCACACCATCAGCTGGCTGGAGCAGATGCTTAACAGCCGCAACAGCACCATGATCATCATCTCCCACGACCGTCACTTCCTGAACATGGTCTGCACCCACATGGCAGATCTGGACTACGGTGAGCTGCGGGTCTACCCGGGCAACTACGATGACTACATGACGGCTGCCACCCAGGCTCGTGAGCGTCTGCTGGCTGATAACGCCAAGAAGAAGGCACAGATTGCCGATCTGCAATCCTTCGTCAGCCGATTCAGTGCCAACGCCTCCAAATCCCGTCAGGCCACCTCACGCTTGAAGCAGATCGACAAGATCCAGCTCGAAGAGGTGAAGGCTTCCAGCCGCCAGAACCCCTTCATCCGTTTTGAACAAGAGAAGAAGCTTTATCGCAACATTCTCGAGATCGAAAATCTGGCCAAGGGTTACGACAATGGCCCCCTGTTCAAAGATTTCCGCATGATGCTGGAAGTGGGCGAGAAGGTGGCGGTGATCGGGACCAACGGTGTCGGTAAGTCAACGTTTATCAAGACCCTGGTCGGCGAGCTTGCTCCCGATGCAGGCACCATCAAGTGGTCTGAAAACGCCAAGATCGGCTATTACGCTCAGGACCATGCCGCCGAGTTTGATTGTGACCTGACGGTATTCGACTGGATGGCCCAGTGGAAGCAGGAGGGGGATGACGAGCAGGCGGTGCGCAGCGTGTTGGGGCGTCTACTGTTTAGCCAGGATGACATCAAGAAGAAGGTCAAGGTGCTCTCCGGTGGCGAGAAGGGGCGCATGCTCTTTGGCAAACTGATGCTGGAGCGTACCAATATCCTCATCATGGACGAACCCACCAACCACCTGGATATGGAATCCATCGAATCGCTGAACATGGCGCTGGAGATGTATCAGGGTACCCTGATCTTCGTCTCCCACGATCGTGAATTCGTCAGCTCCCTGGCTACCCGGGTGCTGGAGATCACCCCGGAGAAGGTCATCGACTTCGGCGGTAACTACGAAGATTACCTGCGCAGCCAGGGGATTGAAGGTTAATCAGTTGGAGGGGCTTAGCCCCTCCCTCTTAATCTGCACAACAAACCCTGTTTCTCTCCTTGCCTAACTTTCATTACCCTAAGGCACATTCTCGGCGCTGTTCCCGTTAGGTATTGGTGCCAGTGTAGTGGCGGGGCAATCTGACGCCGACACGCCGTTAATCCGTCCGTGGAGGCTCGAAGGCCTCATCCCTGAGGCCTACGGTCGGCTTACAGCTTATCCCCGTCACCACATGCATGAGCTTTTAATCCTCATTTATGTGCCAACATGTAAAGGGAACAGCGCCACATTCTCAGGTGTTAACTGGATATTCGCCTTTGCTCTAACCCTTTAGGCTACCCCCTAGCCAATGTGGCGATATTGCAAAGGGAGAAGCTCATGTCATCACCTCACTGTTCAATCAACTCCACTCGCGCCATCTGGTTGCCTGCATTGCGTTTAGCCATGCTCTGCTCTCTCTTGCCATCCGCTATATCCCAAGCCAACGCCACAGCCGTGCCAGATTGTCATGCAGGCAGTGATTATCGGAAACTGATGAGTTGTGAACCCGTGGTCATGGTGATACGGCACGCTGAAGATGGCGGGGAAAATGGGCAGCACTATTTAACGGCACCGGGTATGAATCATGCCAAGCTTTATGTGTCGCTATTTGATTCTTATATACACGACAAGAGTCATCAAATAGCAGGAGAGGAGAAGTGTATCTGTGAAATAGACAACATTATTACCATAGATCCTGAACCCAATGCGGGAAATATCAACCCATCTTCCAATCCGTATGAAACTATCCGCCCCTTGGCTGATTCTATACCTGGAGTAGGGCGTGCAGGGATCCAGACGATGGATATAAATCATGTATCATATGGTACGGCTTATGAGTGGTACGCTTCGCGGCGTAAGACTTTACTAAATACCGATCATAAACACTCTACCGTCATTGCATGGGATAAACAGGGACTCAACCCATCGGGTGCCGAGATAGCCGAAGCACTTAAGAGTGGCTTGGATCTTAGAAATAAGACCCCACTACTTCCTGCCTTGGCAAAACAATTTTCTTATGAAACACCTACTTCTCATTTTACCCCGCAGCGTAATCACGTCTATCTTTTTGCTCGACAAGACCCCAGTGATGGAAAATTTGCTATTTTCAAGTTTTACCTGCAAAACTACAGCCTGGATGGCCACCAGTGGTACAGCACCACCTTTCTCAACGATTACCCAAGCGTGAGCAAGGTGCAGGCTCAGTGATGAGCCAGGGCGTGACAAACCAGGCGATATAGCTTGGGCATGCTGAGTGTAGAGTCGTGAGGGGTCAGGCTGTTTTTATAACATATTGATTTTGTTCTGGTGTCATAGAAGTGTCGGCTCGGTGTCGTCACGCTTTTTCAACAGCTGCTGGATAGTTGTGCTCGGATAGCAAAAACAGAAGGGATCACAATGATTGTTCGCAAACTCAGATTGCAACGTAATTGGTCACAGGAACAGTTGGCTCAACTAAGTGGCCTCAGTATTCGAACCATACAGCGTATCGAACGAGGCCAGACACCTGGGCTGGAATCATTGAAATCTCTGGCATCTGTTTTTGATGTTCATGTCAGTGAACTACAACCGGAGAATGATATGACTCAAGAAAATAAGCTCGATCCAGCAGAGCAACTGGCGATGCGCCATGTGCAAAACATCAAGGGGTTTTATTCCCACGCCATAAAGTATGCGCTCATCATCCCTTTGCTATTTGTCGTCAACTATGTCACCGATCCAAGTTATATCTGGGCGTGGTGGCCTATGTTGGGTTGGGGAATAGGCTTGCTCTCACATGGTTTAAAGGCTTTTGAGGTTATCACGCTGTTTAGTCCGGAATGGGAGCGCCGTCAGATAGAGAAACGGCTTGGGCGCAAGCTTTAGCCGAGCACATCACGTTTTAAATAGATTAAGGGGTGCGCTTGCTGTGACATCCCTTATTTCATTCGCCACCATTATGGCCGTTGAATGTATACGCAATGCTCTGTGAGATAGTATTGAGTTTCCCTGCTTTATATTTATTCCGCTAAATCTTATCATTTTATCTCATTAACGGGTATAATGGAGGGTGAACTCTCTTTTCTGGATGTAGCCATGAGTGATGAAATTAATTATAAGAATAACCCGCTGCACGGGGTGAATTTAAAAACGGTCGTCACGGAAATCGTAGAGCATTATGGTTTCGAGATACTGTTTGCTTATCTGAATATCAATTGTTTCAAGAATAATCCAAGTATCGATTCCAGTGTCAAGTTTCTAAAAAAGACGGAGTGGGCGAGGGAAAAGGTAGAGGGTTTCTATCTCTATCAATATAAAAACCTACCCAGAGCCTCTGATGAGCAGTTTGCCCTGCCGCCCAGGGATCGCATAGTCCCATCCCATCAGACGCCAGGTGCGCCCGCAGAGTTGAGTCTGGAAGATGCGGCACGTTTGCAAGAGAGGCGTGCGCAAAAGGCCGCAGAGCGTAGTCCAGGGGCTGGGCGCCGTGCTGATTCTGGTCGCCGTGCTGAGCCGGGGCGCAGGGGCGAGCCTCAGCGGAGCTCGACCCCTCGTCGCGAGGGGCCGGCTGCGGTGAGCACCAAGCCACCCGCCGAGGGTAAGATTGACCCTTGGGCTAAGTGGCGCAAGTAGGTTTGAGTGCGGCAGCATAAGGTGAACCTTATGCTGCACAACCAAGAGGGGGACCTTGATCCGCCTCGGCTAGCCCGCTTCAGCTAGCAGTTGCTCCAGTTGCTGCCACTGGTGCGACAACTCCTCGCCAGTACGACTGCGCAGGGTGAGATGGCCCAGCTTGCGCCCCGCTTTTTCCTCCTTGCCATACAGGTGTAGATGCGCATCCTGCAGTGTCAGCAGTTGCCGGATATCCGGCAGTTTGCCTATCAGATTGAGCATGGCGGTTGGGGCTAATAGTGCCGTTGACCCCAAAGGCAGACCGCTCACCGCCCGCAGATGGTTGGCAAATTGACTGGTCTGGGCTCCCTCCAGCGTCCAGTGCCCCGAGTTATGCACCCGTGGCGCCACCTCGTTGGCAACAAGACGACCTTCATGGACAAAGAACTCTATGGCGAGCACCCCCACATACTCCAGTGCCGACAGTAGAGTATGGGCATACTGCTCGGCCTGCTGCTGCAACGGGTGATCCACGCGGGGGAAGGAGCTGTGGAGTATCCCCTGACGATGACAATTTTCAGTCAGTGGATAGCAGACCACCTCACCCTTTACGTTGCGAGCCGCCACCAGTGATACTTCGTGGCTAAAGGGCACCATGGCTTCGAGAATGGCGGGGCGGGATTCGGCGGCACGCCAGATGGCCGCCAGATCGCTCTGGGCATCGAGTCGCCACTGCCCCTTGCCATCATAGCCCTGGGTTCGCCACTTGAGTATGGCCGGAAGTCCAAGCTTGGCGACCGCCTGTTCCAGTTCGACCTGTGAGTTCACCTCGCAGTGGGGGGCCACCGGGATGCCGAGGCCAGTGAGAGTCTGTTTTTCAAGCACTCTGTCGCCACACAGCCGCTGCGCCATCACAGGTGGGTAGAGGGGGACTCTAGAGGCTATGCTCTCCAGCAGCCCAACCGGGATAGACTCTGATTCATAGGTCACCACATCGGCCCAGGCGAGTAGATCCTCCAGCGCTCCGGCCTGTTGCCACTCACGGCAGTAGAAATCGGCGACATCGGCGGCGCAGCCTTGAGGCTGGCTATCTACCACCCGGCACACTATGCCCAGTGGTGCCGCGCTCAGGGCCAACATGCGCGCCAGCTGGCCGCCCCCCAGGATCAGCAGCTTCATGCTTCCACCCTCGGATCGGGTTGTGCCAGCACCTGCTCTGTCTGCTGACGACGAAATTCGGCCAGTGCCTGACGCAAGGCCGGGTCGTGATTGGCCAGCATGCTGGCCGCCAGCAGGGCGGCATTGGCCGCGCCTGCCTGACCTATGGCCAGGGTGCCGACCGGGATGCCCTTGGGCATCTGCACTATGGAGAGCAGGGAGTCCATGCCGCTTAAAGCCTTAGACTCAACAGGTACACCCAGAACCGGCAGCAGGCTCTTGGCGGCCACCATGCCAGGCAGGTGGGCGGCCCCACCGGCGCCGGCTATGATCACCTGCAGGCCGCGAGCTTGGGCCGAGGCGGCGTATTCAAAGAGCAGATCCGGCGTGCGGTGTGCCGAGACGACTCGTACTTCATGCGGTACACCCAGCTCTTCGAGCATCTGCGCCGCCGCCGACATGGTCTGCCAATCGGAGCGTGAGCCCATGATGATCCCCACCAGAGGTGCTGCCTCATTCTCTGTTGCCACGTTTGCCTTCCTCGCTATTGTTGCCAAAATTGGTGTTGCCAAAAAAGTGACCGCTAGAATTTGTTAGCTCGCCGAACCCGGATCTCGCTACTGAAGATCACCATGGCGAAGTTGTCGTAGTAGTGCTGTTGCAGGTGATCCATTATGGTCTCTGCTACTGCCTCTTCGCAGATCACTTCGATGCGGATGTTGCGTACCTCATCCCAACCGGCATCGCGGACGCCTCGGCTGCCTTTGCCTCGGGCCTCGGTTATGGTGTATCCCCTCGCGCCCAACTGCTCGAGTTGGCGTGTCAATTCACTCTCCAGCACGGCTTCAGTGATGATGGTGACCAGTTGTCGATATACGGCTTGCATGGCTTAACCTCCGACCTGATGGAGCCACTGTGCCCAGGAGAGATAAAGGGGTATCCCCACCAGCACGTTGAATGGAAAGGTGATGCCCAGCGATGCGGCCAGTGACAGGCTTGGATTGGCCTCTGGCACGGCCATACGCATGGCGGCGGGGACGGCGATGTAGGAGGCGCTGGCCGCCAGGGTGGCTAGCAGCATGGTACCGCCGGTAGAGAAGCCAAGCTGCAGGGCCAGAACGCCGCCTATCAGTGCTCCCAGTAGGGGTGCCAGGGTGCCAAAGAGCACGATGACGAGGCCATGACGGCGCAGGGTGCCGATCTGACTGGCTGTGATGAGCCCCATCTCGAGCAGGAACAGTGCAAGCACGCCCTTGAAGAGGTCGAAGAAGAGCGGCTTGAGGGGCGCTATGGCGGCCTCGCCACAGAGCCAGCCGATCAGCAGACCGCCGCTGAGTAGCACCACGCCCTTGCCACAGAAGAGTTCGTGCGTCATGGCACGCCAGCGAGTCTGCCGGTTGAGGCCGCGCGCCAGTATTATGCCGACTACTATGGCCGGTACCTCGAGTATGACCACAAACACCGGCATGTAGGATTCATACTCCAGGGCCTGGTGGCCGAGAAACGCAACGGCCACGGCAAAGGTGCCCACACTGACCGAGCCATAGTGCGCGGCCAGCGAGGCCGCATTGGCGCGATCCATCCGGCCCAGCAGGCGCAGCAGGGGGAAGAGCAGCAGGGGAAACAAGAGTCCCAGCAGCAAGACGCCCAGCAGTTGTGGCACCAACTGCAATAAATCGGCCTTGGCCAGTTCTATCCCGCCCTTGAGACCTATGGTAAGCAGCAGGAGCATGCTCAGAAAATCGTAGATGGCCGAGGGGAGTCTCAGCTCTGCGCGTACCAGGCCGGCCAAGAGGCCGAGTAGGAAAAAGAGT
>JBOFBS010000276.1:0-2676 GCA_051645725.1 Aeromonadaceae bacterium | reverse complement strand
TCGCTGCCACACATCGGGCAGTGATCCAGATCGGCACAAAGGGGGTGGCCCAGCGGGGCCGTTGGGTTCATGGTCATTTTTGAGGTCCTGATTAAGCCCGGTGGTGAGGCGGGCCTTGTTGGTAATGGTTATGCGCAGGCTTGCTGGTCGGCGCGCTCAATCTTGCGGGCCATCAACTCCCGGGAGAGTCGAACGGCCGTCTTGTCGGTGCCGGCCGCGTGCGCAGTCGGGATCAGCGAGGTGTCCAGCTCGAGCGACAGCTCATGAATGACGGATTTCAGAATGATGTTGTCACGCTCACTGACGTGCTGGGCGGCGGGGCGTGGCGGTCTGGCGTTGATAGTCATTGCAGTTATCTCCCTAAAACGAAATTGATCAGGCCGATGAGCTTTTGCACCGGCTTCTTGGGGCGCTCTTCGTTATATGCTGCCTCATCCTCTGGCGAGAAGGTCAGCAGGCCGCGCTCTGGCAGGCCATCGCCCTTTAAAATCTCCTCGACAGTGACGGGCGGGTAACCTTGCTCGATCAGGCTCCGATTGGCCCGTTTGACGGCTCTCGCCAGGATCTGCGGCTCATGCTTTGATATGGAATTGAGCAGCATCAGCAGCGAGGTGCGGGCAAATGCGGTTTCAGTCATGCCGACTTCGGCACCGACTTCCTGCCACACTTGTCTGTGGCCGACAGTGCCGCGCACCCGCAGGGGTGAAACGGCGTCCATTTTTTCGTGATCAGACAGTGCTGGTCGTCCCATTTGGTTGGTCCTCTGGTGGTCGGGGTGAAGCTGGCCGTTGGTCAGGCGGCGATGGGTTTCAGGTAGCCGAGATCAATCAGGCGCTTGGTCAGCCACTGCTGGCCTTTTCCTGTCACCATCGGAGTGAAAGTGGTTATCGTCTCGTCGTTGTGAGTGCGAGTGCCTTCTTTGACGGTGAAGTAACCACGCTCGATGTAGTCCTGGAACGGCAAGTTATGCCGATTACCGCCACTCATGAGGATGCGATGCTCACGCAAAGCACGGAACAGCACGTTCTGACCGAGGCCCACGGCGCGGGCGTAGTTGCCGATATTGACGCCCTTGTCGTCACCAGCAACGCGATCGGCAAATGCCACTTTGGGGGCTGCCAGAGCGAGCTGCTTGGTTTTCTCCTCCACTTCCAGTGCGAGGCGGCCAGCTTCAAGCAAGGCCGCTGCGTAGGTCTGCGGGATCTGCGGTATTTGCTGGGATTCCAGCTCCTGCCACCGGTCCACAATCTGGGCGGTAAACTCTGGGCAGTTCTGAGCCACCAGGATCAGCGAGTCGCGCTTATTGAGGCGGTATTCCTCGTAGACGTTGCCGTTGTGGGAGAACTCTTGCGTTGCAAGGGTTCCGATAACGCCAGATACAGCAAGGCGCTGGGCGGAAATTTTAATGTTGCTATGTTGCTTACCAAGCAGCTCCGCAATCTCGCGGGTGCCCATAGTCATCTCGGTACTGGTGATGATGCTCAAATTGGTCATATGGAGTCCTGTTGGTGGTTCAACTGCTGGTTAGGCAGCTTGGTCTTGAGTCTTGCTGAGGGAGTAATCCTCCAGCCCCAGTCGCAGCTCACCATTGCTGGCAATAACAAAGCTGACGGCATGCTGGGCGGGAACTACCTCTCCCCATGTCACAGCCACGCTACGAGCGATACCGATCGCCTTCATAGCGCGGGACATATTGCCGAAATGGCTGATAACTTCTTTCTTCTTCATTGGTCGGGGTCCTTATGGTATTTGACAATACAAGAGCCATTATGTTTCTGGATTACGAACAAGTCAACGATCGACAAACGAGAGGTGATATAGGTCAAAATGAGGGAGTTTTTATTTATTCGAACGAGATAGACATGACCTCTTTTAGAGACCGACTGGAATACATGCTAAAAGAGCGTGGATGGAAGCAGGCCGATCTGGTGCGCAAGTCAGGAGTGAGTAAGGCGGTGATATCCGTACTGCTGTCTGATCCGCTCAAGGATCTGCGTGTCAGTAGCTTGCTCTCTATCGCCAAGGCGCTCGGCTGTGACCCGCTATGGCTCTATACCGGCAAAGAGAGCGGCACCTATGTCGCTGACACACATCTCGGTAAAGTGGCTGTTTGGGAAATGGCGGATCTAACCAAGCACCCAACAGACGCCCTCTACACGCTGGATGGAAGGGGCACCATATACAGCGATTACGACGGTCAGCTGATCGGCATCATTGCTAACGATGACAACCTCGCAGGATCCGGCATCAAGAGCGGCGATATATGTGTTATAGACCTTGCAGACCGAACGCCGCGCCATAACGACGTGGTGCTGGCGAGGATAGTTAACAGCGAGCAGGATCGGTTGCTTAAAGCGCTGGATGGACTCTCTGGCATTACGCTGGTAACGGACGATCCGCGCCTGGGCGTGGTGCCCATCAAAGATGCAATCGTCTTCGGCCGCATGGTTGAGCTACGCAGAGATGTAAAAGAGTAACCCCCCCTGTCTCAGCAAAGCCCGCATCACGCGGGCTTTTTTGTGCCTGTCACTCACCGGTCAAAACACTCGCAAAAAAATAGTTCGCAAAACCGAATGTTTTTTGTTGACGATTAAGTTCGAGAATATTAACCTTTGCCTTGTTCGGTAAAACAATCAAGTAAACAAAGACCGACGAAAGAAAACCTCCGGATCTGGC
>JBOFBS010000275.1:0-3075 GCA_051645725.1 Aeromonadaceae bacterium | reverse complement strand
CAGGTTTCAAGCAACGCGCGGTAACCACTTAAAAAACGCTCCCCATCCCACAAGGCTAAATCGTGGCCGTAACAGAGATTCAACCACTGTTGACCACCTCGACTTAAATAAGATTGCAATGTCGATGGTTTGTTTCTGCGATCTCTGATGGCATGTAACAACCAAGCGATCAGAATGTGCTCTGGTTTGCTGAACGACCTATCACTTAGCAATTGGCTGAGGCTGGCAATACAGGCTTTGCTGGTATTCTTTCTTGTGACAGTCAACTTTTCTGCCAAGATCTCGCGCAAACGGGCAAGCAATGCGGAGTAAGGCTGAGCTCGACTATGATAACCCCGGTATCCAGCGCTGGGTGGCAGCTCAATCACCTCAGACGACAATAATTCAGCTTGGACTGCCCGGCCATCGCCCACAGAAGGTTGGAGCAATGACAGCCACTGTTGATGAGGCAAAGCAGTACTTTGGAGCACGCCGCTGGCGACATGACTGAGAATTTGTGGCCAACACACACCAGGCTGTAGACCCGTGACCAAGCTGGCTCCCTGACAGAGCTGTTGCAGGCTCCGTAGCGGCGAGACCAAATGTAGTTTGACCCAGGAGCAAAATTCATCGCGCTGTTTTGATATGACTAACTCTGCCCCTCGCCGCCGATACCAGCGATAAATCAATCCCAAGGTCGGCAGCGACAAAAAAACCTTGTATTGGGTCAGAGCAACGTGATCTTCCGAATGGTGATTGGTCGGCAAATTGCTAACATCGAGAGTAAGCGGCAGCCATACCTGTTCAGGCGTTGCGCACAGTTTGGCTTTTTTGGATATCGCCAGAAGAAATGCGTGCAGGATATCGAGTTGATGAACGCCGCTATGAAAAACCGCACTGTACAAAACATCCATCAACAACACAGAGTCAGGTACGCCCCTAGCAGGCCGCTCTGCGAGTTCCAAGTACCACTGCTCTTGCGCCTCGACACACCGCTTCGCCTTGTCAAACCAGAGCTCATTATATGGTAACGGCTGCCGTTGCAGGGTCAACGGAATGGAAACCAGAGGTAACGACCAGCAGCCTTGGGCATTTCCTGCATGTAAACGTTGCAAGATGGCGTACAGCCCACGATTTACTTTGCTATGCGAATCGTATTCAAAAGGCAACCTAGTCACGAGCAGCGACCACTGTTCAAGAAACCAGTTTGTATCTACGTCCTGCCCATCCACGGTTTTTTTCAATAAAGTTGGCAAGAAGCGAACTACAGCTGCCAGCGCCACTTGCTCCACTTTGCGTTGTTCGTGCAATCGAGTTTGTGCACGTCCTTGCCTACCTCGACGAACACGCACTTTATCTTGGTCTCGAGCTTGCTGCAGTTGCTCTTGCCAACGAATCAGCGGATTGACCATCCGTCCAAAACCTCCAATCGCAGAGATTCGTGCCAGTGGTCCAACATATTGCTCACAACAAATAGCTCGGACAGCCCAGCATTACTGTACAGGTGACTAAACTCACTCCCCATATCCTCATGCCCCATCAGGGCATCAATCAGATGTGTTGAGACCTGCTGCTGCACAAGATGACTCCGTACAGCATGACGATGCCAATTCGGGGGCAATGGAACCAATGGCTCAAACTGATCCATCATGTTACTGGGCGTAACATGCATCGTCTCAATTGGATTATCTGACCCCGGCGACGACTCAGCCCAGAAAAATAAGGGGCCGCTACTATCAAGCGCCTGCCGAGCTGCACGGGATAACGACGATAATGCCGGCACAGCGATGGCCGCCAACTCGTCCAAATAGGACTCCCACACCTGTAACTGAGCAACGGCCCGTTTGCCCAAAGGCACTAAACGTGCAGAGCTTACCGAACGGGCTTCTTTATCTTCCAATCGGATAAATCGACTCAACAAACTATAATCGCAGCGCCGACCATACATTTCAGTTACAGGCCGTGCTGCCGTTGTCAGATGCAGAATAAGTAAACAATGTCTCACACGCAGATTATGCAGATTGGGCAGTAAGGAAGGATCACGGCTACGTTGCTGACAATATGGCCGTACCACCTGGTGATATTTGCTTAGCAGTGTCGTCAGTTCCATATGATGAGGATAAAGCGACGATCCAACCGCATCATCCTCACTCGCCGTGTTAACTGGGCTAACCTTCAGTCCCAACGCGGTCAAATAGGCAGTCCAGACGGTGACAATATGTTGTGTTTTGAGATGGCTATAGGCCATTGGTGAACACTGTTGTGCGGTTTTCCCCTGCAAGATCCCAACGACCGCACTGTCCACTCCCTGACGGGCAAACCACGTTCGAGAATAGTTTTTCAACTGTCTTAATGTCAGCATTGTTCCCGCGATCTGATTTGCCACTTCAAGGCTCTCAAGCAGTCGAGCCCGAGTGATCACACCATCAGTATTCTCCCTGTATAACGTTAGCACCCAGTCAGGAAGCGGCAGGATCAGTAACAAATCAACAACGGGCAACAATCGCCGTAATTTTTTATGAACCCGGCTGTGGGATACTTCCACATCCCGCTGTAACCAAGCCGCTGATGATGTAAGCCAAAGGCCATCACGATGACGATCTTTTCCATCCTGATGTTCACGACGATGACCGCGCTGAGGCATAAGAATTTTGTGGGTCTGCCATACCTGCAATGTCTGAATATCCTCATAACTCAGACCCATGACCAGTTGCAGCAAATTCCATCCGGCAGCCACTCTACCGTTGATCAAAAATTGATTCAGCAATGCATCAATCAATAGGCAGATTTGTTCATGCGTTGCCAAAGCAGCATTGCAAGGCAGCAACTGGTTACGCATTGACATCACCGCAGCAACGGACTGGCTTTGCCAACGACGAGCATCAATATCCATCAAACCGTGAGAGTGACTGGAGACTAGCAAGGTTTGTGTTTCTGCCGTGAGAGAGCGCTCTTCGTCTTCCTCCCATGGCAAGCTTCTCGTTCGTCCTTGCCGCCGAGTGATATCCCTCAACAACAGAAGATCAACATGCTCATCCAAGCTTTCAACATGGGACAACTCCACTCGAGTTTGGGGTCGCCCTCGGGCTTCTCGGG
>JBOFBS010000274.1:0-3333 GCA_051645725.1 Aeromonadaceae bacterium | reverse complement strand
AGTCGAGGCCAGAATGGCCGGCAAGACGTTGCTTGATGGCGGTAACTTGTTTTTCCACTACATCGACGTTGGTGATGTCGATCGTCTGTTCACCAAAAGTCAGAGTGCTGGCGCCTTGGGCTCGTGCCGCTTGCAATAGATCTTCAAAACGTTGCAATTCCTCAGGCGACTGAATAAGTCCGCTGAGTACCTCCGGGGGTGATGGACGGGAGTCAAGAGCAAACCAATTGTTTTGGTTGGTATCCAGCCCGCCAAAGTCCATGTACTGTAGTCGGCCTACACCTGCGACCCTAATGGAGAAACCAACCTCGAGATTAACCAAGGCGGCATCCAAAAAAGCGGTAGGGGTGGCAATAAACTCATTGACCTTGTCGGCAGGAATGCGTGTATTGGCCAGTACGTTGCGGATCCCGGCCAACCGGGGTTCGTCCAGCAGTACTACGCGATTATCTATTCGCAACACGCCGCCATTAGCGCTCATATCTATCTGCGCCCATCGCTTCTGCAATTGATCTGGCGTGGATCCCTCTCCCAGACAGGGGCAAAGCTGCAGGCTACCATCCGGCATGCGGGTGGCTATGATACCTATGTTGTCCGGCACCACTACGTCAAGGCGCTCAAAATGACTAAGGTCGATGCGCATACCACTTCGTGCCGCCGTTTGCAGCTCGGCCATCAGTCGCAGGTTAGCGGTTTCGCCTCGCAGCTCGGCTGTCAGGGTCTCGTGTTGCTCCCAAGCCATCAGTCCCATTAATTCTGCTGGCGTCAGCCAATAGCATTCTTGGCTACCCAAGTACAGAAAGGGCCCTTTGCGGGTAAAGGGGGTTTCCCCTTCAGGCATACTGGCGGTAATGGCTACCCGAAAGCCGCTGTTACCGGTTCGGCCGTGAATCGTGGAGACAAATTGCCCGGGGAAGCGGGGCGGCAGGTCCAGGATCTCGGCTTGTTCGCCATCCATACCAGTGATGTCTTCTGCCTCAATATGAAAACCATTAGCAGTGGTCTCGGCCACACCCTGCTCGGCCAACATGTTGAGGCAGATGAGTTGCACCTTTTGCCGGGTGTTCCCCTGTCCTACTTGCAGTGATTTGAGCTCACTTGCTGGCAGGAAAAAATTCAACCCGCTGGAGTCAGGTTGGCTGTGAAAACCTAACTGGTTGTTGATGGCGTTGTCCGTGTCGCCAATAAAGGATCGCAAGAATTCGACTAAGCGCATTTAGTGGCCTTTATGATGCTCTTCATAAGCGGTTAATTCCGCGGCTGCTACGGATGTGAGGTGCCAGCCATATTGGCTGTTTTGCCAGCAGAGCGTACCAAGGGGCCCATAAAGCTGTTGATTGATCTCTTGAACTGTCATGCCCAAGACGTTGGCACCATGACGAGCTCTGTCACCGGCATTGCTGGCAAAATATTGCAGTACCTTAAGCTCTAGCGGTTTGAGCTGGCTAACCCGGGGGCAGAGTTCGGAGAGCGAAGGCTCCGCAACAGTGTTAGCGCTGGTTATTTCATCCGAATGGGGTGTTGCTGGAGCGGGTTTGTTCTTGTATTTGAACCTGCCATTCAGCTTTGAAAGCTGCTCAGCTGATAACTTGGTCACTGCACGTGACGCATTCGCTGGGAGCTGCTGGGGTTCTTCATAAAGCTTGGCCTGATGGGATGCCTCCCTGACTTGATCTACTGGTGATGGACTGAGACTAGTTAGAGCTGACTGGTGAGTTATCGTGTCGACAAATGACTTGGCTGTCGGCTGGCTGGGAGTTGGCACCGGTGTCCGTTTGGGATTGACTGCAGGGATGCCAAAGCGGCGAAGCTGGTATTGGTAGTCCTGGCGGCTCAGTAGTTGCTCCATATCCAGACCGATGCCGTTGTCTGCCAAGAAGGTGAAGACCTTGTGCTGCCAAGTGTGTGGTGTGTGGACGATGCTGGCGAGAGGAAGATTGCCATATCGTTTTTGGTAGCCAGCAGGAATGGTGGATGTCAGTGCGGCATGGCTGAATATCCGTTTCTCATAAGTGGTCAGTATGTCACTTGGGGGCGCCAAATAGACCCAAATTTTGAAACTGTGGGAACCTTCAATCAGGTAGAAATCGCCACAGTCCAGATAGATCACCGCTTTATCGCTCATAGCCCCATCCATGGGAGCGAAGCTGGTTTTTACTTCCTTACCCAAAATCCCTTTAACGATTTGCTGGGCCCGGTTACCGAGTAGCAGACGGGTATTACGGATCAGTTTGAGTTTGAACAAGCCCTCCAGAAACAGCTTTCTGGCGGGAAACATCCGCTGTAATTCGTCGTTATGACTCTGGATCCCATATTGCTCAACGGCCTGCAAAAAGAGGCGAAGATCCTCTTTGGATAGCCAGCCTCTGACCTTTTGAATCCGTGCCTCGCCCAGTGGTTGCCACCATTGACGGTAATTTGTGGCGGCGCTGGATATGCGGGGATCGCCTGCCAGGTTGAGGATGAAGGTTTGCCAGGCATCGCTGGGCTCCTGGCCTGTACGGTCGATCAGGATCTCCAGCGCGGCATGGCCGATACAGCGGTCCCCCTCAAAGGGAGCCTTGCTGACCGAGGGTTTAAGTAGCTCATCCATCACAGGTGACCATTCGTCCAGTGACAAAGTGCGCAAGGTCTCGAGATAGAAGTGAGCACGACAGATATCGCCGTAACGGCCATCATCCAGGCCTTGCAGGCCCAGTTCGCTAAATGTCACACCAAGCTCGCGTCCTGCTTGTAGCGTCTGCTCTGCAAGTTGACGAGGGCCGTCCAATCCAAGAAGTTTGTGTCCTTCTTGTTTTAGGCTGATGAGCGGGTTCGGCCGCAGGGTGGCAATACGAGGTTCTGGCAGTTGCTCCAGTTGTGACAGCAGTGCCAGCTCCAGCATGGCACGAAATCCATCATGTTGGTCTAACAGGTCGAATTGACGAAAGTAGAGCTGCACCAACTGCTGGAGTGTGATGCGGGTCAGCCTGGGTTGTTGGGCATGCAACAGCGCGGAGAGGAGTTGGGGGCTGAGCAGTCGCTCGGCATACCGGTCGCCACTAAGCCAAAACCAGCTAAGGGCTCGTGCAGTGAGTCGGCGCTTCAGTAGTCCAGGTAATGCCTCAAACCGGCCTGATATGGCCATATTGCGCAGTAAGGTGAGCATCTGGCTGAAGGCGTTGTTGTGCCCTGCCGTCCCCTCCATCTTGGAGGCCTTCGTCTGGAGTTCGGTCCAGGCGTTTACCGTGGGTAGGCCCCAAGAGGTTGCCATGGATTTGGCCTCGGGCAACTTCATTGCTGAAGTTCCTCCTGCAGCCGTTCCTTCACTTGTTCGTACTGTGCGCTGTCTGG
>JBOFBS010000273.1:0-7098 GCA_051645725.1 Aeromonadaceae bacterium | reverse complement strand
CTCCCTCGGCTGTCAGGTGGTGATGCTGGAGCGGAGCCCCATAGTGGCGGCCCTGTTGGCCGATGGGCTGGCACGGGCCTATGAGGATCCCGAGATCGGCGGCTGGATGCGTGAGCGCATGAGCCTGCGCCCGGGCTCGGCACTGGCTCAACTGCAGCAGTTGGATTTTCGCCCCGATGTGGTTTATCTGGACCCCATGTTTCCCCACAAGAAGAAGTCAGCTCTGGTGAAGAAGGAGATGCGGGTCTTCCAGTCGCTGGTGGGGCCGGATCTGGATGCCGATGCCCTGCTGCCGGCAGCGCTGGCGGTGGCCAGCAAGCGTGTGGTGGTCAAACGCCCCGACTACGCCGGCTGGCTCAATGACCGCCAACCCAGCAGTTGCATCGAGACCAAGAATAACCGCTTCGACCTCTATATTCAGGCGGCTCTCAATCCGGCCTGAGTGTAGCGGGGGCCTGGGTTCGCTCAGGCCGCCTGTTCCAGGGTGGCCGTAATTCGACCCGCCTGGGTCTGAATGTGCTGTGCCACCTGTTCGGACTGCTCGGCCACGTTCAGTGATTGCCGACGCATCACCTCCATCACATCGGCAAAGCTCAGCAGTTTCTCGACCTGACTGTTGGCGTTGCCCGCCCCCTGATCGGCGATCACCGCCGTACTCTGGGCCTGGATACGCACCCCTTGCGCCGTCTCCCAGAGGCTGTCGGCATGATGCTGCTGCAACTTGGATGCCTCGGCTATGGCGTGTATGGTCTGGCTCAGCTCGCGCGCGGCAGCCTTGAGCTGGTCGAAGATGGCCAGTATCTGGGTCAGCGAGCTCTGGGTGCTGCCCGAGAGGTGGCGCACCTCATCGGCGACCACGGCAAAACCTCGGCCCGCTTCCCCGGCCCGTGCCGCTTCGATGGCGGCATTCAGGGCCAGGAGATTGGTCTGCTCGGCGATATGGCTGATGACATCGACTATGGCGGTGGCGCGGCTCATGGAGCCGTCCAGTTCCGCCAGTGAGCCTTGACTGGCCTCGACCGCCTGGCCGGTGCGGCGAGTGGCACTCTGTAACTCCTGCACCAGGGATTGACTATGCAGCATGGCCTCTTCGTTATGGCGCGCGTGCAGGGCTATGTCCCGAGAGACCTGCTGTACCTCTTCTGCCAGCAGGGTCAATTGCTGGCTCATGCTCTGTCCTTCGGCGATCACGCCATCTGTCTGCTGTGCCTGGCTCTGTATGGCGTGAACCTGGGAGACCATCTCATCCAGGCTTCGGGAGATATGAGCCAACTGCTGCTCCTTCTCGCTCTGCTGGTTGCTCAACTGCTGCATCAGATGGTTGAAGCTGGTGGCTATCTCCCCCAGCTCGCTGCGTTGATGAGAGACGGGCAGAGGCTCGGGGCGTCCGGTCTGCTCCAGGCGACGGAAGGCGTTGCGCAGCAGGGCCAGGCGCGAGACCACCAGCCGCTGTTGGAACAGGAAGGAGAGCAGGGCAAAGAGCACCAGGATAGCCGCCAGGGTCACCAGGGTGAGCGCCACCTGATTCAGTTGCACCTTCTGCTCGTTCACCAAGCGCTCTCCGAGCGCCAATATCCCCGCCTCCGCCTCGGTCACATCTTTTTTCAACTGCTCCCGGAGCAGTTGCTGCTGGTTGAGCGCCTGGCGGGTGTTCTCCAGCTCCTTGGGGTAGCGGGTCAGCAGGCTGGCCAGTTCGCTCTTGGGTTCGTCACCCAGATCGACCTCGGCAGGGGCCTCTCCCAGAGCGGGAAACTCCTCTTCACTGCTGCTCTTAAGCCCGAGCAGGGGCAAGGCCTGCAACTGGGTTAGCTGTGTTTGCAGCTCGGTCAGTTCAAAACCCAGGGCCTCGAGCAGGCGCGGATCGCGGCTGCTCATCAGGTTTTCCCGTAACTGGGCCAGTTTGGCGATAGCGGGCATCATCTCGGCCACCAGGGCGAGATAGGCTCCGCTCTCGGGATGCTGTGCCTTGCTGGCGTAACGTCTGAGGCTAGCGAGTTGGTTCATCAGCTCGCTTTCGGCATGTTGCAGCAGTTGCTGGCTATTGCCCGAGAGTTTACCGGCTGCCAGATAGTCACTCTCCATTTTATCAACGAGCCGCTGTAGAGGTTGTCGTGCTCCTTGGCTCAGGCTTGCAGGCCAGCTCGCCAGGGTATGATCCGCCTGTTGCAAAATCAGGCGTGCCTTATTGAGCTGACTGGCATCACCGCTCAGCAGGTAATGGGCGATGAGTCGCTGGCTCTCCAGGCTCACCTTCTCCTTCAACTGTTCGAATTGCTGTAGACGCGCCTGCTGGGCACTCAGCTGATGGTTCGCCAGGTAGAGGCTACCGCAGAGCACACAGGCCAGAAAGAGCAGCAGGAGGGAGGAGAGTAGAGAGAAGTGGGCGATTTTCATGATCAGCATCCTTGCCAAGTTTGCGGCAATTCTAGGAAGTGACCTTGAAACTAATGTGACAAATTCGGGAGGGGTGAGTCCTAATACCCGCCCCTTGGTAAAGGTGAAACACGCTAGTGCGCCACCGGTGGTGGCAAGGCGAGCGGGGGCAAGAAAGGGCTGCGGTGACCCGCTGCAGGGTTAGCCCCCGCTGCGGTATCACTCCAGTTGCTGGCTCTGAACTTCCAGCCTGTGGCGGCGCAGATCCAGCTCCATCCAATCGAGCTGCTCCAGGCGGGCGCGGATCTCGCGGCGCAGAGTGTCATCACCCGACTGGCGATAGCTGCTGTATAGCTGGTCGCGCTCAGCGCGGAGTTGGCGCAGATGCTGGTCTATATCATGCAGCTCCTGCGCTATCAGATACTCCCGGCGCCCCTGCTGATATCGGGCGCGGAAGCTGGCATCGTTGGGGCAGACCCCTTGATACTCCTCACCCGCCTTACCCTTGGCATAGGCCAGCTCGGGGATGCAGTAGTACTCCAACCCCTTGGCATAGCCGCTCTGCCAGCGTGCCGTATCCGGGTGCAGACCATACTCGCCGCAGCTCTGGGTGTAGCGTTGCAACTGGCTCTGCAGCTTGCCGGCCTGGCCATCCTGATAGCCCAGGCTGTACCAGTCACTGCTCTGGCACTCCTCCTGGGAGAGGGTGCTGCAACCGGCCAGCGCCAGGAGCAGGCCGGGGGTGATGAGGCGTAGCAGGGGAGGCATGAGGGCTCCTAAAACTTGTTGACCGGTTCGGCATCCACCGCCAGAGGCTGGCGCAGCTCCAGCAGCTCCTGATCCAGCTGGAAGGCTCGCCAGTCCAGCTCCCGGATCCGGCTCTGGGTGGCGGCATCCTGCTTGCCCTGCAGGCTGCTACGTTCCTGCTGTATCTGCTTGGCTTCGTTCTCCAGCGCCAGCAGATGGGCCTTGGCTTTGGCCTCGGCCTCGGCCTTGCGGTAGGCCGCCGCGAACGCTGGGAGAGTGAAGCAGGGGCCCGAGTACTTGGTTTGGCTAGTGGCCAGACTTTCGGCCTTACTGACCGGGCACTGCTCCTGGAGCTGTTTCTGGTAGCCCCGCTGCCAGGGGCTGATGTCCAGGTAGACGCCCTGATTGCGGCAGGCCTGGAAGTAGCGCTGGCCGTAGTTGGCGGGTAGCTTCTTCTTGGCATCGTTATAGCCGCGGCCATACCAGTTATGGTGCTGGCACTGCTCCTTGGTGACCAGGCTGCAGCCGGTCAGCAGCAACAGCAGGGTGCTCAATAGTATGGATTTCATGGTTTTTCCTTGCACATCAGGTGATTGCCCACCCTTTGTAACCCCAGGGGGGTGAGAGGGGCTATTCTCCCACGCTCACCCGGGATTGCGAAGGGGAAACCTGGCCGCCATTCGCTGCTTTTTTGTGTGATGGTGATCAATTTATCAGATACACTCAGCATGAGCTTCTTCCGGAATCCAATCTCTATGCGCACATCCTCTATCTGGCTCCTGGTCATGCTGGGTACTCTCTCTGGTTTAACCCCCCTGGCGGTGGATATGTATCTACCCGCCATTCCGGCCATTGCCCGCGACCTGGGGGCCGAGGTCGCGGCGGTGCAATTTACTGTGAGCAGCTTTCTGGCGGGGTTTGCCATAGGTCAGCTCTTCTATGGCCCCTTGGCCGATAGCTTTGGTCGCAAGCCGGTGATCCTCTTCGGTGTCGGGCTTTTTGTGTTGGCCTCCATCGGCTGCGCCCTGGCCGACAGTTTGCCCACTCTGCTGTTTTTCCGCCTGTTGCAGGCGCTGGGTGGCGCGGCGGGGGCCGTGGTGGTCAATGCCCTGCTACGGGATCTCTTCAGCGAGAGTGAGTTTGTCCGGGCCATGACCATAGTGATACTGACCATGACGCTGGCGCCACTGGTCGCTCCTCTGCTGGGTGGCGCCCTGCTGGCGCTGGGGTGGCACTCCATCTTCCTGCTGCTGGCCCTGCTCGGTGCGCTGGTCTGGGTGGCGATTGGCTTCTATATCCCCGAAACCCTCAAACCCGAACACAGACAGCCGTTGCGGCTGGGGGCCGTGCTGGCCAACTATGGCAAGGTGCTGGCTCATGGCCGGGCCATGGGCAGCCTGCTGGCGGGGACGTTTGCCTCGGCGGGGATGTTCGCCTTCATCAGCGGTTCCCCCTATGTCTATATCGAATACTTCGGCGTTTCCCCCCAGCATTATGGTCTCTTCTTCGGGCTCAATATTCTGCTGCTGATGGTGATGACCTTTATCAACGGTCGTCTGGTGAAGCGGGTAGGCTTGTTGCCCATGTTGCGCCTGGGGCTGATCCTCGCCAGCTTGGCTGGCCTTGTGCTCCTGTGTAACAGCCTGACAGGTTGGGGTGGTTTGTGGGGTATCGTCTTGCCCGTGGTCGCTTATGTAGGACAGATGGGCATTATCGGTGCCAATGCCACCAGCCATGCGCTGAGTTTCTTCCCGGCCAATGCCGGGACCACGGCCGCCCTGGCCGGGACCTTGCGTTTTGGTGCCGGCGCCCTGGCCGGGGTGGGCGTCAATAGCCTGCCGACCCACTCTCCTGTTCCCATGGCTGCCGTGATGGCGGCCGGTATTCTGGTGGCGCTCTTTTCTCACCTTGTTCTGCAGCGAGGTCACCGCTGCCGTTAGACACGACAGCGGTGGCTAGTGTCGCAACCTTGATTATCTGCAGAGCATGCAGTGCTCGTTTGGGCTCATGTGACTATTGATAGGCGACGACAAACTGGGCGAGGGCATTGGCTTCCCCCGGGGTGACTGTGCTCCGGGTTTGCAGGTAACGCACAGCAAAAGGGAGGCTGATGTTGGGCGTTGAGCTGCCTTGCCACATAGACTGCTGGCTGTTAAGCGGCACCGGGGTGATGTTATCGCCCTTGAGCAGTTGAACGCCTATGCCGGTCGCTTTGCTGGCGACATTCTGCAACTGGATCACCCCCTGCTGAGCCGCGTTAGCATAGTCCCCGTCCGGGGTGGCGTTGAACTGCATCAGGACGGCTTTGACATTGCTGCAGGAGTCCAGGTTGATGTTAAAGCCGCGACTGAGGCTGCTACTGCCGATGCCGGTGAACTGGCTGATAGACTGGTTGCCTAACGGGACCGAGATGTTTGTCGAGTCGGTACTGACAGTGCAGGTGGGTCCCACGACATTGGCACACAGGCCGTTGCTCATCACTACGCTGGCTACCGTCAGGTTGTCGAATTTGACATATCCCAGTGTGGTGCCGGGTGGCAGGCAGTAGTGCCCCGTGGTCAATGGGCCTGTGCGCCAGAAGTCGAGGCGCAGCTTGGCCGAGGCATCAAAACTGTAGCCTCCCGCTGGGGCCTGAACTGAACCATAGGGCATGAAGTAGTTGGGGCTGCCGTAGAGCGAGCTGCCGCTGACGCTGTAGCCAATCCCGGGCAGGGCGCTGATATTGTAGACGGGCCCCTTCTCCGAGCTGAGGGCTGGTACCGTGGAGCCAGCCAGATTGGTATAACCGGCACTCTCCCCTCCGTTGCACTTGGTCTGCCAGGAGGGGGAACCATCTATGCCACCTATATCGCTCAGGCGACTGCCGATGCTGGTGTTGATCATGTTGACATCAATTTCATCGTTGACCGCATTATATGTGGTGCCCAGCGGCGGGCCATCCCATTGGCAACTGGCATGGGCCAGCTGGGCCACGCTCCAGAACAACAGCAGTTGCAGTATAAAGCGCGCATTAACGTGCCGCATGTAGATCTCCTTGAGTAGATGTTAGGCACAGATGGGTGTCCGGCAGCGTGGTCAGACCCGTAGCTTGCTGGGGTAGCTGATAGCTTATCTGGCAACGCTGATCGGCTTGTTTACCCCAGCGTACCGTCAGATTTCCCGTTTTCTGGCTGACCCGGGCATAGAGCTGCCCTCCTTGTCCTACACTGCCGATCTCATGGCCGTCATGGTCCAGTACCTGGGCCCCGAAGGGGGCGCTCTGGCCATTTGTCAGGCGGGTGTCGAGCAGCAGGCCATAGCCTACCCGGGTGGGGAAGGTGACCTTGATGGCGGCTCCGGCATCGGGGATCACGGATTGGGATGTCGAGGTCAGCTCTACGGTTTCGGCCATGCCTTGAGGATCCAGATCGAGATGGTTGTTCTCAAAAGGCGTCAGGTAAGGAACTATGGCATAGCCGCTGCTATCGATATGGTTTCCCTGACGATTGGCTACGCCAGCCCCCTCGGCCGCAGGCGCTTCGACTATGGCAAAGGTATCGCCCAGATCCGGTGTGGCAATGACGCCTCCCGAGTGGGCAACCACGGCCCCCCGCAGGCCAAGCGAGTATTGTTGCTGGTGATTGCTGTCCCGGCTGGTGCTTCCGCTGAGGTAGGCCGCCGAGCTACGGTAACTGGCATTGCCCCCCACGCTGGTGAGCCCTTGCTCATTGCTGGCGTCATGTGTTGCCGTGATGCCGTAGCTGAGTTCGCTCGCCTCTCCGGCTACGCCGGTGAGGCTGCTCTGCATCTGATTGCCGTTGTGCGGATCATGATTCAACTGCATGTTCAAACTGCTGCGATTCCCCAGTGGCATGGAGAGCGAGAGGGTATAGATCTGATCCTCCTCTCCCGTGCTGTCCTGGTTGTGTTGGACCCCGAGTTGGTAGCTGACGACCCCTATGTTGTTGCTGTAGCCGAGTTGCAGGGATTGTAGTGGCG
>JBOFBS010000272.1:0-26128 GCA_051645725.1 Aeromonadaceae bacterium | reverse complement strand
AATGTTGTTGATTATTGCTGTGGCTATGGCTGCGGATGTTGCTTTGCCGCCAGCCTTTGTGTTGGTAACGCAATCTCTGCCGCCCGGTCTTGTTGTTGATACTTTATTGATCACCGTCACGGCATGGCTCGGGATTATGCCTTGCTCTGGCCAGCGGCAAAAGGCCATACCCTTAAGGTGCAACAAAAAATATCTGTGCGTTACCTTTTGATACGTTGAGCTTGAAAACCCTTGCGCCAGGTCAAGGAACCCTATGCAAGCGTTTTTATGGTCAAGAAAGCTCCTATAAAAACGATCATATTTCACGTCAAAAATTAAGTGCTGTCTAGAAGTCTCTTTTGAGTATAGCTCACATGTAAAAAAAAACGCGCCAACCCGGGGCGCGTTTTTTTGGAAATGTAAGCAATATCAAGCTTGTAATTCTTGCTCACCGAATAGCCCCTGGAACAGGACGCTGGAGAGGTAGCGCTCGCCGGAGCTTGGCAGTATGACGACTATGGTTTTATCGGCAAATTCCGGTAGTGCGGCAATGCGATTAGCAGCGACTACTGCGGCGCCTGAGCTGATGCCGGCCAGTATCCCCTCTTCTTGCATCAGGCGGCGGGCCATCTCGACCGCTTCATCGCTGGTGACCTGTTCAACCCTATCCAGCAGGCTCAAGTCCAGGTTGCCAGGAATGAAGCCGGCACCAATACCCTGTATCTTGTGTGGACCGGGCTTGATCTCTTCGCCAGCCAGTTTTTGACTGATAACAGGTGACTCTTTGGGCTCGACCGCTACGCTGGTGATCGCCTTACCCTTGATCTGCTTCAGATAGCGGGATATCCCTGTAATGGTTCCACCTGTACCAACACCGGCGACGACCACATCAACTTCACCATCAGTGGCATCCCAAATTTCCGGCCCTGTAGTTTGCACATGGATCTCGGGGTTGGCCGGGTTTTCAAATTGCTGCAGCAGCACATACTTGTCCGGTGCCGAGTCACGGATCTCTTCGGCCTTGGCAACTGCTCCCTTCATTCCCAGCGGTCCCTCTGTGAGCACCAGATTCGCTCCCAGGGCCTTGAGCAATTTACGGCGTTCCAGGCTCATGGTGGCGGGCATGGTGAGCGTGATGGCATAACCACGAGAGGCGGCGACAAACGCCAGAGCGATACCCGTGTTACCACTGGTGGGTTCAATGATCTCTTTACCTGGGCCGAGCAGCCCCTTTTTTTCGGCGTCCCAAATCATGTTGGCACCGATGCGGCATTTCACGCTGAAGCTGGGGTTGCGACTTTCTACTTTGGCCAGGACGCGGCCGCTACTAACGCGGTTAAGCTTAACCAGCGGGGTATTACCTATAGTAAGAGAGTTATCTTCGTATACCTTGCCCATGACGTGTTCCTATTGTGTAGTGTCAGCAGTTAAGATTTAGATTAATCATAAAAATAACTATGGGAAGTGATGTTTAGTTATAACTATATGTTCTGGATAACTATACGTCATGCCAGCTAGTTGCGTGGCAATAATGATGCGGCTTCTTCATCAGGCTGAGGAAATGAGTATGTACCAGGTGGTGTTAACGGGAAGTGGCTTGCATGTTCCTCCTTATGAAGTCACAAATCAGCAGCTAGCGGATGTCTACAACAGGTATGTCCATCAGTTCAATCAGGAGAATGGCTCGGCTATCGAGGCGGGGCAGATAGCCCCTCTTAAGGAGAGTAGTCCTGACTTCATTGAGGAGTTATCAGGAATACGCACCCGTCATTTCCTGACTCGCGAGGGGATCCTGGATCCTGATGTGATGCAGCCCATGCTGCCAGCCACCGGACTTTCGCGCCCCTCATTCCAGTTGCAATTGGCCATACCCGCTATTCAGCAGGCTCTTGATGAGGCTGACGTCGCTCCGGATGAGATAGATGCGCTCTACCTGGCCTCGAGCTTGTGTGAGCGGACCTTTCCTTCTGTCGCCATTGAGCTGCAAGCCTTTCTTGGTGCCAAGGGGATGGCGTGTGCCGTGCATATGGCGGCCTGCAGCGCGCTGTATGCATTGCAACAGGCTAACCTGTTGCTGCAAACCGGGGCGGCCCAGCGGGCGCTGATAGTGGTGCCCGAGATCAACTCGGCGCAACTGGATTTTCGGGATCGTTTCTCCCACTTTCTGTTTGGCGATGGTTGTGCTGTCTTGCTGCTGGAGCGTGAGGATGTCGCTGTCGGCAAGGCTGGCTTTGTGGTGCGCTCCTGTCGGCTCGAAAGCCACTACAGTACTCTCATTCACAATTTGAATGGTGATCTGTTACGGACTCATCCTGAGAGCCGTTATCTGCTGGAGCGTCTCTATCGCCAGGCCGGCCCAGCAGTGGGCGAGTCACTCTTGCCGCTAGTTTGCACACATATCCAGCAACACCTGGAGCATGCTGGCTTAGCTGTTGCAGATATGACGCAATTCTGGCTCCATCAGATAGACAGACATTTTCAGTCGGCTATTGCCCAGACGCTGGGGCTTGCTCCGCAGCGCTTGCCGAGCCTGTTAGCGCAATACGGCAACTTGGCGGCAGCGGGCGCACCGGCCTCTTTCCACCACTTTAAACATATACTGGCACCTGGCGAACATGGCATCATGGCCGCTTATGGTGCGGGTTATGCGATGGGAAGCATTCTGTTAACCCGCCGTGCGGAGTATGATAGCCCTGGCCCCTAATCTAGCCGACCCAAATTATGCAATATCGGCAAGGTCGCACACGCAGACACGCGTTGAATCCCTCCCTGGCGGCTTCAACGCGCTATCTCTGGTGCAGAGGGGCAGCGTGGCGCTACCCTATCGCTGTGGTGAGCGAGCGGCTATTCGGAGCCGCTACTCAGGTTGTCGGGTCTATGATGAGTTGCCGCTCGAATAGCTTAGAGCAGAGCCAGGATGGTGAGAGGGGCAAGAGGTGTTTCCAGCAGGAGGCGGGATGTTCGGCAAAGTAGTCAAGGTTACCATGCTCTCATTGTTGGGGGTGAGTTTATCGGGCATAGCCGGTGCTGTTGGCGAGGCATTGCAGCAGGCGCCCTCCTCAGCCGAGAGCAGTCTCGGGGTGACCCAGTCCATTCCGTTACCGAGTGAAGCTATCCGTAGTGAGTTGGCTCAACAATTGCTTGAATTGGCTCTGGCGGATGTTCATCCGGCTATCAATCATCTCTGGCTTGCGCTGAGCAAGAGTCGAGATCCCCAGGTACAGAGTCAACTCTTCGCCGAAACCTTCATACTACTCAAGCAGTTCAGGACTCAGTGGCACCAGCTGAGTTGGGATGACAGGGAGCGTATCCAGCTCAAGAACATCAAGTTCGCTTCATCTGCCCAGTTGCTGCAGGAGTATGTTCAGGCACTAAAGAGTGGGGGGCTGGCCCAGGAAGTTGCCAAGTTACAGCCCGCCCGACCGGATTATCAGGCATTGCGCCACCAACTCTCCTGGTTGCTGGATATGGCCAGAGAGGGTGAGTGGAGTCGTCCTGGTAATTTCGTGCTGCATCCAGGTGAGAGCCATGCACAATTGCCTCAGGTTAAACAGCTGCTGATGCGGTTGAAGCTGTCGGCAGCGCCGCTTCCCAGTGATGAGTTGTACGATCCGGAAACTGTGGCGGCAGTGGAAGCCTTTCAGCGCCTTCATGGCTTGCAGCCTGATGGTGTGATTGGTCCGCGAACCTTGGCATGGATGCGTATTACTCCGGCGCAAAAGGCTGTCATTCTGGCCCGCAGTTTGTTGCGCAGTGACGTGGGGGACCGCCTGGATCAAGGCCGTCTGGTGTTGGTGAATATTCCTGAGTACCAACTCAGGGTCCTGGAGGGGCAGCAGCAGATTTTCACCAGCCGTGTCATTGTCGGTAAGCTGCAGCGTCAAACCCCTATTCTGGACAGTAAAATTGCCAGTGTGGTGCTCAACCCGGCTTGGCATGTGCCCACCACAATCCTGAAGCAGGATATAGTGCCCAAGCTGGCACGCGATCCGCACTATTTGGCCAAGGAGCGATTTGACATCTATGACTATTCGGGGACCAAGATCGATCCGAGTACCATAGCCTGGCCTCAAGCGCTGGATGCGGGTTTTCCATATAAGTTGAAACAGCAACCGGGTGACCATAATGCCTTGGGTCGCTATAAATTTTATCTGCCCAATGATGAATCTATTTATCTGCACTCGACAGCTAACCCTCGCCTCTTCAAGCTGGATCAGCGCGCGATAAGCTCAGGCTGCGTTCGGGTTGAGATGGCCGCTGATTTTGCCAACCTGCTGTTACAGGGCTCTAGCTGGAGTGCTGAGAAGATCAGCAAGACCCTGGCCGCAGCTGATACCAAGTGGGTCCCGCTTTCAGCTCCTGTGCCGGTTTTCACCGTCTACTGGCGTAGCTGGCTCGACGACAAGGGACAACTGCAATTCCGCGATGATATCTATGGTTTTGATACCAAGGCCTTAGCCAACAATAGTGCAGTATTGGATAGTGTATTACAGGTCGTAAAATCCTGAGGAGCAGGGGGCTGCACTCTCATGGCAGCTCCCTTGGCGGCCTTTTTCGTGGATAAAACGCCCAAGTTCAAATATTCACCAAATTAGTGCTCGTTTTGGTCTTCATTGAAATCCTTATACCGAACCGTTGTTTGACAGCGGTTGCTATCTATCGTTATCTTCTAGTCGTTTTAGTGAGCCTACCTGATCACCATTGAGGATCGGGAATATCGGATAGTAACCAAGCTAGGAGATCATGATGCTGGATGTAGAGATCAGTCGTCGGCGTTTACTCTTGGGCGGCGCCTGTCTGATGGCAACAAGTTTATTGCCGGATGTGGCTCTGGCCAGTCCTACTGCGCCAGCTCGTTTGCTGCGTTTTTACAATCCCAATACCGGCGAGCGCGCCAGCGCCTGCTATTGGGAAAAGGGGCGCTATGTACGCGATGGCTTGCTGGAGTTTAGCTGGTTATTTCGAGATTATCGCGCCGATGATGCGCAGATACTGATCGATGCCAAGTTGTTTGATCAGCTGTTCGAGCTGCAGAGAAAATTGGGCAGTCAGAAAGAGATCCATGTGGTGTGCGGTTATCGCTCCGAGCAGACCAATGCCAGGTTGCGCCAGAAGAGTCGCGCCGTGGCCAAACAGAGTCTGCATATGACGGGGCAGGCTGTCGACATCCGGATACCCGGGGTGGATGTCAGTCGCATTCGTAAGGCGGCGTTGGCCCTCAATGCAGGTGGTGTTGGCTACTATCCACGCTCAAATTTTGTCCATATGGATACAGGGCCCAAGCGTCATTGGTGAGCCTGGCTCTGTCCGCCTGAGCCCCGTTGGGGCTTTCTACTCTACCCGAGTGAGATCCAAGCAAAAAAATGCCTCCCATTGGGAGGCATTTCGCATTGTGCCGGTAAAGCCGCTCAGGTTTACAGGCTTTGCGTAAAAGTACGAGTGATCACATCACGTTGCTGCTCTGGTGTCAGGGCGTTGAAACGCACGGCATAGCCAGAGACACGAATGGTCAGCTGCGGATACTTCTCCGGATTCGCCACTGCGTCTTCCAGCGTTTCACGGCGCAGTACGTTGACGTTCAGGTGTTGACCCCCTTCAACGATTGGCTCCAGCTTGACCGGGATTTCCCGGTATTCGATCTGACCAAGTGTGGCGATGGCCACGGTCTGATCTTCGCTGTAGTCGCCTTTGGCACAGAGGCAACGAGCTTCCTGCTTCTCGTCGTCCAGCAACCAGAAAGAGTTGAGCAGTACGTCATTTGCTGCCTTGGTGATTTGGATACCCTTAACCATGCTTGATCTCCTATTGGATGATGCGGGGAGCGCGGTCCGACAGTCGCCATCCCCAATTCAGCTAGCCGAGATGCGTGGATCTGCAGCTGCACTTAATCATGTATCGTGTTTACAACATTAGTAAATTTACCAACTTCGATCAAGCAAAAAATCCCTACAAGGGGTGTGTGATGGGGTTATTTTCTTGATTTGAATCAACAAATAGCCAGATTTGTAAAATCCATGCTGTGTCTGTTAATTGACGCTCAAATTAGTGTTGTAAATTTACTACATAAATGGAGGGGGTTAACGGCTGGGCTTGCCCTGGCGCTGTGAGCTGTTTATGCTCTTTTCTTTGATTTTCTTGGTGAATTTTTCAAATGGCAACGTGGACTGACGTCATAGGCGAAGAGAAAGAGCAAGAGTATTTCAAACAGACCCTGACCTTTGTGCGTCAGGCGCGGGAAGCGGGCCAGGTGATTTATCCGCCAGCTGCTGATGTATTTAATGCTTTCAAATACACAGAGTTTGAACAGGTGAAGGTGGTGATACTGGGGCAGGACCCCTACCACGGACCCAACCAGGCGCATGGTCTCTGCTTCTCGGTGCAACCCGGGGTGAAGGTGCCGCCCTCTTTGGTGAATATCTATAAAGAGCTGGCACGGGATATTCCCGGCTTTGCCATCCCCAATCATGGCTATCTGGTCTCCTGGGCCGAACAGGGGGTCTTGCTGCTCAATACCGTACTGACGGTGGCGGCGGGCCAAGCCCACTCACATGCCAATCTGGGCTGGGAGCGTTTCACCGATCAGGTCATAGCGCGTCTTAACAGTGAACGGCAAGGGATAGTCTTCCTGCTTTGGGGCAGCCATGCCCAGAAGAAGGGGGCCTTCATAGATAGAACACGGCATCATGTACTGACAGCACCGCATCCGAGCCCGCTCTCTGCCCATAGGGGGTTTTTGGGATGCGGCCATTTTTCGCAAACCAATCGATTGCTCATTGAGCAAGGCATGGCTCCAATAAACTGGCAAGTTCCGTCCTGGGCTCCTTTGACGTGAGCCAACTCGCTAAAGCCGTTCATTTTTACGCCAGGGTAGGCGCGGATAAGATCTGCTGTAGCTATACTCAATATCTATTCCCAAGCCGTTGTAGGAAGGTCAGGTCATGCTGGATGCACTCCATCAGGAACATCTGAATATTGCAAAGCTGCTGGATGTATTACGGCAGAAGTTGTTTGCCATTCGCAGTGAGCAGCCGGTGCAGTACAGGCTGTTGAACGATGTGCTCTGTTATTTGAGTGAGGTGTCGGATCAACAGCATCATCCTCAGGAAGACCTCATCTACGACTACTACCTCAAGTATCGTTGTCAGGATGAACAACTCTCCCAGCGCCTGCAGCAAGAGCATCAACGGGTTGTGGAATCAGGAAAAGAGTTGCGAGAGATGGTCGAGATGATCCTCATGGATGCTGTCATCCCTCTGGACACCTTGGTGGCTAAGCTTGAGGCCTTCATCGTGCTGCAGCAGCGGCATATGGACTTCGAGGAGGGAGAGCTCTTTCCCGAGCTCAGACGATCCTTGACCGAGGATGATTGGCGAAATCTGGAGCAACAGTGGCACTCCAAGACGGTCGATGACCCGCTGTTCGGGCGGCAGGTGGCTGAGCGATATCGGGATCTCTTCACGCGATTGCGACTGGTGCGCAGCTAGAGAATCGCTGACAAGAGGTAAACAAAAAGCGGGTGGAGACCCGCTTTTGCAGTTATTGGATGGAGTAGTGACTAGTTAGAAATCTAAATCGTTGACATCATCATAGGTGATGTCGATAGATGCCAGCTCCTTCTGCAGGCGATACTTCTCTTTGAGTGCCTCAATCTCGCGCCATTTACGTTTCTTGGCAGCGGTTCGGCTGTTACGTGTTTCCGCGTCTACCACGATCAGATCATCGACTTCCAGATTGAACCTTTCCATGGTTCCTCCTTAATACTGCAACGTCTTCGTCTTTGGGTATATCACAGTGATTTGCAAAATAAAATCGTCAGATGACGCAGAAATGACAGTTTGATAACGAAAGTGTGAATCGCGTTTGAGTCGCAAAATGGCTTGCCCAATTTGAGGGCGAGAGTGCCCAACAATCGGGCAGAATTTGCCCCGCCATTAACCCTGTCCTACAGGGGGTAGCTCAGCTATCCGACGGCTTGGTTCAACTGTTGTAACAAGAGCTTCTCCAATTTCTCCTGGTCGATGGCGAAGTTACGGATCCCTTCGGAGAGTTTTTCACAGGCCATGGCATCTTCGTTGTGCTGCCAGCGAAATTGAGCCTCTGTCAGGGGCTGGGGCCTTGGCATCTGAGTCGTACTGGCACTCAGTTTGGCCTCCACGCGGCCATGCCGCGTGGCGAGCTCTGCCAGCAGGGCTGGGCTGATGGTCAGGCGATCACAACCTGCCAGCTCGATAATCTCGGCTACGGAGCGGAAGCTGGCTCCCATCACGATAGTGGGGTAGCCGTGGAGCTTGTAGTAGTGGTGGATGCGTTTGACCGAGAGCACACCGGGATCCTCACTGGCTGGATACTCCTGCTGTGTCCGGCTCTTGTACCAGTCGAGGATGCGTCCGACGAAGGGGGAGATGAGGTAGACTCCCGCTTCGGCACAGGCTTGGGCCTGAGCAAAGCTAAAGAGTAGCGTCAGGTTACATTGTATCCCCTCTTGCTCCAGGACGCTGGCGGCCTGGATACCCTCCCAGGTCGCTGCCAGCTTGATGAGAACCCGCTCGTTGTGGATGCCCGCCTGGTTGTAGAGGGCCATTAGCCGTCGGGCGCGGCTCACGCAGGCTTGAGTATCGAATGAGAGGCGGGCATCCACCTCGGTCGATACTCGGCCAGGTACCAACTGTAATATCTCGCAGCCAATGTTTACCGCCAGTTTATCGGCTGCATCCAGCAGTTGTTGTGACCGATCAGCGCTTTGCTGCTGTGCCCAGGCAACGGCTTCGCGTACGAGCGAGGCGTATTGGGGGAGTTCGGCTGCCTTGAGCAAGAGTGACGGATTAGTGGTGGCATCCTGTGGGTGGTAATGGCGCAAAGCCTCTATGTCACCTGTGTCGGCTACGACTGTGGTCAGACGCTTGAGTTGTTCGAGTTGGTTATCCATGAACGGGGAGATCCATAAGGGTGGGTCAGAACAGGCAGAGGCCCCAAGGGCGCGCTGCGGCACAGCTATGCAGTAAAAGGGGGATAGGCCAGGAGCGCAAGGAAAATGCTAACAAATTGTGAAAAGTCTGTTGTCAGGGCCGCTTCCGCCAAGGGTTGGGATGAAAAAAAGCCGCAATATGCGGCTTATCGATAGGTGGTCGTAAAACGGGCTCAGGCTTCCTGTTTGGCAAAGTAGCGATGCAGGCGCCAGCCGAGATAACCAAAACCGGCGGCCCAAATGGCAAACCAGAACCAGCGGAAGAAGCTGAAGGTTGAGGCATCTGGCTCCACCACATCGATCTTGGTGACATTGGGGAACCAGGAGAGCATGTTGATGCGCCAGCCATACGAGGTGAGGCGTGCGGTTTTCTTCTCAAACTCCAGCGTCTTGGCTTTGGCCTGGACATCGGCAGAGTCAAACTTGAAGTAGAAGGGCCAGCTCCAGCGGGTGTCCTCGTTGCGGAAGACCCGAACCTTGTCATTGGCTAGGCTTGTGTAGATGTAGTAGACATCTGTGGTCGGGCCATCGGCTGGGTTCTCCTTGCCGATAGGGCCATCCTTGTCTACTCGCTTGACCTCGACGCCAGTGATGGTGGTGATGCTCTTTTCCGGTAGGTAGAAGTCGAGCCAGAGTGCGCAGAGCACGGCGACGACCCCCAGGGCAGAGAAGGCAATTTTTTTCATAGTCAAACTCATGGTCACTCCTGAAATAGGGGGTGCTGTTCGGTACACCTTGGCTACATACTAGCCTGCCCGAAGAGTGGCGTCAGCCTCGGGCCGTCAGAAAATGGCACAGCAGGCTAGTCGCCGTATTGTGCCTCCATCCAGGACTCGAGGATCAGCATGGCCGATATGCCATCCACCATACCCTTTTCCAGAGCCCGGTAGCCGCCGCGTTCAAACAGGCGGGCGCGGGCATCCGTGGTAGTGAGGCGCTCATCCTGTAGCGCCAGGGCCACCCCGAAGCGGCCATGAATACGGTTGGCGAACTTTCTCGCCCTCTGGGTGAGAGGTTGCTCTGTGCCATCCATGTTCAGGGGCAGGCCGACGACCACCAGATCCGGTTGCCACTCCTTGAGCAGCTTCTCTATCTCATCCCAGTTGGGCACCCCATCGTTGGCCTTCAGGGCGCGCAGGGGCTGGGCCGAGCCTGTGATCTCCTGGCCTATGGCCACGCCTATACTGCGGGTACCGAAGTCGAACCCCAGCAGGGTACGTTGTCCTATCTCTTTCATATGGGCCTCAAGCCGTGGTGGTTTAGGCGTGTCCGGCCTGGGGGGCAACTCGCCAGATATCCAGGCCCATGGCCTGAGTGGCGGCCAGCCATCGCTCGCTCCAGGGAACGTTGAAGATGAGCTCAGGCGTGGCGGGCAGGGTTAGCCAGCTGTTGTCGAGTAGCTCCTGCTCCAGTTGTCCCGCCTCCCACCCGGCGTAACCCAAGGTGATGATAAAGCGCTCCGGGGCCTGCTCTGTGCCCAGGGTATGCAATACATCCAGGGAGGTGGTGATCATCAGTTCATCGGTGAGTTGCAGCGAGCTGTGAAAACCCGCTTTGGGGGTGTGCAGCACAAAGCCGCGATCCGTACTCACAGGGCCGCCAGCGAGTACGGGTAGCCCTTTGAGCTCTGGGTTCACATCGGCCAGCTCCATCTTGGTCAGCAAATCATGCAGGTCCATATCCAGAGGGACAGTCAGGGTGAGCCCCATGGCACCCTTGGCATTGTGCTCGCACAGGTAGATGACAGAGCGGGAGAAAAAGCCATCGTCCATGGTTGGCATGGCGATCAAAAAGTGGTTTTGCAGGTATGACATCCGATTGTTGTACTCCAATGGCCTGCCCTCCTGTTTTGTGATGGGGCAGGCGATGGCTTAAGATCAGGGGGTGAGGCGCTGTTCGATGGCATCCATCAGCATGCCCGTGATGCTCACCGGGAAGGCGGCCTCTATCTCCCGAATACAGGTGGGGCTGGTGACGTTAATCTCGGTCAACCTGTCGCCAATGATATCCAGACCCACGAAAATGAGTCCCTTCTGCTTGAGCACAGGGCCTACGGCGCGGGCTATGGCCCAGTCGCTATCGCTCAAGGGGCGAGGCTCACCACGCCCACCGGCCGCCAGGTTACCCCGGGTCTCGCCTTGGGCCGGAATCCGGGCCAGACAGTAGGGGACAGGTTCGCCATCGATGACCAGCACCCGCTTGTCTCCCTCCTTGATAGCCGGCAGATAGGTCTGGGCCATGCAGTAACGGCTGCCATGTTCGGTCAGCGTCTCTATGATGACGCCCACATTGGGATCATCGCTCTTCAAACGGAAGATGGAGGCGCCGCCCATGCCGTCCAGGGGTTTTAGGATCACATCCTGATGCTCGGCATGGAAGGCGCGCAGTTTGGCGGCCGAGCGAGTCACCAGTGTGGTCGGGGTGTGCTCGGCAAACCAGGCGGTAAAGAGTTTCTCGTTGGCATCACGCAGGCTCTGGGGCTTGTTGACTATCAATACCCCCTGCTCCTCGGCGCGCTCCAGCATATAGGTGGCGTAGATATACTCGGTATCAAAGGGGGGATCCTTACGCATCAGGATCACATCCAGCTCGGCCAGCGGTTGATCCGCTATCTCGCCCAGCTCAAACCAGGATTCGGCGTTGTCCCAGACGCTCAAGGGGCGCATGGTGGCAAAGGCCTCACCCTGCTGCAGGTAGAGATCCTGCATCTCCATGTAGTAGAGCTCGTAGCCCCGGCGCTGGGCCTCCAGCAGCATGGCAAAGCTGGAGTCCTTCTTGATCTTGATGGAGTGGATAGGATCCATGACGATGCCGAGTTTGATGGCCATCTGTTGTTCTCTCCTTATGCCAGGTCGCCGAAACGACACTGCAGGGCGGTTATGGCGGTCATAGCCGCCGTCTCGGTACGCAGTACTCTTGGACCCAGCAGCATATCAGCAAATCCATGGTCACGGGCAAGGGCTATCTCTTCGTCCGAGAGTCCACCTTCGGGGCCGATCAGCAGGCGAATGCCCTGAGTGGGGACCGGCAGGGTGTTGATGCTGTAGGGGGCTCGGGGATGCAGGTTGAGCTTGAGCTCGTCTGTCTCTTCGGCGAGCCAGCTGGAGAGCTCCATGGCTGGGCGCACCAGCGGCACCCGGTTGCGACCACACTGTTCGCAGGCACTGATGACAATCTTCTGCCACTGTTCCAGCTTCTTCTCCAGCCGCTCGCCATTGAGCTTGACGCCACAGCGATCGGAGAAAAGGGGGGTGATGAGATTGACCCCCAGCTCAACCGACTTCTGGATGGTGAACTCCATCTTGTCACCCCGGCTGATCACCTGGCCCAGATGCAGGGCTAGAGGTGATTCGACCTCATGCAGAACCTGCTCGCCCAGTGTCACCAGAACCTGTTTCTTGCCCACTTCGCTCAAGGTAGCCGGATAGTGGCCACCGCGGCCATCGAACAGCACCAGGGCCTGACCGGGCTGCATGCGCAGAACCCGGCCCACATGATTGGCGCCATCTTCGCTTAAGGCCAGAGTCTGGCCACTGGTCAAGGGCGTAGCTTCATAAATACGGGGAATACGCATCAGTGACACTGCTCCTCTACAAAGGGATTGTGGTTGCCCTGGACCTTGGCAATGAGTTCATCCCGGCGGCACTCCCACTCCGTAACCGGGTACTGCTTATGCCAGGCTGCAAAGAGTTTCTGCTGGGCTGGTGCCAGACGCAACTGATAGTGCTGGGCCATGTACAGATAGGTTCGGGCTATGGCGCCACGGCTACGGGCCGGAGGTTGGGCGCGCTTGCCGGCAAAATCAACCACCATCTCACAGCGTCCATACTGAGTTGGCTTCCCGTTCCACTCGGAAAAGCGGAAGTTGGCTCTATCCCCATTGACCTCACCGATGGCGGGAACCAGGTTATGCATATCGCCCTCCATCTGGGCAAAGACGGGGTCGGTTTTCACACAATTCTTGCGCCCCCCCTGCTGCCAGCACTGGCGCTGCTGACCCAACTCCCAGGCGGGGACTATGTGCTCCCACTCAATACGGTTGGCGCGCTCGGCTTGTTTGCGGGGCTCGTAGCCACAGCTGGCCAGATCGGGCACCATCTTCTTGCCTTGGTAGCGAATCTCACAGCCACAATAGAAGCTCTTTTGTTCGGGATTGGCTCGGTAGATCTTCTGCAACTCCTGCTTGGCTTGTACAAAGGTCAAGGCCTGGGCTGAGCCGCACAGGCCAGGCAGCAGAAGTGCGAGGGTAAACACGAAGTTAAAGCGCGGGTGGTTAAGCAACATGACAACCTACATTTGGAAATACAACAGTGCTGTCACACTCGACAGGGGGCTAAGGATATCATTCAGGCTACAGAAGAAAAGGCTTGTGCGGTTGACGGCTCATTCCTAACCGTTAGACTCGCCTCCTGTGGGTAACATGAACTCTGTGATGAGGCGAAGGAGCAGCAATGACGTACAGTGCCGTGATTGGCTTGGGTGTGGCCGGAAATTTTGCCGGTCATCTGGAGCAGGCAGGAGAAGCCCGTGATTTTGTCGCCGTCAAGGTCAAGGAAGCCATAGCGCCCAAGGCCATTTTCCCCTTTTATTTGCCAAAGAGCTCCAGCTTTTTAGGCACTTACCCCTTGAGCCATAGTCAGATCCGTTTCCCTACCGGGGCGGATAACCTGCAGATTGAGCCGGAAGTCGGGCTCTTGTGCGACATCACCTACGATCACGGTCAGGTCATAGCCCTGACGCCCAAGGCGTTTGGCGCCTACAACGACTGCTCTATCCGCAAGGAGGGAGCGCGCAAGATCAGCGAGAAGAAGAATTGGGGGCCAGAGAGCAAGGGGGTTGCCGAGCAGCTGCTGCCGCTCGACACTCTGCAGCCTGGCGGTGTGCTCGATGGCTACCGGATTGCCAGCTTCCTGCTGCGTGACGGACAGGTACATCCCTATGGCATCGACAGCCCTGTGGTGGAGTACAGCTATTTTCACCAGACCCTGCTCGACTGGATAGTTGAAAAGATGAACGAGCAACTGGATGAGGGGCCTGCCGAGCATATCGCCGCTCTGTTGGCGGCGGCCGATTATCCGAGCCAGGCGCTCATCAGCATAGGGGCCACCCGTTACACCCCCTTTGGTGAGAAGAACTTCCTGCAGCTAGGTGACCGCAGCCTGGTGCTGCTCTATCCGGCGGCGGATTACACGCCGGCGCAGATCCTGGCCAGAGTCGAGGCAGGGGAGATTCAGGGCGAGGGCATCTCGGCCCTGCTGCAAGAGGTAGTGTGAGCCCCAGGCTTCACCCATACCCCAAGGGCTGAGGCATAATGCTTGCTATCAAGAAGTTGGGCGAGGCAGACGCTCTGGCCCACTCGCCGTAAACCCCTCAGTGTGGGCTAGATGGCGGCATTTATGCCGCCATCTATGCCACCATCTATGCCGCCAAAGGTTGGCTCAAAAGGTTATCTCGCCTAACTGGCTGGTATAAGGGCAGAGATATTCCTTTTGCCAATACGCCATGAACTCATTCGTGGGCCCGCTTGCCCTCTTGCTTGCCACTGGGCATCATATCGCTCTTCTTTCTTTCACTCCTGCGTCGGCCCATGACTCTGCTAGACGGTCTATTTCGTCGGTTACCTGTCACCAGGGAGCCGGTGTCGCAAACGGGTGTCACCCCAGTGCGTAGCCTAAGAAGAGGCAAGGAGCCTGAGCTGGATCCGGCGTTGCGCTATGCTTGTGAGCAGGCATTGGATCACTCTTTGGCGCGGGCTACCGAGCGCCTCGGGCAACATTGGCCCAGGCCTGTGCTGCGCTTTACCCAGAGGGGCAAGGCGGCGGGGACGGCGCACTTGCAAAAATGGGAGATCCGCTTAAACCCTCTGCTGCTGGTGGATAATCTGCCGAGCTTCCTGCATGAGGTGATCCCCCATGAATTGGCGCATCTGCTGGTCTTTGCCCTACATGGCCGTTGTGCGCCTCACGGGCGGGAGTGGAAGGGCATGATGCAGCAGGTATTTGAGCTGCCGGGGCGGGTGACCCACCAGCTGGATATCAGCAAGGTACAGGGGCCGCAATTTAACTACCGCTGCGCCTGTCGCGACCATAGTCTGAGTCTACGCCGCCACAATGCGCTGCAGCGAGGCAAGAGTCGCTACCTCTGCCGTCATTGTGGCAAGCTCTTACAACTGGCTTGATGAATCTATTTTGAGCGGGTGTTTTCTTATCTTATGTTCGTGATAAGAGCGACTGACTCAGAATAGGAATAATAACCCAGTGCGTCGATGCTGATAATAAAAACACCGGCTTGAGCCGGTGTTTATCTGAATATGTGGTTTATTGATGCGCCATATCTGAAATGTTTAACCCAGTTGTCACGACATGATGTTTAATCATCAATCATTGTGATTGCGTTTGACTCGCGCACACTCATCTTTATTGCCATTGGCTGCATTGCTGCAGTGAAGAACATCATTACGGTGATTAACATTTACCTTGGCTCTGACGCACTCATCTTTATTGGCATTGGCGGCATTACTACAGTCAACCACATCATTCTGATTGTTGACGTTCACCTTGACGCGGACACACTCCTCCTTATTGGAGTTAGCAGCATTGCTGCAATCAACTACATCGTTACGATTGTTGATATTAAACTTATCATGCATGCACTGATTTTTATTCTGTGCGTTGCTGCAGTCGACAACATTACCGGCCAGAACTGTGCCACTCATACCAAGAGTTAACAAAGAGGCTAAAGTTAACAGTTTAATATTTGACATGATAAACCCTTAATTAATATTTTGCCTTGCTCTTAGCCAGAGGAGTATCAATTTACTCATCTTGGCACCGATGACAGAGATATGGTTGCACAGGCTGTACTTTGTCTTCAACAGGGATTGTAAGTTGTTTGGTTTATGTTGCTACTTCGTTCAGTTAATTGGGCTTCATATAATTATTAAGAATATGCGCACCGGTTTCATTGCATGAAACATGAATATTAATCTTGCGGCAGAGTAAACAGCGTTAATTTACTTACAGGTAAGTTGAACTATTTGTATAACGTGTATTTATTATCTATTTATTATCTATTTGTTATCCAGCAGCACATGCGACCATCCGCCGCCCTTGTTGTGGGGGGCTGACTACCTTGAGTTACTATTCCCTCTCCTGGTGTCTATTCCCATCTTATGCCCTGACCTGTAGCATGTTTTGCGAGGTGAGTTGGCCTGGTTGTGATTGAGCGTCCACGAGGGAAAAGCGTCCACAAGGGACATCCAATAGGGGAGATGCAGTGAGGTGACGATGAGAGAGCACGAAGAGATAGAAAGCGTACTGACCAAGCTGGGCGAGCATGCGCTACCGACAGTGAGGATCACCCCGCACACAGAACAGCCCCAGACGCGCTGGAGTAGCAAATTCGGTGGTCAGCCCTACTGGCCTCGAGGCATGGCTTATCCGCATAGTAAAAGAGGGGCGCCTCTTTACCTGCTGGCCCAACTTAACTTTGCCCAGATGCCGTCACTGCCTGGCTATCCTGCAACGGGAGTGCTGCAGTTCTTTATTGCAGATGATGAGCTATATGGCTTGGATCATGAACGTCCTTTGGCTGAGGTGCTGGCCGATCCTGATGGTTATCGGGTTATCTATCATCCTGAGATCATCATGAATAGAGATGAGCTGGCCGATGATTTGCCACAGGCTCCCCAAGATCATGGTTTGCCCATGGAGTGTGAGTATTCGCTTACCTTTACGCTAGAGCAGGACCTGCCAGCACCGAGCGATCATCGCTTTGAACCGATCGCCCGTACCATTGAGGCCATAGATGAAAGCATGGTGGATGCCCTGTATGACAGGGAGATAGGGACAGGCAGCAAGCTGGGGGGCTACGCTTACTTTACCCAGGATGATCCACGCGCCGATGAAGAATCGGGTGAAGAGTGGCTATTGCTGTTTCAGATGGATACGGCTGATGGTGACGATGGTGTATCCATCATGTGGGGGGATTGTGGGGTGGGTAATTTCTTTATCCAGGCGGATGCATTGGCCAAACGGGATTTTTCCCGCGTCTGGTATAACTGGGATTGTTGTTGAATGTGTTACCTCTCCTGTGTTGCCAGGTTGCCGCTACTCTTTATTTGATGGAATCGACCATGAAGCGAACTCAATTACTCTTTACAAGCCTGGTTGCTGCTCTGTTATTGCTCTGCGGTTGTGGCAGGGATGTGGAGTCAGAACCCAGGATTGGAATGGCTAACCCTGCCAGCGTCTATTGCGCCGAGTTGGGTGGCAAGAGCGAGCCGGTTACCACCCAAGCCGGGCAAAGCAGCAATTGTCACCTGCCTGATGGCCGTGTGGTAGAGGAGTGGGCGCTCTATCGTTCCGCCCATGCGGTGGAGCCGACATCGGTTGCCACACCGACTGCCGCAGATAAGTGATCTTTGGCTATCCGCTCTTTTGCCGAGCATTCCGGAGGGTGGAAGATGGGCCTGATAAGGGCGTTAACCCGGTGACTGTGTGCTGTGCCATGGTTAACATCTTCATGGCCGGCTCTTTTGCTCAGGCAAGCAAAGAGCCGACCCACTCGGTAACTCGTTCAGGACTGCAGCCGCGCTTAATCTTCTTTTTGGTAAGGAAAGCGACTATGGCCATAACGGATGATAAAGACGCTGATGGCCAGCAGCAGCACGGTTCCGGCCACCGTCAGCATGCGCATAGAGTCCATCTCTTTCATGTCCAGTATCAGGTAACGAGCCAGGGCAACGATGGCAATATAGAGGGGCAGACGTATGGGTAGCTTCCCCATCTCCAGATACATGGAGACCATAGCCAGGACTTCCAGATAGATAAAGAGCAGCAGCAGATCGGCTAGGGTGACCAGCCTGGCTTCGAACATGGTCACAACTTGGTGTCCCATAGCGACTATGGTGGCTATCGCCACTATCACCAAACCGCACATCTCTGCCCACACCAGACCCTGGTGCCCCAAATTTTTAAAAGTGAACATATCTACCTCAATAGGTCTTGCTGTGTGATGAAGAGGACTCATTCCTGCAACGGGGAGTAGACGAGTGTGACTCAGCGCAAGTTTATCAGTCTATCGCCGTCAGGCAATGCCGCTGAGGGGGAGAGGAGGTGGAGGAAAGGGGCTGGACACCCACGCTGAGGGGCAGGTGTAGTGGTCAAAAAAACTGGGCACTGTGTTATAAGCAGCCCAATACTGCTGCTCAGATGCCATAGCTGTACCAGCTCGGGCTTAAAATGGAAAAGGAGGCTTTCGCCTCCTTTTTTATTGCTCGTTACGCCACTTAGGCTTATTTCAGACCCGCGGCATCGCGCAGCAGGGCGGCCTTGTCAGTCTTCTCCCAAGGGAACTCTTCGCGACCGAAGTGACCGTAGGCGGCGGTGGCCTGGTAGATGGGGCGTTTGAGATCCAGCATTTCGATGAGGCCGTAAGGGCGCAGATCGAAGAACTGGCGCACCAGCTTGATGAGGTGGCTCTCGTCCAGCTTGCCGGTACCGAAGGTTTCCACGCTGATGGAGGTCGGTTCGGCTACGCCGATGGCGTAGGAGACCTGGATTTCACAGCGATCGGCCAGACCCGCAGCGACGATATTCTTGGCCACATAGCGGGCGGCGTAGGCGGCGGAGCGGTCAACCTTGGAGGGGTCTTTGCCGGAGAAGGCGCCACCACCGTGACGGGCCATGCCGCCGTAGGTGTCGACTATGATCTTGCGACCGGTCAGACCGCAATCGCCCATGGGGCCGCCGATAACGAAACGACCCGTCGGGTTGATAAAGTATTTGGTGTTGTGGTTGAGCCACTCTTTGGGCAGGACTGGCTTGATGATCTCTTCCTGGACCGCTTCAACCAGATCGTCGTGACTGATGTCTTCACGGTGCTGTGTGGATAGCACCACGGCATCGATGCCCTGGATCTTGCCGTTGCTGTCGTAAGCGAAGGTGATCTGGCTCTTGGCGTCTGGACGCAACCAGGGCAGCACACCACTCTTGCGCACCTCTGACTGGCGCTTGACCAGCAGGTGAGCGTAGGTGATGGGAGCGGGCATCAGCACAGCAGTTTCGTTGGTGGCGTAGCCAAACATCAATCCCTGGTCGCCGGCACCCAGCTCTTTGGGGTCTTTGCGATCGACACCGCGGTTGATATCCGGGGATTGCTTGCCGATGGCGCTGAGTACGGCGCAAGAGTTGGCATCGAAGCCCATGTCGGAGTGGGTATAGCCGATGTCACGAACGGTTTGACGCACCAGCTCTTCAATATCGACCCAGGCTGAGGTGGTGATTTCGCCACCGACCAGCACCATGCCGGTCTTGACGAAGCTCTCGCAGGCTACGCGCGCCATAGGGTCCTGGGCCAGAATGGCATCCAGTACCGCATCGGAGATCTGATCGGCGATCTTGTCGGGATGTCCTTCAGAGACGGATTCAGAGGTAAAGAGTCTGGCCATGATGTTCTCTTCTTTATGGTTGGTCGGGGGTGTCCCCCGAAATCAACAGTATAGATCAGTATCGAATTACTATAAGTGGATGGATGTATCCACATCTGGACGTCTATTCTATTTTTGCCGTGCGCGCATTACCAGTAAAAAATGGGAAATCACCATGCAAGCCAGTGAAACCAGCGCTAGCTCGGGAATTAGGATTGCGCAAACTTATCGGTCAATTGGGTCTAAGTCGTACAATTAGTGTCTTATTGAAGACAAAGTAGCCAGATAACATTTGCACAACAGGCATGCAGTTTGGGAGAATACGCGCCCTTAAGTGGCACAGAGCAAAGAGACCCAGGAGTTATAGATGCCTTCGCGTAAAGAGTTAGCCAATGCCGTTCGTGCATTGAGTATGGATGCCGTACAAAAAGCCAATTCCGGTCACCCGGGGGCCCCCATGGGGATGGCCGATATCGCTGAAGTACTGTGGCGTGACTACCTCAAGCATAACCCGAGCAACCCCAAGTGGGCTGACCGCGACCGTTTCATCCTCTCCAACGGTCATGGCTCTATGCTGCTTTACTCCCTGTTGCACCTGACTGGCTACGATCTCTCCATCGATGATCTGAAGAATTTCCGTCAACTCCACTCCCGCACCCCGGGCCACCCTGAGTATGGTTATGCGCCGGGCGTGGAAACCACCACGGGTCCGCTGGGGCAGGGCATCACCAATGGTGTGGGCATGGCGCTGGCCGAGAAGATACTGGCCGCCCAGTTCAACCGTCCCGGTCACGATGTGGTCGACCACCACACCTATGTTTTCATGGGCGATGGCTGCATGATGGAGGGGATCTCCCACGAAGCCTGCTCCCTGGCGGGCACCCTGAAGCTGGGCAAGCTGGTTGCCTTCTGGGATGACAACGGCATCTCCATCGATGGCCACGTAGAAGGCTGGTTCACCGATGATACTGCCGCTCGTTTCGAATCTTACGGCTGGCATGTGATCCGTGGCGTAGATGGTCACAATCCGGAAGCGATCAAGGCGGCTATCGAGGCTGCTCGTGCCGTGACCGACAAGCCGTCGCTGCTCTGCTGCAAGACCGTCATAGGTTATGGCTCGCCTAACAAGGCTGGTTCCCACGACTGCCACGGCTCACCGCTGGGTGCGGCTGAAATCGCGGCGGCTCGTGAGTTCCTGGGTTGGAGCCATGCGCCGTTCGACATCCCGGCTGACATCTATGAGCAGTGGGATGCCAAGACGGATGGGCAAGTGGTCGAGCGCGAGTGGAATGAGCGTCTGGCTGCCTACCGTGAAGCTTACCCCGAGCTGGCTGCCGAGTTTGAACGCCGCATGAAGGGCGAGCTGCCTGCCAACTGGGCGGCAGATTCAGCCAAGTTTATCGCCGATCTGCAAGCCAATCCGGCCAAGATCGCCACCCGTAAGGCGAGCCAGAATGCCCTGGATGCCTACGGTGCCCTGTTGCCTGAACTGCTGGGCGGTTCCGCCGACCTGGCTCCGAGCAACCTGACCATCCACAAGAGCTCCAAGTCCATCACGGCAGACGATGCCTCTGGCAACTACATGCACTATGGTGTGCGTGAGTTCGGCATGTCCGCCATCATGAATGGTGCAGCCCTGCACGGTGGTCTGATCCCTTACGGCGCGACCTTCCTGATGTTTATGGAGTATGCCCGTAACGCGGTGCGCATGGCGGCTCTGATGAAGCAGCGCTCCATCTTCGTCTATACCCACGACTCAATCGGTCTGGGTGAAGATGGCCCGACGCACCAGCCGGTTGAGCAGATCGCCTCACTGCGTCTGACTCCGAACATGAGCACCTGGCGCCCCTGTGACCAGGTGGAATCAGCGGTGGCCTGGAAGTATGCCATCGAGCGCAAGGATGGCCCGACCGCGCTCATCTTCTCCCGTCAGAATCTGGCACAGATGGAGCGTACCCCTGAGCAACTGGCCAATGTGGCCAAGGGTGGTTATGTGTTGAAGGATGCAGCCGGTACCCCGGATCTGATCCTGATCGCTACCGGCTCTGAAGTGGAACTGGCCATGCAGGCGGCCAGTGAGCTGGAAGGCAAGGGGCGCAAGGTACGTGTGGTCTCCATTCCTGCCACCGATCTCTTCGATGCTCAAAGCGCTGAATACAAGGAGTCCGTGCTGCCGTCAGCCGTGACCCGTCGTGTGGCTGTGGAAGCGGGTATCGCCGACTACTGGTACAAGTATGTGGGCCTGAACGGCAAGATCGTCGGCATGCACACCTTCGGTGAATCTGCACCGGCCGAGCTGCTGTTCAAGGAGTTTGGCTTCACAGTCGAGAACGTGGTCGCTCAGGCCGAATCCTTGTTCTAACTTCTCGTGTTACGCTAAATTCGGGAGCTTCGGCTCCCGTTTTTTTTGCATAAATTCCCATCTTCCTATCGCCTTTGCCCGCCAAGCACAGTAAACTCATTGCGCCTGGAGCCTCACCACTCGAGTCTGTGACGCGAGTAGAAAATCGAATATGCCGATGTGGTTGCCGATCACATTTCATCAAGCGCATGATTTTTTGCTCCTGGCCTGATATGCATCAAGACGCAAAGGCAGTTCCAACGGCTAGAATGCTGCGCTGCCGACGAGAGACGGCGTTGCTCTCCCCCTCTTTTTACCGTGGTGTCTGTTTGATAGACACGGCGGTTGGCCAGCAAACCTTGGCAGGATGCCGGGTTGTGAAGAAGTGGCCACCCGGGCAAGCCTCAGGCAACTCGGGAAAAACAGGCTCATTGTTTTGTCTGAAAATCCATAGAGGACTGAATATGTCTGTGATCAAAATGACCGACCTGGACCTGGCTGGTAAGCGCGTACTGATCCGTGCTGACCTGAACGTACCTGTTAAGGATGGTAAGGTTACCTCCGATGCGCGTATCGTAGCCACTCTGCCCACCATCAAGCTGGCCCTGGAAAAGGGTGCCAAGCTGATGATCACCTCCCACCTGGGTCGTCCGACCGAAGGCGAGTACAACGAAGAGTTCTCTCTGCTGCCGGTAGTCAACTATCTCAAAGACGCTCTGTCCTGCCCAGTGCGCCTGGCCAAGGATTACCTGGATGGCGTTGAAGTCGCCGCCGGTGAGCTGGTTGTTCTGGAAAACTGTCGTTTCAACAAGGGCGAAAAGAAGAACACCGAAGAGCTGGCCAAGAAGTATGCCGCTCTGTGTGACGTATTCGTAATGGACGCTTTCGGTACTGCTCACCGCGCTGAGGGTTCTACCCACGGTGTGGCTCAGTACGCTCCTGTTGCCTGTGCTGGCCCTCTGCTGGCTGGTGAATTGGATGCGCTGGGTAAGGCTATGCTGAAGCCTGAGCGTCCTATGGTTGCCATCGTTGGTGGTTCCAAGGTTTCTACCAAGCTGACCGTTCTGGAGTCTCTCTCCAAGATCGCTGACCAGCTGGTTGTGGGTGGTGGTATCGCCAACACCTTCATCGCCGCTGCTGGCCACAATGTTGGTAAGTCTCTGTGCGAACACGACCTGATCGACACTGCCAAGAAGCTGGCTGCCGAGACCAACATCCCGGTTACTACCGATGTAGTGGTTGGTAAGGAATTCTCTGAATCCACTCCGGCTACCATCAAGGCTGTGGCTGATGTGTCTGATGACGACATGATTTTCGACATCGGCCCGGATTCTGCCAAGGCTCTGGCTGACATCATCATGAACGCCAAGACCATTCTGTGGAACGGCCCGGTTGGTGTGTTCGAATTCGACCAGTTCGCTGAAGGCACCAAGATCATCGCTGAAGCGATCGCTGCCTCTCCTGCGTTCTCCATCGCTGGCGGTGGTGACACTCTGGCTGCTATCGACAAGTTCGGTATCGCCGACAAGGTTTCCTACATCTCCACTGGCGGTGGCGCCTTCCTGGAGTTCGTAGAAGGTAAGGTTCTGCCAGCGGTTGCCATCCTGGAAGAACGCGCCAAGGCCTAAGCCTTGCTGCCAAACGGGAGGTCACGACCTCCCGTTTGTTCGTCCTCACGGGCGAACCCACCTGTTTATTTGCAACTCTTTCGGTGTCCCTCAAGGGCCGAAAACTCGATAGGACCATAGATATGTCTAAGATCTTCGATTTTGTTAAACCAGGCGTGATCACTGGCGATGACGTTCAAAAAGTATTTGAAGTTGCCAAGGCTAACAAGTTCGCACTGCCAGCTGTTAACGTAGTTGGTACTGACTCCATCAACGCCGTTCTGGAAGCTGCCGCCAAGGCCAAGGCTCCGGTGGTTGTTCAGTTCTCTAACGGCGGTGCTGCTTTCATCGCTGGTAAGGGCCTGAAGCTGGAAGGTCAACAAGCTGCCATCCTGGGTGCTATCTCTGGTGCCAAGCACGTTCACGCTGTTGCTGAATACTACGGTGTTCCGGTTATCGTTCACACCGACCACGCTGCCAAGAAGCTGCTGCCGTGGATCGATGGTCTGCTGGATGCGGGTGAAAAGCACTTTGCTGAAACTGGCAAGCCGCTGTTCTCCTCCCACATGCTGGATCTCTCTGAAGAGTCTCTGGAAGAGAACGTGGACATCTGCTGCAAGTACCTGGAGCGCATGTCCAAGATGGGCATGACTCTGGAGCTGGAACTGGGCTGCACCGGCGGTGAAGAAGATGGTGTGGACAACAGCCACATGGATCAATCTGCTCTGTACACCCAGCCGGAAGATGTTGCCTACGCTTACGAGCGTCTGTCCAAGATCAGCCCGCGCTTCACCATCGCTGCCTCTTTCGGCAACGTACACGGTGTTTACAAGCCAGGTAACGTCAAGCTGACTCCGTCCATTCTCGACGCTTCCCAGAAGTATGTTTCCGAGAAGTTCGGTGTTCCTGCCAAGACCCTCAACTTCGTATTCCACGGTGGTTCAGGTTCTACCGCTCAAGAGATCGAAGAGTCTGTTAGCTACGGTGTTATCAAGATGAACATCGACACCGATACCCAGTGGGCTTGCTGGGAAGGTATCCTGGGTTACTACAAGGATAAGGAAGCCTACCTGCAAGGTCAGCTGGGCAACCCGGAAGGTGCTGACTCACCGAACAAGAAGTACTACGACCCGCGCGTATGGCTGCGCAAGGGCCAGGAATCCATGATCGCCCGTCTGCAACTGGCCTTCAAGGAACTGAACGCTATCGACGTTCTGTAATGACATTTCAGGCTACTCTTTGTAAGTAGCCGGCGATGTGGAAAACACCGACAGCTTGCTGTCGGTGTTTTTTTTTGCTGATGGTGAGCCTATTGCTATCTGTTGTGAAGATAGTTGAGTATTAAAAAGGTAGCGACTGACTCTCTATGCGCTTTTTGATATGCTGTTAACTTGTTGTTCTGGAAATGGATTTTTCGAGTTTTTCCTCAGTTTTTTGTTACCTGTTGCCACAGCCAGGATGGAGTTGTCGTTGTAATGGAAGCCTCTCAGGACAAAACGGATCAGTTGCTCGAGTGTTTGGTATTTCTCTCTAAATATTATGCCGTGCCCAATAGTCGCGATGCGCTGACTGCTGGACTCCCCATGCCGGATGGTATCCTGACGCCACTCCTGTTTCCTCGTGCGGCCGAGCGAGCAGGTTTTAATTCCAAGGCTCAGAGTCTCGCGCTGCACGACATTTCCCCCCTGCTCTTGCCCTGTATTTTGCTGCAACACGATGGTGGTGCTTGTGTGCTACTGGCTGTGGATTTGGCCAAAGATGAGGCGTGTGTGGCATTACCTCTGCTTGGTTGTGGGCAACAGATCATCTCGATGACGCAATTGAGCGAGCTATATTCCGGCACCGCCATGCTGCTGAAAAAACAGTTCCGCTTTGATGCTCGTTCACCCAAGGTCCTAAAGACAAGAGAGGGGCACTGGTTCTGGAGTACCCTACTGGAGTCGACAGCTATCTATCGGGATGTGCTGATTGCCTCGATTCTGATCAATCTCTTCGCTGTGGTCAGCCCGCTGTTCACCATGAATGTCTACGACAAGATAGTGCCAAACCTGGCGTTTGACTCGCTTTGGGTGCTGGCAATCGGTGTCTCCATAGTGCTGCTCTTTGACTTTGCCATGCGCCAGCTTAGAAGCTATTTTATTGATATAGCAGGTAAAAAATCTGACGTATTACTCTCAGCCAAGATCTTCTCCAAGGTGATGGGGATACGCATGGAGGCCAGGCCCGCCTCAACGGGGGCCTTTGCCAAGCACCTGCAGGAGTTCGAGTCTATACGCGAGTTTTTCACCTCGGCGACTGTTTCAGCCCTGATCGATCTCCCCTTTGCGTTCTTCTTTCTGTTTATCATCTGGATCTTTTCCGGGCCCATGGTATGGGTACCTCTGGTTGCGATTTTGATCCTGACGGTTTACAGCCTCTATATTCAGGAGCCATTGCGCACCAGTATCGAAGAGGGCTCGCGTCTTGCCTCACAAAAATATGCCAACCTGATTGAGGGGATCGCAGGCCTCGAGGCAGTGAAAATATTTGGGGCAGAGAGTAATTTTCAGCACAAATGGGAGCAGGCGGTTAGCCATATGTCGAGCTGGGGCATAGAAACCCGGCGTATCACCAACCGGGTTGCAACACTGGCCAACTTTGCTCAGCAGATGGCAACTGTGGCTCTGGTCGTGCTGGGGGTTTACCTCATCTCTGAGGGCAGCATCACAATGGGAGGCATGATAGCCGCAGTCATGCTCTCCAGCCGGGCTATTTCACCTCTGGTGCAGCTGTCGGTACTCTCTACCCGTTATAACCAGGCCAAATCG
>JBOFBS010000271.1:0-27359 GCA_051645725.1 Aeromonadaceae bacterium | reverse complement strand
GCCAGGAATTTCCGCCATTACAACCGCTGGAGGGGGGGATGGTTCACAATCCTTCATCGCCGTTACCTTGGCTGGCGTTGATTTTGTCGCACCCTTTTTTCCATTATTGATTTTCGGTTCGCCCTGCGCCTTGATCTTATTATTCAATGCATCGACCAGAAAAAGCCGTGGACTCACCAGTAATTTCCTCAACTTTCTATAATTCACCCGTGCACCCTCTGTAATTATGAAATAGCACACCATGTTACCATGACCGAAATTAGGTGATTTCTTATATAGGAAGTGGATTGAAAAGTCATGACATCGCATAGTGCTTGCCCACTGTGGGCCAGAAACAATGTCATAAACTCGTCATGACCAAAGGCTACCATGCGACCATGTCAGACGATGCCAGCTGTAGAAAACGAGCTTATCGCCCTATGATCACGCTATCAACTACGCACAAGAGCCTTCGCCATCATACTCTGGCCATCCGCGCTTTACTGGTACGTCAAACGAACATCACTCTGCTCATGCTGCTCTTGGGTTGTGGGCTTGGGGCACTACTATGCCTAGACTACAGTCTGCCTGCGGCTTCAGAAGCAAGCAAGAGGGATCCGACTTCACTCCATTCCGCTCCATTCAGGGTTACTGCCTTAGTCAGCAGCTACTCTGATATTTCCATCGCCATCCAGACCTGGCATCACGACCTTCAGGGGGCAGGCCGCCAACTCCCGCAGCGAGCAGAGTGATTTCTGCTCGTCAACAGGCAGCGCCAACCTGCCTCCCCTTCCACTATCTCCAGTGTACAAAATCAGGAGCTTGGCCTAGCTAAAACATGTGTGTGGATCATAGGAGTGAGGCGTCAAGCGTTCATATGAGGCTCAGTGGTAACCACCACATCTATCCTCATAAGGTGACACACTGAGGGAAGCTCCCGCTGACATGGGGTGAATGCAGACTCGAAGGCGCCTTCGGATATTCCCTGGCGCGAAAGAGGGAGTTAGTGCACGCCTCACACAGAAGTCGGCGCACGGCTATTCGGGACAGCCAGTTAGTGAGTGGAGTAACCGGCCAGACAGGGCGAAACAAAGGCATCAATCAATGATCGGGAAACTGTGCGTAAATCGCCTCCACAGCCGGAATGTTAGCCAAAAAGAGCTCGACCAGTTTTGGATCAAACTGACTACCTCGCCCCTGCCGAACATATGAAATGGCATCAGCAAAGGTCCACGCCCCCTTGTAGCAGCGAGTGCTGACCAAGGCATCAAACACATCGGTAAGAGCAACGATACGGCCGGCAATATGAATTTGCTCGCCCTTGAGTCCACGCGGGTAACCGCCACCGTCCCAGCACTCATGGTGTTCATGGGCTATGATGGCCGCTAACTGCAACACACGTTTATCGGATTTGCTGAGTAACTCATAGCCAATCTGCGAATGCGTTTGCATCGTCCCCCACTCTTCACCATCCAATTTGCCTGGCTTATTGAGCACGCGATCGGGTATGCCGATCTTGCCCACATCATGCAAGGGTGCAGCCTGACGTAGAAATTCCACATCCCGATCACTTAGCCCGACCAGCTTGCCCATCAGGGCCGATAATTCACCTACCCGTTTGACATGCGCCCCTGTCTCCTTGGATCGCCGCTCCACCGCCTCACCCAATAGGTAGATGGTGGAACGCTGAGTCTCCTCTATCTCATCACGCAGCAACAGACTCTCATAGGTGATAGCAACATTGGCCGTGAAGATCTCCAGCAATTCTCGGGCATCACTGCTGATGCTGTCCGCAAAGGTCATATAGACCACGGTTTCAGCGCCCGCCTTGCTATGGTAGTAACTGGTAAAGAAGTGCGCACCGAACTGGCTACGACGGTTACGCAGGGCATTATGAAAGGCTTCCCGCACTTCGGTTGGCAAGCTGGCCACATCTTCATCGATATGCAGCTTGGAATAGGCTTCGGTCGCCGCCAATACTTTGAAATGGCCATCCTCAGCGGAGGCGGCGTAAGCCTCGACCCGACTGGCACAGACCCCATCACCGTTGAGGTTGAGCAAATAGTTGACCTGCTCGAGCACGGCTGAAGCAAAACGGCGCAAATTGTTTGAGTCATATACTTCGTTGATGGCATCAATGGCCCGTCGCAACCCCTGCCGGGCCTTTTCCAAGCGCATGATGTCACGGTAGGCTCGCAAGGCTGAATAGAAAACAGTCAGGAGCTTGCCGTGGGTTAAGTCGGTCTTCTCTTTGTAATCGTTGATATCGTACGTTTTGATCACATGCTCTTCTGGCGCCTGACCAGGCTGACCAGTGCGCAGCACTATGCGCACATTGTGATTGTTAAGGTCTTCACGAATATAACGTGCCAGATCCAGACCTGCCGATTCTGTTTCCATCACCACATCGAGCAGGATAAGGGCTATATCATCGCGCGCAGACAGGATACTGCAGGCTTCACCCGCACTATAGCAATCAATGAAGTGAACCCCTCGACCATCGAAGGTAAAACCGGACATGACCAGGCGGGTGACATCATGGACTGCGGGTTCATCATCAACAATCATGACCACCCAACAAGCGAGTTCTTTTGCCTGCTCAGATGGAACTGGTTCATCATCGATGAAGAGCAGATCATCACTCATGCGCAACCCCTCAGCTGTTAGAGCAGGCCGATCTGTTTGAAGACACCTGCCATCATGTCGTCGACTAATGCAACGACTTCCCTGTTGAGATTAGTGCATAGTTTAAAATCAGGTGGCCAAGCGGTGACTTATTGTGAGCCAGCTAACAAGACGCAAGCCTCATTTGAGGTCTTTTATGAACAGTCGAGGATCATCGGTAAAGAGTCCATCCATGCCCCAAGCCCAATGCCCAGCGACAGAGTCGGGAAGATTGACTGTGTAGCAAAATACGCGATACCCAGACTGCTTGATGGCATGGCAGAGCTCGGCATTTAATGCCTGATAGTCACAGTGTAAACTGTATGCGTCTATCTCACTGAGCTCCTGTTGCCACTGCTCAGGAATTGACTCATAGAGTTGTGCCCTTCGCAGGTGTGGAGCCTGAGCCTGGCACAGCTGCAATGCCTGATGGTTAAAACTGGAGATCAGCAACGTCTCCGGCTCTGGCCAAGCTCTGCCGAGCGTATCCAGTACCTTGGTGACCAGTAGTTCAAGCCCTGGCCCCTCATGCTTGATCTCGAGATTCAACCCCAGACCCAGGTGCCGGAGCTCACTCAATGCCTCGCTTAGGGTTGGGATCCGCTCGCCAACAAACGCCTCGGAAAACCAGCTCCCGGCATCCAGGGTCAGCAAGGTGTCAAGATCCGTCTGACCGAGCAGGCCATGGCCATTGGTGCAGCGCTCAAGTGCCTCATCGTGAAAGATGACTGCCTCACCATCGGCTGACATGGAGACATCCATCTCCACCCAGCGCACCCCCAAGGCAGCTGCAGCCCGAAACGAGGCCAGCGTATTTTCCGGCGCCACCGCCGCCGCCCCTCTATGACCTATGATGCGCATCGCCTCTACATTCACTGTGACGTCCTTATCTAATTGAGGTAGATCAACCGATTGGAGAGCTCATTTTGTGGCGAGGTGGCAGGAAACTGGCGAATGAGCTGGGCCCCCACCTGTGCAACGCATTGCGTGAATCCCTCCTCAATCGCACCTGATTTAACGCTCTGGGTGAACTCAGAGACTATCTGCTGCCAATGCGTGTCCGCTATTTGGTCGGCTACGCCTTGATCAACGACTATCTCGACATAATGTTCAGCCTCCGAGACAAAGATAAGCACCCCCAGCCGATCGGCCGTTCTGTGCAACCCTTGCTCCAGAAACTGCTGGCGAGCCATCTGCGCGGCCCTGTGCCGACGAACGCTCGAGGGGATCAAGCGCATCATCAGTGGCGGCCAACGAAACAGTAGTGTTGCAAAGAGCCAAACCAACCATTGGTAGAGAAAGAGCTCCTGCCACTCCAGCCAGAATCCCAACTCATGGACGACAAACGGCGTCAACATGGCAATGAATGCAGCCCAAAGCGTCGGAATATAGAGGTAATCGTCACTCCGCCGCGCCAGCACTGTCACGATTTCAGCTGCCGTCTGCTGCTCAACGGCCTGGATCTGCGATGCCAAAGCATCGGCAAATTTGTCATTAATCAATCCCATCCACTTGACTCCTTCACCAGCTACCCGAGGCACCACCACCACCAAAACCCCCGCCACCGCCTCTAAAACCGCCACCCGAGCCACGCCCTGAGCCCCCCCATCGACGCGATGATGAGGAGTGTTGACGCAATACCTCTCTGAGCCAGAATGGACCGAACTGGCGAAGCAGCGGGATACCGATGAAGACAAAGACGAACAGCAAAAAAAGTAGCTCGTTGTGAGGCGCGGATTTGTGCTGCTTGGGTTTATATTCCCCCTTGGTGGCTTGAATCATAGCCGTGACCCCGGCACTGATCCCGGCCGCCATCTTGCCGCGCTTAAAGTTGGGCAGGATCTGGCTTTGAATGATGTTAGCCGCGATTGCATCAGGTAAGGCCCCCTCCAAGCCATATCCGACCTCGATTCGAACCTTACGCTCATTGGGTGCCACAATCAGCAGCAGACCATTGTTGCGTTCCTGGGTACCAATCCCCCAAGCCCGTCCCAATTGATATCCATACTCCTCTATGCTGAGCTCCCCCAGGCTCGGGAGAGTGACCACCACCAGCTGATTGCTGCTCTGCTCTTCAAAGTTAGCGAGCCTCTGGCTTAAGTCATTGCGCTCACTCTGGCTCAAGATAGCTGCCTCATCGACCACCCGGCCGCTCAAGGCCGGGAAGCCAGGCTCAGCATTCCCCACGACCGAGAGACAAAGCAACCACCCCAGTAGGCAGAGACGTAAGGCAACCATCAAAATTTAACCTCTGGAGCCTCAGCTGCACCCGGCTTGGTCGCCTCATAACTGGCTCTGGGTTGCAACTGGCTATATAACAATTTGTGCCAGATCACGCCGGGGAAGGTCCGCAACTCTGTGTTGTAGCTCTGCACCGCGGCAATATAGTCACGCCGCGCCACGCTGATCCGATTCTCGGTTCCCTCCAGCTGGGCCTGCAGACTCATGAAGTTCTGATTGGCCTTGAGATCCGGATAACGCTCTGCGACCACCATCAATCGTTGCAAGGCGCCGCTCAACTGACTCTGGGCCGCCTCGAACTGCTTGAGTTTAACCGGGTCAGCCAAGGCTGCTGCATCCAGCTTCAAACCTCCGACCTTGGCTCGCGCCTCCGTGACGGCCTGCAGGGTTGCCTGCTCATGCGAGGCATACCCCTTGACGGTCGCAACCAGATTGGGGATGAGATCAGCCCGCCGCTGATACTGGTTTTCTACCTGGCCCCATGTGGCCTTGACCTGCTCATCCAGGGTAGGAATACGGTTTATGTCGCAGCCGGATAGGCCCACCACCATCCACACTATGCCAACAGAGATCAGAATTCGGCGCCAGAACATCATCCTCGTTTCCCCTATTACCGGTTCAGTTAACGTCATGTCACTCATCACAACCACCTCTGCACAAAATGAGCCTAGAGCTTTTGTTTATCCAGCATGGCAGGCTCACCTGGCTCGACACGGGAAGCCGGCGTGCGCTGCAATACCGAGCCCAGCTTGCTCAATAGTAGTGTGACCAATTCACTGCGGATCTGCCCTAACCTGGGGCGCTCATCAGCCATAAACGGGATGGGGCGACACACCTGCATGGTCTGTAACCCCAAGCGGGCAGTCAACAAACCCGCCCCTACCCCCTGAGCTACTCGCGCCGACAACTTGGCCGTGAACTCGGCCCCCAGCCAATCCAAACCCACATCCGTGATCAATTCGGCCGCGCCGGCGTAGAGCATGTGCCGCGCTATCTGCTTGAGTAGGCGGATCCGGCTCCAGTACCCCAAACGAATGCCATAACAGGCGGCAATATCATCAATCATCTTCAGGCTACGCCAAAGCACAAGCAGCATGTCGACACTGGCCAGTGGGCTCACGGCCACCAGCACTGCCGCCTCACCACTCCAGCGGGAAACCCGGGCCCGTGCCTGGCTATCTTGCTCATGCAATACACGCTGACTATAGAGTTTCATCTGCTCGGCACTGGTGTGGTGTAATTCACACTCCTCTTGCCAGCGAGTGAAGCCCTCCTGGTGCAATGCACCTGTTTGCCTGGCCAAGGCGTGACAAAACTGCCTGGCACCGTCTGGCTGCTCATCAAATTGCAGCACCCTGGCCTGGCTCTGGCTATCTTGTCTGTGCTTGAGTTGACGCAACTCCTTGAGCTCTCGCCATAGCTGCCGCCCCCCACCAAACAGCAGCAGTACCAGGGCTATCGACCAGAGTCCGCCGATAAACCAGGAGTCCTGGAACCAGCCCCAGATAAAAAACAGCAACTGCAGCAGACTCAAACCTGTGGTCGCCAGCAGCCCCCAACCCAAGGCTCCCATACGCCTTGGCTGCAAAGCCTCACGCACATCCGGTGCCGAGCTCAGCCAGTTATCTAACGCCTCGCTATCCAGCAACACCCCTGAGGCAAGCTCATCCGCTTTAAGCTCTATGGCCCCCTGTGGTCTTGGCTCTTGTGTCTCCACAGCAGGAGGCAGATCGATACGCCCCTGCAGCTTGGGCTCATCCTGTTTCACTATCATTGCAATTTATCTCCCAGCAGAAACTCCAGCACCTGATCCAGGCGCAGGTGCGGCATGGCCTCTGCAGGATGAAGACGAGGAGGACGTAACGAGATAAAACCGAATCCAGATCCAGCCTGAGTAGACCAGTAGGAGTCATCTGGTCTTCTGCTAGGCAGCTCGCCAGGAAACAGATGTACTTGCTCCCCGCTCAATGTGGTGCCCTGCAATGCTGTGAGCAAGCGTCCATCATGGTTCACCTGCCGATACTCACTGGCGCGAACCGAGGCTATGGGTAGACACGCTATCTCTATGCCTTCAAATCGGGCAACCCCATAGGCCCGTTGTACCAGATCCCGCAGCAAGCTCTGCAGATTGCCATGTTGATCCGGCGTCACATGGTCCGCTTTGCTGGCGGCAAACAGCAGCTTGTCTATACGCGGCGCAACTAACCGACGTAACCAGCTACTTTGACCATAGTGAAAACTCTGGATCAGCAAGGCCAGCGTCTGCTCCAGATCATTCAAAGCCGTCTCACCTGACTGCAGCGGCTGCAGGCAATCTACCAGCACTATCTGGCGGTCGAACGAAGCAAAATGGTCACGGTAAAAACCCTGTACCAGGTGATGTTTATAGTGTGCAAACCGCTCCTCGAGCATGGCCTGCAGTGAACCAGGCACAACGCTACTCGGCAGGGGGCCCCATACCCAGGGCACAAATTGCAGCATGGGTGCCCCGGCGTGCTCTGCCGGCAGAACAAAACGCCCAGGCTGGATGAGTGACAGACCCAATTCACTCTTGCAGTGGTGCAACCAGCGGGTATAGCTGGCTGCCAGGTTCCGCAGCGCCTCATCATCATGTGGGCTGGTCAAATCGAGTCTGGCACCTAGCGTCAACCACTCGGTGGCCGAACTGCGCAGATCGGATTGTTCAAGTTGCGCCCGCACCTGTTCACTCCACTGCTGGTAGCTCATCTGCAGCAGGGGCAAATCAAGCAGCCATTCGCCAGGATAGTCGACTATGTCAAGGAACAGGGAGCGAGCATCACGACTGAGATGACGCAGCAACGGGTGACGTGTATGAAAGCGCAACTCCAGCCGGATCTCGCTCACTGCACGAGTGGGAGCCGGCCAGCTGGGTGGATCGCCGTGCAGTGCGGCCAAACCTGCCTCATACGGAAAGGTTGGAATGTGATGATTCAGCTGAGGCACCCGCTTGGCACCCAACAGTCGGCCACTCTGAACCACCTGCCAGTGGGGCAAGCGGGCAGAAAAGCCCACCTGCTCCAGTTGCCGAACCAGGGCCGTGATGAAAGCCGTCTTGCCACTACGAGAGAGACCCGTTACCGCCAGCCTCAAATGGCGATCTAAAGAGCGATTGACCAAGGTCTGTGCCTGCTCTTGCCATTGATGCCATTGGTGCTTGTCAAATAGAGTCATTACAGCCTCTTCAAATCACGACGTAACTGGAACTCACGAGACGTGACACAACGCTCCATCGCCTGCAACCTTTTATCCAATTCCGCCATCTGCTGACCCACCCTATCTAGCGCCTCACCAGGCGTTAGCCCTTGCTGCCAGCCATGCTCTTTAACCTGAGATGAACCCCTAGCGTAGGAAGCAGCGGCAACAGGCTTTTTATCGAGAAACGCCCAGGCGGCCAGATAGAGCAAAAAGGCCAGAAAGGTCGAAAAAATAAGGGCCGTAACAGCCAAGAGGCGCACCACCCAGATCTCGACGCCCAGATATTCGGCGATACCCGCACAAACCCCACCTAGCGCACCATGCTGTGGGTCGCGATAGAGTTGTTTACTCATCATAGGCTCCTTGTTTCATCTGATCCTGATCTCGCCAACCTGGAGCATCCACATCCAGTAACCGCTCAAGGGTATGTACCCGCTCTTGCAATAATTGGCTTTGCGCCACCAGAGCATTGAGACGAGCCCTCTCCTGCTCATTGAGGCCAGCCCCAAGTTGACGGCTACTGCGGTAATGCAAGATCAGCCAGATCGGTGCCACAAAGATCACGAACAGTATGGCTGGCACCACTAACACTAGCCAGAATATACCCATCTTACTCCTCCTTGGCTTGGGGCGCGGGGGTAGGCGCGTTTTCGGATACCGAGTTCATTTGTGCCTTCATGGCTGCCAGCTCGCGGGATATCGCGTCATCCGCCTCCAATTCAACAAACTGCTGCTGCAGGGTTGGATTAGGGTGATATACATCCGCCTTGCTCTCCATCTCCTCTATCTTGCGCTCCATGCGGTCAAATTTCTCCATGATGGAGTGAGGTGTTGCCCGCTGGCTATGTTGCTGAACATTGAGACGACTCTCCGCTGCGGCAGAACGAAGCAACATGGCTTTTTGCCGCGCCCGGGCATCAGCCAGTTTAGCCTCCAGCAATTGAATCTCTGCATCAAGTTTAGCTATTCCCTCTTCCACTGCCTGCAGTTCATGCTCCAAGGCCGTGACCAGCTGCTGCTGCTTACCCTTTTCAATAAGCGCGGCACGAGCAAGATCCTCACGCCCCTTCTGCAGAGCCAGCTCGGCCTTGCTCTGCCACTCTTGCAGTTGTCTCTGGTAACGATCCTGTTGGCGCCAAAGCTCCTTCTTGTCTGCCAGGAATCGCGCCAGATTGGCACGTTCTCGTACCAGCCCCTCCTCCATCTCCTGAATGATCAGTCGCACCATCTTGGGGGGATCTTCGGCCTTATCCAGCATGCTATTGAGGTTGGCATTTACAATGTCGGCAATTCGCGTAAACAAGCCCATGATCATCTCCTGCATCTATCGTCTCGCCACTTAGGGCCATTAAAGTGGTAACCACTTACCCAGTCGGCACCACCAGCCATGTCACACCTTTCATTCTCCTGTTAATTAGCAAGAGTCGGGCCAAAAACCTATGACTTGTAATGCACTGATTATTAACTAGTTTTAATCACTTGCATCGCCATGAAGCCCCTTTCGTGGCAGGTTAGACCATTTATTGGTAAATTTAACCAATTGTAATTGCAGAGAGTGTTGCCATGCAGGATGAACGTCTCTTAGGTGAATCCAATGCTTTCGGCGAAGTATTGGAGCAAGTGTCACGGCTGGCGGTGATCTCCCGCCCAGTGCTGGTCATTGGTGAACGGGGGACGGGTAAGGAGCTGATCGCTCACCGGCTCCATTACCTTTCAGCCCGCTGGCAGCAACCCTTTATTTCGGTCAACTGCGCCACGCTCAATGAAAGCCTGCTGGAGAGCGAACTATTCGGACATGAAGCCGGTTCTTTTACTGGCGCACAAAAACGTCACCCCGGACGCTTTGAGCGTGCCGATGGTGGCACGCTCTTTCTCGATGAGCTGGCGACCATGAGCGAACGGCTGCAGGAAAAATTACTGCGTGTTCTCGAGTATGGGGAGTTCGAACGGGTCGGCGGACAGCAACCCATACGTGTAGATGTGCGCCTGATCTGTGCCACCAATGCCAATCTTCCGCAACTGGCCGCCTCGGGAAAATTTCGCGCCGATCTGCTCGACAGGATAGCCTTTGATGTCGTGACTCTGCCCCCCCTCCGGGCGCGCCAGGAGGATATCCTGCTGCTGGCAAGGCACTTTGCCGAACAACTCTGCATTGAACTGGGGATTGGTGATTTCAGCGGTTTCAGCCCTGCCGTTGAAGGGCAGCTACTCTCATACTCGTGGCCTGGAAATGTTCGGGAGCTCCGCAACGTGATCGAGCGCAGCCTCTATCGACAAGGCTCACCTCACCAGCCCCTGCGATCATTGGTACTCAACCCCTTTGACTCGCCATGGTCCCTCTCTTTAATGCACAGCTCAGCACCTCTCTCTGATATGCCACCCCCTCGTTTTCCGCTCGACTTGAAACGCTATATAGCCGGAGAGGAGACTCGTATGATTACAGCCGCACTACAGGCATCGCGTTACAATCAGAGAATGGCTGCACAATCCCTTGGCATCAGTTACGATCAGTTCAGAGGATTACTTAAAAAATATAAACTCTCGGTCAACCGGGGGCAGGAATGAATCAATGATGACGCGCCGGATTGCTCTTTTGTTTGGCCTGCTGCTCACGCTTTCTGGCTGCAAGCAGGATGAGTTCTTTGCCCAAAATAGTGTGGTCTACTGTGTAGATAGCTCCCCCCAGAGCATGAATCCACAACTTTATGGCTCAGGCTCGTTAGCCTCAGCACTCTCTCAACAGGTGTATGATCGCCTGCTAACTCTTAACCCCCATACCCAGCGTTTGGAAGGTGCTTTGGCCCAAAAATGGCAGATTAGCCGAGATGGGCTCACCTATACCTTTACCCTACGCCCGGGTGTACGCTTTCATACCCGTCCCTGGTTTACCCCAACACGAGCCTTCAATAGCGACGATGTCCTTTTTAGTTTCTCCCGGCTCATAGATAAGGAGCATCCCTATCATGATGTCTCTGGACGTGGCCGTTACCCATTTTTCGATAGCATTGATTTTAAGACCCAAATTAGTACCATCCGTAAAGTGGATGATCTGCAGATCCAGTTTGTGCTCAAAAAACCCAACACCGCATTTCTTGCTAACCTGGCCAGCGATTATGCCGTCATCCTCTCGGCCGAATATGGAGCACAACTGCAGAGTCGTGGCCATCCGGAGCAGATGGATACCTACGCCATAGGCACAGGTCCCTTCTTGCAGCAGGAGTTCCGGATCGATGAATTTATCCGTATGCATGGCAACCCGGACTACTGGAATACCCCTCCAGCGCTGGAGCGCCTGCTCTTTGACTACACGCCTAAACCGACCAAACGGCTGGCCAAGTTATTAACGGGCGAGTGCCAGGTGATGGCTTATCCTGCGGCGAGCCAACTCACCTTTATCCGCAAACAATCACGCCTGATGCTGGATGTGGAGGGCAACCTCAACACCGCATTCCTGGCCATCAATACCGAAAAGCGCCCCTTCAATGACCCCAGAGTTCGCCAAGCCATCGCCATGGGGATCAATCGCGATAATCTGCTGAATGCGGTCTATTACGACAGTGGTGAGTGGGCCAACAGTCTGTTACCCCCCATGTCATGGGCGCACAATCCAAACTTGACGGAATATGGTTACGATCCTGCCGGGGCCAGAGCCCTGTTAAAAGAGGCCAATATCGCCTCCGGTTTGACCATGAATCTTTGGATACCGACCGGGGCCAGACCTTATAATCCTGATGCGCTGAAGATGGCCCAGTTGATCAGTTCAAACCTGGCTAATATCGGAATAAGAGTAAAATTTACCCAGATGCGCTGGCCACAAATGCGCATGTTATTGCGCGAAGGACGTCATGATGCCGTTCTCTTTGGCTGGTCAGCCGACACCTCGGATCCGGAGAATTTCTTCCGGCCCCTTCTAAGCTGTGCAGCCATATCCACTCAGGGGTATAATTTTTCCCGTTGGTGTGACCGTCAATTCGATGGACTGCTGGATCAAGCCTCTTCTACGCCCTATCTGAGGAGCCGGATTGAAGCTTACCAACAGGCTCAAACCTTGATCAGTGAACAGCTGCCGCTGATCCCGTTGGCACACTCACTGAATATCTATGCAGCCTGGAAAAACCTGCATAATCTGGAACAAACCCCGCTTGGGGGACTCTCTTTTCACCGGGCCTTTCGAGATTAAACCATGCTGATGTATACCCTAAGGCGTATCAACCTGCTGCTGTTTACCCTGTTGCTGCTCAGTTTTTTTGCCTATTGGCTGCAATATGAGATGGGTGTCGGCGATCAACACAATCTCTGGTCAGGGTATCTGGAATACCTGCAACGACTGTTTGCCGGTGATCTGGGGGTCTCGTCACTCTCGGGGCGCCCGGCACTGGAGATGATACTCCTGCACTTCCCTGCTACCTTCGAGCTGTGTCTGAGCGCACTGCTCATAGCCTTCGTGGTGGGAGTAACACTTGGCACTCTGGCTGCGCTTTATCAAGGTAAACCGCTGGATGTGCTGATCAGCAGCTTCAGTGTTCTTGGCTCCTCCATACCTGTTTACTGGTTGGGCTTGCTGCTCATATTGATCTTCTCCATGACGCTGGGGCTACTGCCCTCCTCTGGACAACTCAATCTGCTTTATGAGATTGAACCCGTCACAGGACTGACTCTGGTTGATACCCTGCTAACCCAAGATGGACACCAACTCTCCGCCTTCTACAATGCACTGCAACATCTGTGTCTACCTGCCGCCGCTCTGGCCCTGTTACCGACGACAGAGATCACTCGCCTCGTTCGCAACTCCATGATTGATGTGCTCAAGCAAAACTATATCAAAGCAGCTTTCAGCCGCGGTTGGTCACCTTGGCGTGTCATCACCCGACATGCATTGCGTAACGCGCTTCCGCCTATTTTCCCTATGCTCAGTATGCAATTTGGTGCCGTGGTCACCTCAGCTATCATCATTGAGATGATCTTCGAATGGCCAGGATTAGGACGTTGGCTCATCGCCTGCGTCATGAGCCGCGATTATGTTGCCATCCAAGCCGGGCTTCTGGTGATCTCCAGCGTCCTTGCCGTACTCAATATTGCTACCGAGCTGCTGACTAATCTGTTGTATCCAGTTAAAAGGAAAGAGCTGTATGGCCAACAAGGTTAAGGCTTATCCCGAGATCCGCATCCCTTCGCCCATCAAGCAGACTTGGCAAGCCTATAAAGAGAGTCCAATCTCGATGGCAGCATTTGGCGGATTAACCGTCCTTTTGCTTGTCATCGTACTTGGGCCGTCATTCACCAGCCATGACCCCATGCAGCAGGATCCTCAAATGCTGCTACAACCGCCATCATGGGCATCCAAGGGAACCATAACTCACTTCTTTGGTACAGATGATCTTGGTCGAGACATACTGGCACGCTTGATCCATGGTGCGCGGCTGACAGTTGGCAGCGCCTTGATCGCTACATTCATCGCCATGTTGATAGGGGGCACACTGGGCGTATTGGCAGGAATGAGCCGTGGGATAAAGTCCAGCATATTGCATCATATGCTCGATATGTTGCTCTCCATCCCCTCTTTACTCCTGGCTATCGTACTCGTGGCCGTCATGGGTCCTAGCCTTAGTAATGCCACCTTGGCCGTTACTCTGGCTTTGCTGCCTCAATTTGTCCGGGCTACCTATAATGCGGTTAGTAACGAGCGGCAAAAAGAGTACATAGTTGCCGTGCGCCTGGATGGGTCTCCGCCACTTCGGATCTTGCGCCTGGCCATACTACCCAACATAGCCGATATCTTGGTCAGCCAAACCACCCGTGCTCTATCAACGGCCATTTTGGATATCAGCGCCATCTGCTTCTTAGGAATAGGCGCTCAAGCTCCCGAGCCAGAATGGGGCAGCATGATGGCCGATGGCATGGATTTTATCTATGTAGGCTACTGGACTGTGACCCTGCCGGGGCTGGCCATTTTGCTCAGTGTTCTGGCCACAAACCTGGTTGGTGATGGACTGCGCAGAGCGCTGCAAAAAGGAATCGACTGATGCCGTTGCTCGATATTCGTAATCTCACTATCGAGATTGATACCCCCCAAGGCCGCGTCAAAGCGGTAGACAAAGTTAGCATCACTCTCAATGAGGGAGAGATTCGAGGTCTGGTTGGTGAGTCCGGCTCTGGCAAGAGTCTGGTCGCCAAGGCGATCATCGGTATGCAAAAAGAGAATTGGCAGGTCACCGCAGATCGCATGCACATCGGCGATATTGATCTGATGAGCTTGAGCCCACGTGAGCGCCGTAAGGTGATGAGCCGCGATATCGCCATGATCTTTCAAGAACCCGTCTCCTGTCTGGACCCCTCTTTATCCATAGGTGAACAGCTGATTGAAGTGATACCCAGTCGGGTATTCGATGGCAAATGGTGGCAGCGACTGTATTGGCGTAAGGCCCATGCCATAGGCCTGTTACACAGGGTCGGCATCAAGGACCACCGCAAGGTGATGTCTTCATACCCCCACGAGCTCTCCGCCGGTGTGTGCCAAAAAGTGATGATTGCCATGGCCATAGCCACACAACCCAGGCTACTGGTGGCCGATGAGCCCATCAGCGCCATGGAGGCAACGACTCAAGCCCAGTTGCTGCGGCTACTGGATAGGATGAATCAGCTCCATAACACCACCATCTTGCTCATCAGCAATGATATCTCCACCATAGCGAATCTGACCGAGAGTATCACAGTGATGTATTGTGGGCAGATGGTAGAAACCGGCAGCCGGGAGCAGATCCTCGAAGAGCCACACCACCCCTATACCGATGCGCTTCTCAACTCCATCCCCGATTTCAGTGGCCGTTTGCCACATAAATCCCGGTTAAATGCCCTGCCAGGGGTGATCCCGCCTCTGCAGCACCTGCCTATTGGCTGTCGTCTGGGCCCACGCTGTCCCTATGCCCAGAAGCTCTGTATCCAGACCCCTCCCCAGACTCGGATAAAGGGCCATCAATACAGCTGTCACTTCCCACTCAATCTGGAGGAGCCGAAGAAATGAGTGCAGAGCCCCTACTGCGGATTGAAAACATAGGCAAGAGCTTCATGGAGCGGGGTTGGCTCTTTCGGCGTCATCAGGTGACTGCCATAGAGTCAGTCAGTTTCACACTCAATGCCGGGGAAACCCTGGCGCTGGTGGGTGAAGCTGGCTCAGGCAAGAGCACCTTAGCCAAGATACTGGCTGGCGTTGTCACGCCAAGTCATGGCGAGATCTTCGTTGATGGTGCCGTCATCCCTCATGATGATTATGAGCAGAGGTGTAAGCTGATCCGGATGATTTTCCAGGACCCCAACACCTCGCTCAACCCTCGTCTGCGCGTGGGCCGCATCTTGGAAGCACCATTGATGCTCAACACAGACATGTCACCCGAAGAGCGGGCCCACAAGGTACAAGAGACGCTGCGCCTCGTTGGATTGCTTCCGGAGCATGCCCTGTTTTATCCCCAGATGATCTCAACCGGGCAAAAACAGCGCGTCTCCCTGGCTCGCGCACTCATCATGAACCCCAAAATCATAGTGGCCGATGAGAGCTTCTCCAATCTGGATCTCTCGGTACGTTCCCAGATCATCAATCTGCTACTGAAACTGCAGGCAGAATTAGGCATTGCCTATGTCATAGTCGCCAATGATCTGGGCCTGGTACGGCACATCAGTGATAAGGTGATCATCATGCATCAAGGCAAGATGGTTGAATCAGGCACAACGCAAGAGGTATTTGCCAACCCGCAGCAGGAGATCACCAAACGACTGATCCAAAGCTACGGCCATGAATATCGACGCTAGCGTCTACCCGAAGCTATGGTGAGTAAAGCTATGGAGGGTGAAGAAGCGACCAGCCGTACTGGTCGCTTAGGATTTACCAACTCATTCACAGCCCATTGCAACACCGGGTCTCAGCCAAACCGCTTGGCAATGAGTTGTGCCAACAGCTCGATATGGGCAGGCCCGGCGTTCAAGGCTGGAATATAGTGGTAAGCCTCTCCTCCGGCAGCCAAAAAGCACTCTTTACCCTCTTGCGCTATCTCTTCCAGCGTCTCCAGACAATCGGCCGCAAAACCCGGACAGATCACATCGAGATGTCGCTTGCCTGCCGCCGCCAGGGATTGCAGGGTCTCATCCGTATAGGGTTGGAGCCAAGGCTCCCTGCCAAAACGAGACTGAAACGCCAATCCCCACTCATCTGCAGTCAGTGCCAACTCTTCGGCCACTAATCGCGCCGTAGTGCGGCACTGCTCAGGATAGGGATCACCTCGGTTGGCATAGCGCTCCGGTATGCCATGAAATGAGAAGAGTAAGTAGCCTTGACCCGTTTGCTGCCACTGCTCACGAATGCTCTGAGCAAGAGCCGAGATATAAGCGGGGTGAGCATGATACTCCAGCATGATGTGCTCTTGTGGCAACCTCGGCTCACCGGCCATCACCTTGGCCCAGCCATCATAAACCGATGCCGTGGTGGTAGATGAATATTGTGGATAGAGCGGCAACAATAGCACCTCGCTCACACCTTCAGCTTTCAGGCGCTGCCACGCCTCACCCAAAGAGGGCACACCATAACTCATGGCCAGCTCAACCCGCTCACTTCGTCCAAGGCTTAGCAATCGTTCTTGTAACGCCGCCTGCTGCGCTTTGCTGATCACCATGAGAGGTGAGCCGCCTGGCTGCCAGATTTGGCTATAGGCCTTGGCCACACGGCGACACCGTAGTGGCAATATGATGCCATTTAAGAGCGGCCACCAAAGCCAGCGCGGTAGATCAACAACCCGGCGGTCGCAGAGAAATTCCCGCAAAAAATTGCGCACCCCTTTGGGGGTAGCCGTGATCGGGGTTCCTAAATTTACAAGTATCACTGCGCGCTTGGACATGGCCTGCTCCAAAAATAGAAAAGGCGCCCGAACTTGGTAGCACGGACGCCTAAGAGTATGAATAGCGTGAATTAACCCAACAGGGCAGCCAGCTGCTGACTCACCACCTCAACAGCCTGAGTGCCATCCAGGCGCTCGTAGCGAGTCCGGGATGCCGCCGCTTCAGCCTTGTAGTAACCAACCAGAGGCTCTGTTTGTTGATGGTAGATATCCAGACGCTTGCGGACTGTGCTCTCTTCATCGTCAGCACGGATCACCAGGTCTTCACCGCTTACATCATCCTTGCCTTCCACTTTGGGTGGATTGAAGACAACGTGGTAAACACGGCCTGAGCCAGGATGCACACGACGACCGCTCATACGCTTGACGATCTCTTCATCCGGAACATCAAACTCCAGGACAAAATCGACCACCACACCCGCCTCTTTCATGGCATCGGCTTGGGGTATGGTGCGGGGAAAGCCATCCAGCAAGAAACCTTTTACGCAATCAGCCTGTGCAATTCGCTCCTTGACCAGACCAATGATGATGTCATCAGAAACCAGCTGGCCCTGATCCATCACCTCTTTCGCCTTCAAACCCAAAGGGGTCCCAGCTTTGATGGCGGCACGCAGCATGTCACCGGTTGAGATCTGCGGAATACCATACTTATCCATCAAAAATTGGGCTTGCGTACCCTTACCTGCGCCTGGAGCACCGAGCAGAATAATGCGCATAAAACGATCCCCTTTTGGTTATGCGATTAAGGTCAAAAAGTCAGAGGCGAAAACTACACGCTTTCCTGCGATTGCTCAAGCCTTTGCTCGCCATCCATACGTTTGTGTTCATAATATGCCTGCTTTTGTAAGTACATAGCTTTGTCAGCCATCTTATAGAGCAGGGAAAAGGGAGTATGCAAGCTATCAGCATAACCGACGCTGAAGCTGACCCCATGTTCGCGACCTGCCAAGGTAGCCGGCATAAACTGCACCTCCTGCAACTTCTGCTGTAAGGCATCCTTACTGGCCAAGCCCTCCCCCTCAAGCAGGATCACAAACTCATCCCCACCGATCCGGTAAAGGGAACCTGCTGTCTCCTGGACACACAAACGCAAACGCTGGGCCACAGCACGCAGCAACGCATCACCAGCCTCATGGCCCCGGGTATCATTCAGCGTCTTGAGACCATTGACGTCAATCAGGAACAGGCCAGCCTCAATATCCAAAGAGGTTTCAAGATCGGCCATGGTTTGCTCAAATGCGATCCGATTGCCCAAGCCTGTCAAACCATCTGTACGCGCCCAGAATGCAAGGCGATTTGTCAGCTCCCGATTCTCCAAAAAGCTCCCCAATTCGCGAGCAAAGAGCAACAACCCCTTGAGCTCCTCTTCACGCAAATTAGAGCCTTGCAGCAAAAACCAGCCACCGCCAAAAGGGGGGGGAAAGGGTATGCTGTAGAGACCATCGGCATAGCAGTAATCTGTCACTCTCGGCTGCAGCGGCAACATGATCTCACCTTGAAACTCTGGATGCCTGTAGGATCGCTTTGGCTCACTCCCTATCTGAATGATGATGGCGAAGGGGTAACCCAGCTCACAGGCATGCAGCCGCTTGACGACATGGCTCATGACGGTGTCATCATCACTAACATGCCCTAATTCCTGACGTAACAAGATGAGCTGGTTATAGAATCGATTCGTGACTTCAAGGCGCTGAAGAATAAGTGCCAGCTTATTGGTGCGTTCCTGCACCTTCTCTTCCAGACTCTGATTTAAACGACTTAACTCCTGAAGATAGCGATCCTTGTCATTGGCTAGTGTCGCCAACTCTGTGTTGTTGCGCTCCAGGGTTTCGAGCTGCTGACGAATGCGCCCCTGCATCTCAACCAGCAGGCGTTCGGTATGAGCAAATTCCCAGATCCGGGAGGCGCTACCCTCAATGGGTAAACCAGACTCCATCTGTTGAATGGTGCGATACAAGCCATTAAACGAACGCAATATGGGGCGGGCAAACAATATAAACACCCCAACCAGTATCACCATCACCACCAGCTGATAACTGATAAATGGACTAATCGCTTCGGCAACGGCGGCCCCCATATTCTCGGAAGAGCGACTGACCTTGATGAGCAGATCCACATTAGGTGAATAATCTTTTTGCCCCACAGCCAAACGCTCGCTCTGGCTGATCAAGCCGGGTGGATCGGGTGGGAATGCCAAACCAATTTGTGTAATAGAGCTCTCGGCATGAGGAATACGCTCTGTCTGCGCCAACAAATTGGAAAGAGGAACCACAGCGATCAGAAACCCTTGTACTGACTCACTGTTACGCACCAGTATGCTGGTGACAGGAGAGATAAACAGCAAGGCTCTGTGGTCACCATCAGGGACTAACTCCCGATCTTCGATCACAACCACTCGCCCCCCTAATACCCCCATCTCATAGGCTCGAAGAAGAGTGCCTATCAGCTCCTTAACCTCAGGATTCCTCTCTATCGGACGCAGTTTCCCCCCAAATCCTTCACGCACCCGCCCATCACGCGAGAGCAGGTACATGGAGGAAACGGCACTGTAGCGGTTCATAAAAGATTCGAAACGCGCAAGGACCTGACTGGAATAGAAGAGACTGGAAACGCCCTTGATAATGGTCTCGTGGCCAGTCAGGAGTCTGAGCCCTCCGGTAAGCGCACCCATCTCATTGCTCAGCCCCTCTTTGATGACGTAAGCCTCACTGCCAAGCTCGGTCATCAGGGTCTGAGTGGCGTACTGCTTCATGCCCTGGTAGTGGACATAGCTTAAAACTGTGACCGGCAGAAGCGTCATGCAGAGGATCAACAGGATAAAGAGCCGACTTAGTCGGATCATTGCTATTTTCCTTCTTCAGCCAAAGACTGCATATATTCAGCTGCCTCTTTGGCATCATATTCACCATCGAGGAATAAATGTAACCCCTTCCCCATTACCAACCATACAACCAACATGTTGCGATCATTCGGCATGGCTAAACTCTGCTGAAGCTGGGTATGCAACACTCGCATATCTGGGGACATGTGAGCATTCATCTTGCTACCCACGGCAGCCACAGCAGGAAACAGTTTGGAGCGTTCGTAAAGACGGCGCTGGGCATCATCAGACAACAAAAAAGTGACCAACTTCTCGGCGATGGCTCGTTTTGCTGGGGAGAGATCGTCACGAATGGCCAAAACATAAGAACTGCTAAGAGGCTTCATCTGCTTGCCTCCGACTTTAGGCAGCAAGGCTACCCCTAATTTTTCCCCAATCACCTCATGCAACATTTGATAGGCCCAATCACCATCGATGAGATAATCGACCTCTCCACGCAAAAAAGCATGTTCATTGCACATCAGTTCACATTTGGTGGCTGGATTACGCGCCACAGCCTGTTGGTAGGACTCCAATGCTGCGACCATTTCGGGAGTATTGAGCGTAAAGTGACGCCCATTGAGAGGCCATCCCCCCTGGGCCGTTAAAAAGGGGATAAACCAGAAAGCCTGATCGGCCGGCCAAGCCAAGCGCCCGGCAGGGATGTCAGTTAATTCATCCAGCGCCTTGACCTTGTCTTTGCGGTAATAGAGAACCAGCTGATTACCCATGTTAATGGGGATACCGTACCAGGCCCCCTTAAACTTGCCGTCCTCTCGCAAACCATGTTTTTGAGCTAAGGAGGCAGGCCATTGACCCAAATGATACTCCTGCTTATTACTCAGCTGATCACTCGGGATGAAATAGAGATCCGGTAACAGGATAGAAGAGATGACCTTGTCTCGAAACTGGTCAGCCCGAAAATGTTGCTGCAACACCTGATGACCACTCTGGGCTTGGAAACGTCTAAGCTCGGGCTCTAAATGCTCAAGACTATGTCCATTCCACAACGTCAGAGTTTCCGCTTGCAGGCCGAGCGAATACAGAGAAGATAAGAAGAGAAACAAGAGAGTCCGCAGCACATCCACCTCTACCAAATCACCGACTTGAACTAATTGTCTCATCAAGTCGGTGATTGGCAACGACTAGATTAGCAGGATGTGACTAACAACAGCCGATTGACACGAGAAACAAAGCCTGCAGTATCCGCCAAGCCCCCCTGCTCGGCCAATTGAGCCTGCTCAAGCAGTAACTGACTCCACTCCGCAAACAGCGTCTCATCACTCAACTCGGCGATCCGCTTCACCAGACCATGTTCGGGGTTGAGCTCGAGTACAAACTTCTGCTCAGGAACTTTTTGCCCGGCGGCCTGCATCAACTTCATCATATGGCTGCTCATGCCATAGGCATCGGTGACAACGCAGCTGGGAGTATCGGTGAGACGGTGGCTGATACGCACCTCCTTCACCTTATCACCCAGGGCGCTCTTCACGCGAGCCACCAGCCCCTCATACTCCTTGGTCAGAGCTTCTTGCTGCTTGCGGCTCTCATCATCTTCGAGTTCGCCCAGTTGCAAATCACCCTGGGTAACGGATACGAACTGCTTGCCATCAAATTCGGTCAGGTGACTCATCAACCACTCGTCGATGCGTTCCCACAGCAGCAAGACCTCGACCCCTTTCTTGCGCAACAGCTCCAGATGTGGGCTCTTGCTAGCGGCCAGATAGTTATCGGCGATGATGTAGTAGATCTTGCTCTGCTTCTCCTTCATCCGGGAGACATACTCTTCCAACGAGACAGTCTGGGCATCAGAGTCGGTGTGAGTTGAAGCAAAGCGCAGCAGCTTGGCAATATCCTCTTTATGGGCATGATCTTCGGCCGGCCCCTCTTTGAGGACATTACCGAATTCTCCCCAGAAACGCTGATACTTGTCACTCTCCTCTTTGGCTAACTTGCTCAACATACCAAGCACCCGCTTGGAGCAGGCTTTACGCAACTGGGCGGTGATCTTGTTATCCTGCAGTATTTCACGCGACACGTTGAGTGGCAGGTCATTGGAATCAAGCACACCCTTCACAAAACGCAAATAGGTCGGCATGAACTGCTCGGCATCATCCATGATGAAGACACGCTGCACATAGAGCTTGAGGCCATGCTTCTGCTCGCGATTCCACAGATCCCATGGCGCACGCGCCGGTACATAGAGCAGGCTGGTGTACTCCTGAGAGCCTTCAACCTTGTTGTGGCCCCATACCAGTGGCGCCTCAAAATCATGGCTGATGTGCTTGTAAAACTCTTCGTACTCTTCATCCTTGATATCGCGAGGAGTCCGGGTCCAGAGCGCAGTAGCCCGGTTAACCTGCTGCCACTCTCCTGGCGTAATGACTTTTTCCTCGCCCTCGGCGGCAGCTTGCTCTTCAGGCTCTTTCCACATTTCAACCGGCACACTGATGTGATCAGAGTATTTGCCGATCACGGAGCGCAAACGCCAATCATCGAGGAATTCGCCCTCCTCCTCCTTCAAATGCAGTATCACATCGGTGCCGCGCGTGGCCTTGTTGATAGTGGCGACACTGAATGAGCCAGAACCATCAGACTCCCAGCTAACGCCCTGCTCTGCATCAACACCAGCGGCACGACTCAGCACTGTCACCTTGTCCGCAACGATAAAGGCGGAGTAGAAGCCAACGCCAAACTGACCGATCAATTGTGAATCTTTGCTCTGATCACCGGACAGATGGCTAAAAAACTCTGCCGTACCAGAACGGGCTATGGTGCCCAGGTGTTCGATCGCCTGGTCACGGGTCATACCTATCCCGTTATCAGAGATCGTCAGGGTCCGCTTCTCCTTGTCGATGAGCAAACGAACACGCAGTTGGCCATCCGCTTCGTAAAGAGCGGCATTGGAGAGGGCCTTGAAACGTAACTTGTCAGCCGCATCGGCCGCATTGGAGATCAATTCACGAAGGAAGACCTCCTTATTGGAGTAGAGGCTATGCGCCATCAGGCTCAGCAGTTGCTTGACTTCGGTCTGAAAACCATGAGTTTCCATATGAACAGCTTCGGTCATCTTTGCTTTCCTTGATATACAAGTGGTTGTAACGACCAAAACTAGATGGGGGCAAGGTGATAGTTTTCAACCCCCGCCGATCGTCGGGGGGTGAAAATTGTGAAGTTAGACCAGGGGACGCCGCCCGCTCAAGGAGTGGGAAAGCGTTGTACCATCAACCAGCTCCAGCTCACCCCCGACAGGGACGCCATGAGCAATGCGCGTCACGGTAATGCCTGCCTGACGAGCCAGGTTGGCAATATAAAAGGCGGTCGCCTCGCCCTCCATAGTGGGGTTAGTAGCCAGGATCAGTTCATCCCATGGCTCCTGCTGCAAGCGTTGCTCTAACAGATCCAACCCCAACTCCCGCGGCCCAATACCGTCCAAGGGGGAAAGATGCCCCATCAGGACAAAGTAACGACCGGAGTAAAGGTGCGTTTGCTCCAGTGCAGCCACATCCGCTGGCGACTCCACGACACACAGCTGTCGATTCTCCATCCGCTTGGGGTTGCCACAAATCTCGCAACTGTCGTTCTCGGTGAAGGTACGGCAATGGCGGCAGTGCCCAATTTCAGAGAGTGCCCGAGCCAAGGTGTGGGCCAATTTTTGCCCACGAACCCGTTCACGCTCTAATAGTTGAAATGCCATGCGCTGCGCTGACTTGGGGCCAACTCCGGGCAAGACCTGCAACTCCCGGATCAGCTCATCCAGCAAGGGGCTGAACTTCATGATTACTCCACAAACAACAAGGGGGGAAACTCCCCCCATTTAGCAAAACATCACGTAACAGGCGTGATCAGAAGGGCATCTTGAAGCCAGGTGGCAATTGCATTCCACCGGTCAAATCACCCATCTTGCTCTTGTTCTGCTCTTCAACACGACGAACGGCATCATTCACCGCGGCGGCGATAAGATCTTCAAGCATCTCCTGATCATCGTCCATCAGACTCGGGTCGATGGCAACACGACGCACACTGTGGCTGCCCGTCATGGTGACCTTGACCAAACCGGCGCCGGATTCACCGATCACCTCCATGTTGGCCAGCTCTTCTTGCATCTTCTGCATGCGCTCCTGCATCGCTTGCGCCTGCTTCATCAGGTTACCGATCCCACCTTTACCAAACATTGTTCATCTCTCTGTAGGGTTGTCGATTAGTGCTTCAGTGGCAGGATACTATCAGCATCCAGTTGCGCACCAAAGCGTTGAATTAAAAATTGGATATGAGGGTCTTGCGCCAACGCTTGCTCGGCTGCTACGCACAATTGTGCATAGCGCTGCTGCTCTAGCTGGGCGGGTGTTAGCCCGGGCACCCCCAACTCGACCGCAACCTGCACCTCTTGCTGAAGATGAGCAGAGAAGGTCTCACCCAAGGTTTGTACTGCTTTTTCTGAAAGCAGATGCCGCTGCTCTGCCGGTAGGGTCAACACCCAGCGCCCCCCGTCTATCTGCCGAGTGGAATGCAGTGCCAGTTGGCGTAAACGTCCGCCCAAATGGCATTGGGCGATCAACTCACCCCATGCATCACCGCACCCTATGAGCAGATCATTGGAATTCCACCTTGCATCGGCATCGGACAAACTTTGCGAAGCAGAAACCAGAGGCGCGGCACTGACTGGATTGCTCGGCAACGTTGCCACGGGCCTGGCCTCAACTGCATCGGCCACGTTAACCAATCCTGGTGCAGCCGCTGTGGGCGAAGGAGCCGCAGAGATAGAGGGCGCCGCCGTCTCATTGCCCCCCCCCATTAGGCCTCCCTCCCACTCATTCTGATATGCCTCCACAGGCGGCAGATCCCAAGGCGGCATATCATCCATAGCATAGGCGGGTGGCGGGAGCGATTCATTGGCCGACTCAAGAGAGGGCGGTGTCGCCCTGGCCGTAGAGGGCGCCACCACTGTGGCAGCCATCTGCTCCCCCCCATGATTTGAGCCCTGGGTGGCCACAGGCGGGCGGAGCGTACGCACCGGCTCTCGCACCACAGGTTCGGCCACAGGATCCGCCTTCTGTTGGCTACGCAGTCGATTTCGTACCTGCAACAGTTGTGAGATCCCAGAAACAGGCGAAGCGGCTACCGCTCCCTGGTCCAAGCCCTGCAACTGAGTCTCGGTATCTCCCCCCTGAGGGCTCTGCGCGACATCTGGCCTAGTCTGCTGAACATGTGGCACAGCCTCCTGGGCATGGTTATCTCCTAAGACCGCAGCTTGCTCAAGCAAGGTACGCTGCTCGGCAAAGAGAGCTTCGGCTTCCGGCGATGGCCTATCCTCCGACTGAGAGGCAGAGGCAGCATAGCGCTCGGAGGGAGCGGTCGGTGACGGGCTGAGTGAACCTTTTACCTCTGAGGGGGGAAAGGCCGCGGAGCTAGCCGCGGCTTGAGCCCCCCCTTGGGGCAAAAGCGCCAACGACTCTACGCCTGCAGAGCGGGTCGAAGGTGTCAATTGTGCCGCAATGGGAGTACGCCGCGGCGAAAAGGCCAACATCCGCAACAGTGTCATCTCCAAGCCACTGCGACCATCCGGCGCATAGGGAAGCTCTTTGCGTCCAGTCAGCGCAATCTGGTAGTAGAGCTGGATCTCTTCGGCCGTAAAGAGCCGGGCCAACTCCTGCAGGGGCTCGTTATCCAACGCCAGTGGATCTAGCCCGCGCCCCAATAACTGAGTCATGGCCATACGGTGCAGCAAGGAGGCCAGCTCGGCATGCAGCAGTTCAAAATCAGGTCCCAGCTGGGTGACCTCTGCCACCTTGGCCATCAATTCTGGCCCCTTTTGTTGCTGCAACAAGCGCAACATCTGATGCAAATGACCATGGTCCAGGGTACCCAGCATGGCCAAGACCTGGGAGAGATGCACATGACCATTGCCATGAGCCAGTGCCTGATCGGTCAGACTCAGGGCATCCCGCATACTGCCATCTGCGGCCTTGGCCAGCGCCATCAAAGCCGGAGGCTCATAAGCTTGCCCCTCGGCATCCAGTACTCGCGCCAATTGCTCCATGATCTGTTCGCGATTGAGCGCTTTGAGATGAAATTGCAGGCAGCGCGAGAGAATGGTCACCGGTAACTTCTGCGGGTCTGTGGTGGCCAGCAAAAACTTTACATAAGGTGGTGGCTCTTCCAGCGTCTTCAACAAGGCATTGAAGCTATGCCGCGAGAGCATATGAACTTCGTCTATGAGGTAGACCTTAAAACGGCCGCGAGCCGGGCGATACTGCACATTATCCAGCAGATCCCGGGTGTCTTCGACCTTGGTCCGAGATGCCGCATCTATCTCAAGCAGATCGACGAAATTGCCTTGGTCAATCTCTTTACAACTATCACACTCGCCGCACGGTGTACTGGTCACCCCCTGCTCGCAGTTTAGGCACTTCGCCAGGATCCGGGCTATGGTCGTCTTACCCACCCCCCGAGTACCGCTGAACAGATAGGCATGGTGCAGCCTCCCCTGCTCCAGGGCATTAATGAGGGCGGTCAGCACATGCTGTTGCCCCACGACTTGGTGGAATGTATGAGGACGCCACTTGCGCGCTAAAACCTGATATCCCATGCCTCTTTGCTTCCGCCTCTTATCGCTGTGAATTATTCGCCGGCAAATTGCACCAGGCTCAAGGGCTCGACGCCAGAGGCTTTTAGCCTGGCCTCCCCCCCTAACTCAGGCAAGGAGATGACAAACGCGGCCTGCTCGACTATGCCTCCACAGCGACGGATCAGCTTGACGGCCGCCTCGACCGTCCCCCCGGTTGCCAGCAGATCATCGACAACCAGCACCTTGTCTCCAGGCGTTATAGCATCTTCATGCATCTGCAAGCTGTCTTCACCATATTCCAGGCTGTAACTCTCCTCAAATACAGAGCGCGGCAGCTTGCCCGGTTTACGCACAGGCACAAATCCCAGCCCCAATGCCGCAGCCACGGGAGCCCCGAAGATGAAGCCCCGTGCCTCAGTTCCAACTACCTTATTGAGCGGCACATGCCGGTAGTGCTCCACCAGCAGATCAATCGTGGCCTTAAACGCCTGCGGGTGTTCAACCAGACTGGTAATGTCACGAAACTGGATCCCGGGTTTGGGATAGTCAGGTATGGTCTTGATGCATGAGGCGATAAAGGAGAGGGTTTCGGGCTTCATTTGTTAATAGTACCAATAAATAGAGTAGGGCCCGATCACTCTATATCAGGCCCAGGAGTCGTTGTTGCGCTAGCTTAACAACCCAGCTCACCATTGCAACCTTTGCCAGCGCGGAAGTGGCCCGCCAAAAAAGAAATAGCGCTATTCCCTAGCGCTGAGATCGACAAAAATGCCAACAAAAAGGGCAGCCACCGGGGCTGCCCTTTGCAGATTGTATGAAAAACAATCTTACTTATAGCAAACTTAGAAGTTGTACTGAGCGCCCAAAGATACGGCGTCATTGTTGTCAACACCCTTTGTCTTACCTTGATCAAAGCGATACTCGATGTAAGACATGAAGTTAGAGGTGA
>JBOFBS010000270.1:0-2722 GCA_051645725.1 Aeromonadaceae bacterium | reverse complement strand
CTGATCAACCCGGAAGGGGCTGCCGCCCTCTATGAACTGATCATCACCATGACCAACGTCGGCATGACCCTGCCCTACATGTTCCTCATCTACGCCTGGTATCGCTATCGTCACAACCCGGCACTGGAGAAGGATCTGATCTTCTTCAAGAGTTCGGGCTCGGTACTGCTGGCCACCATCGTCAGCCTGATCCTAGTGGCATTCGGCAATGTCTTTACCGTAGTCGCCCCCTTTATCTCCGGTGACATCTCGACCGGCGTCTGGACCATCATAGGCCCGGTACTGTTCGTCATCATCGCCATGCGGTTCAAAATCAAGCAGGAAGATGCCCACTGATCGGCTATTTCATCCTGATAGTCAGCGGGGCCTTCAGGCCCCGTTTTTTCCTTTAACATCAGCTAAAACGGCCTGTTAAAAGACTTCAAAGAGACCTTTTTGGATACTCAAATCAGGGCCTTAACGGTTACAACGCAGCAAATTATCAATATCAAGGTGAGAATCATTGTGAAGCGCCAATTCACGACATATAACTTACCGAGATATCCCTGTTTTTTGTCCGGTAGAGCAGATCATGATGATGCGTTCCCTTCTTCCCCTGTTGCTTGGCGCAGTAATGCTGCCGGCCGCTATGGACAGTGCCCACGCCAACCCCTTTTCCGCCAGCAGCAATCACAGCTTTCTGGAGCGAAGGGATATTCCCAACCTCAATTCGGCCGCTTTCGTGGTCGCCAACCACAGAACCGGCGAAGTGCTCTCCGAGCACAACGGCAGTCGGGTGATGCCCATCGCCTCTCTCACCAAGCTGATGACCGCGCTGGTGGTACTGGACGCCAACCAGCGCCTCAATGAAACCCTCACCGTCACCAATGCGGATGTTGATCGTATCAAGGGCACAGGTTCACGTCTGGCCATCGGTTCGAAACTGAGCCGGGCCGAGATGCTCCATATCGCCCTGATGTCGTCGGAAAACCGTGCCGCCTCAGCGCTGGGACGCAACTACCCGGGCGGTCTGCGCGCCTTCGTCGAGGCGATGAATGCCAAGGCTCGCATGCTGGGGATGTGGAACACCCACTATGCCGACAGCACTGGCCTCAACCCGCGCAACGTATCGACCGCTCAGGACTTGGCCAAGCTTGCAGCAGCAGCCGCTGCCTATCCGCTGATCCGTCAATACTCCACCGACGATCAGAGCTATGTGCGAACCAACAAGAGCCAGCTTCACTATCGCAACTCCAACCGGCTGGTACGCGAGGGTCAGTGGGAATTTACCCTCTCCAAAACCGGCTATATCCGCGAAGCGGGTCGTTGTCTGGTGCTGGGTACCAGGGTGAACAACGAGCCGGTGATCATGGTGCTGCTGAACGCCGAAACCACCAACGACAGGGTGGCCGATGCCAAGCGGATCAAAACCTGGCTGGAGAGCTCTGGCAGAACAACCCTGGCAGCCAACCAGAGCGCCATGTTGCGCGAGTAATCAACTCTGCAAACTCAAAAAGCGAGGCTCCTGCCTCGCTTTTTTCATGCCGGCCATGGCCATCGCAAATGGGGGCCAGATCACACCTAAAGTAACCCTCTCCGCCACCCCGTTACGAAATGTAACCGCTCAATAGTGTGATTCACATTAACGGAATCAATGAGTTGTAAATCAAACACCACACTTTTAGCGTGCTGGCTCAACCCTGTAACCTCGAGCCAGCAATATGCGCATATCCAGTATCGAGTGTGGGCGGGTAATCGCCATATTGGCCGTGATGACCATTCACGTATCCCCTTTCGCTCACCCCTTCGACCCCACGCTGTGGGGTAGCGAGAGCTACCTCTGGCTCAGCGGCATCATCAACCAGCTCTGCCGCTTTGCCGTACCGCTGTTTTTCCTCTGTGCCGGCTATTTTCTGCAACCCAAGCTGAGTGCTGGAGCACCGATGAGCGTGGCATGGCGTTACTGCCGCCCCCTGCTCCAGCTCTGGCTGGTCTGGAGCCTCGTCTACCTGCTGGTGCCCTTCAATCCGCTGAATGCCATCGAACAGGGTTATCTGAACTCCCTCAACACACAGTGGCAGTTCCAGCTCGGAGATACGGTCAATCGCTGGCTGGTCGGCGGCATGATCCACCTCTGGTTTCTGCCGGCACTGATCCTGGCGGTCACCCTGCTGGCGTTTTGCCAGTGGCTTGGCAAGCCGGGATTCGCCCTCATGCTGGGTGCCGGGCTCTACCTGTTGGCACTGCTCGGTGGTTCCTATGCCAAGCCATTGCTGGGAGAGGAGTGGCTATTGCTCACCCGTAACGGCCCCTTCTTCTCCCTGCTGTTTGTGGCAATGGGGGCCCGCTTGCGCCATCAGCAGTGGCAACCGTCGGCCCGCAGCGGATGGTGGCTACTGCTGGGTGGACTCGCGCTCTATGGGCTGGAAGCCTGCGTTCTGCGGACCTTTGCCGGTATCCCGCTGACTCGCCACGATTTTCTGCTCGGTTCCGTGCCCTGGGCCGTCGGCCTCTTTGGCCTGTTGCTGGCCCATCCTGACTGGGGTAAGGGAAGCTGGCTCGCCCGCCAATCCCCCAAGGTGCTGGGCCTTTACTGTCTGCACATGATGCTGGTGGTATGGATCTTCACCTTTGGTCCGCAGGGCGCTTCCATTCTATGGGAGTTGGTCAAGGTGCCACTGCTGCTGGGCGCCTCACTGCTTGCTTATCGCCTGCTGGCTACCTTGCCTGCGACCCGCTGGTT
>JBOFBS010000269.1:0-3591 GCA_051645725.1 Aeromonadaceae bacterium | reverse complement strand
AAGGCCCTGAAGTAATTCAGGGCCTTTTGTTATTTAGTTGCCAGAGAGTGTAATTTTATTATCTGCTTATCTGCTTATCTGCTTATCTGCTTATCTGCTTATCTGCTTATCTGCTTATCTGCTTATCTGCTTATCTGCTTATCTGCTTATTTAATATGGCTGGAAACAGCGACTATAAATTTGATTCAAATAACTAATTATCAGAAATATGTTATTTAGATAAATATGCTGAAAATAAAAAAGACGCCATTTGGCGTCTTTTTTTACGACATCATTTTATTAGTTCATGCCGTATTATCTTACTATCTGTCCGTGCTTGTCTGTCGTCCAGCGTTGTCTACCGGAATCCAATACGATATAACTAAAGTGTGGGTTCAAGTGTGGGTTCAAGTGTGGGTTCAAAAATGGCACTGTCAGATGCAAAACTCAAGAGTATGTTACGAGGGCACGGCGATGAAATTCCTCGGAAGGTTGCGGATCGTGACGGCCTTTCGGTTCTTTGGCGGAATTCGGGAAAGATCAGTTTTGTGTATCGCTATCGCCTCCTTGGTAAGGCACAAAATCTCACCTTAGGGACCTATACAGGTCAAGCCGAAGGGTTGTCTCTAGCCGAGGCTCGCCGGAAGGGCGCGCAATGTAGAGCATGGCTGGAAGAGGGCAATGATCCTGCGCTGATGATCCGTTTAGCCAAGGATGAGCGCCTCAAACCGGTTACGGTTCAAGAAGCCTTAGAGTATTGGCTGACCCATCATGCAGAAAAGAAGCGGACTAACAGTGAAAAACATCGTCAGCAGTTTGCTCGTTGGGTCTATCCACGAATTGGTGATCTTCCTCTGGCTGATTGTGAGACTCGGCACTGGCTGAGCGTGTTTGATGAGTACGCCAAAGCAGCACCCGTGGCTTGTGGATACTGTTTTCAAAACTGTAAACAGGCATTGAAGTTCTGCCGCGTTCGCCGTTATGCAATCAGCAATGCATTAGATGATTTGACGGTCTCGGATGTCGGTGAAAAGCAGAAAAAACGAGATCGAGTCCTTAGCTTGGCTGAACTGCATGATGTATGGATATGGGCGGTCAATAGCACCACAAACCGTTACTACGGTCGTCTAGCTCTGTTGTTACTGTCGTTTGGTGCGAGAACACAAGAGATAAGGCTTTCGGCTCCCAGCGAATGGGATCTGGTGACTGGCACCTGGATCGTTCCATCGCAAAACTCAAAGAGTGGCGCCAAGATCACTCGCCCTATACCCGATGCGGTTCGCCCACTCCTGCAGACGTTACTCGATGACGCCGATCTTCAGCAGTCACCTTACTTGCTGGGTGAACTCAAACGACCAGAAACGGTCAGTCAAGTTGGCCGAGGATTATGGAAGCGGCTTGGCCACTCTTCGCCGTGGACATGGCATGATCTAAGGCGCAGCCTTGCGACCCATCTGAATGAGGTTGGGGTAGCTCCTCATGTTGTCGAACAGATATTGGGGCACTCTTTGCAGGGAGTAATGGCACATTATGTTCATACGGCTCGGTTGCCAGAGCAAAAAGCAGCTCTTGAGTTATGGTCGCGATTACTGAGCCAAACTGGTGCTGGAGAGAACATATTACCCTTGCGGCGGATGCCGGGCTGATAAAGAGCTGCAAACCACGTCTGCATGGTGGCCGTGGTTTGCCGGTCAATTTCTTGCCCTCTTGCGTTGCGCCCGTTCTGACATAAGCTGGCCTTCTGCTTTATGGCAATCACACCAGACAAGGATCAGGAGCAAGTGATGAGCATCGATACCCAGACTACAAACGTGACGTCAGCCACCGGCAATGTATTTGCTGATTTGGGGTTTGAACCTCAGTTCGCCGCAGAGCTGAAATCACAATCTGAACGCATCATTGCGGACAAGTTGGCAATAAAAGAGCACCTGCTGACGGAGTTGGCCGCCTGGATCCAGGCTAAAGAACTCACACGCTCGGATGCGGCGGCTCTTTTCGGGGTTACTGGGCAACGGATATCAGACATCCTCAGCAAGCAGGCCACGCTTTTCACTCTGGATGCATTGGTGGATATGGCATTGCGGTCCGGTAAAACCGTTCAACTGTCGATCCAGTAATGTAGGGCGTTAACTGAGACAGCTCGCGCCTGTGTTCATATGATCGCAGCCCGTAAAAATCGCTCGCACCCTGATGGGGCTGCGTTGCTTGGCGCGGCCAGTTCAGCTTCCGCTTGATCCGCTAAACGAGAGTAGATGGCAGAGGGAGGGCTGGCTTGCACACCAGCCCGCTTGCTCAGTCCTGTGCGCGCTTGTTCCAGATCTGCTTAAAGTAGCCATCCAACAGACAGACTCGTTCATACCGCCAGACCAAAAAACAGATCACGCTGGTGCCGAGGATCCCCGCCAGCCAATGCCCCTCCTGAAACCATTGTGCGCAGATAAGTGCTAGCCCCAGGGCAAAAATCTGATAGCCCAGGCGCATGCCTGTTTGGGGTTGTTTTTCATTCGTGGTCATGTCGGCATCTCCGTACTGTGATGGTGGTCGGTTTACTATGGCGGCACCAGTATAAGGCGATCTGAATGGATGCAAATGCGTGGTAACCTGTTGATGTGTAAGGGACTTGCATCCGCTAGAACTGTGGGATGCTAAGCAGTACCTTCACCCATTAGGAGTATCGCTATGTTTTTAGGCATGGATTTTTTACGCGTCTGGTGTGGCTTTCTGAATTTCTCCGTACTTTCTGGGCTTGGATTCCTCTATCTGGATGCCAGCCACTCGTTCGGTATCGGTATTTTGCTGGGGTTAGTCTGTGCGGCAGTGGGCGTCCTCATCAGCTACTGGGGGATCCGTCGGCACTATCGGCGACTGGCAGTTTTAGCGACGAGCCAATCCGTGGATGAGGAGCAGGGCAAGGCGATGGAGCAGTTATTCCGGACCCGCATGCACCTGACTCAGGTGCTGGGTGGTCTGCTGGCTCTGTTCAACGAGGTCTTGATGTTCAATCTATATGGTCCTTCGTTTTTTAGTCTGGAAAGTATCGTGGTTCTGTTGTTCGCTGCGATGGCGTGTCAGCGCTTCATGCAAAACGGAGCCGTTTATCCACCGATTTGGAATTGGCAACGAACCCTCGGTTGGCTGCGCGGTAGCAAGCATCTGATATGGGCTGGTCATATCCGCTTTGCCAGCGACTGGCCTGATCTTTACTCCTATCTGGTGTTGGCGGGTCGGCGTTATCAAGTGATCCCCACCACGCGGTTGGATCTGTTACTGCAGTCGGCGGCGTTGAATTATCAGGCAACCCAGTGTGATGAATATGAGGGCGAGGTGATTGGCCCTGAGGATCGCGAGAAGTACCGCGCCAGGGCGGAGTTATTCGAGGTCGCAGCATACTGTAAAAACCAATTGCAAGACGGCGTGCTGGGAGCTTAGTCATGCACCGGAAGGCATCCTGACCATCAAGAACAGATAACCACCTGCGGGCAGGCTTTTTGGTTAAACCTTTAATATATATCGGAAAAACCAAGCAGTTGCATCAGTTGGAGTTGGTGTATTCTGGACTCATTTAAGCAAGGAGAGCGTTATGAAAACGATGAAGAAAACCCTGTTGGCCAT